>JAZOMV010000001.1:0-29540 GCA_045654165.1 Christensenellaceae bacterium
GTTCGCATTTGATTTGCGAGATACCAAGCCTATCTGCAAGTGGTGCGTAAATATCTAGCGTTTCTTTAGCCATACGCACACGCCTTTCTTGAGTTAAGAAGTTAAGCGAGCGCATATTGTGCAATCTGTCGGCAAGTTTTATGATTATTACCCTTATATCCTTTGCCATTGCAACGAATATTTTACGGAAGTTTTCAGCCTGTTCTTCTTCCTTAGAGTTAAACTGGATTTTTTCAAGTTTAGTTACGCCGACAACAAGTTCTAAAACTTCTTCGCCGAATTCTTTTCTTATATCGCCTTCTGAAACGGGTGTATCTTCAATTACGTCATGCAAAAAAGCCGCTGCAACGGTTGCGGCGTCTAACCCCAAACCTACGAGAATTTCGGCAACGGTACAAGGGTGAATAAAATATTCTTCACCCGAAGCACGCTTTTGATTACAATGCGCTTGTTTAGCAAAGTCGTACGCTCTTTGTACGAGAATTAGATCTTTGCCGTTATACGTTTCTTCTAGTTTTTGTAATATACTAAACATAACTACCTAATTTATCTATTTTAACAAGCAAATTTTACTATACACCTTAGAATTTGCTAATGGATTTTTAACGTTAGAATCAAACAATAACATACCGTTCTTTTGATAAAATATCCCTAACTCTAAGAATACCGTTAAACAAAATACGAATTGCGATACGGAATATTCCCCACAATATTTAACGGCAAAATCGCCAACACTTTTAAACTTTTTCCCCGTCAAATTCTTTATCGCAACGAACAATTCGGAAAAAACACTTCTATCAACCGATAGATCTTCTATAAAATTATAACCCTTTTTATCACTAACGATATAACTCTTTATATCGGTTTTTAGATATGCCAAAGGTTTATCTAAATATACTATTTTATTAAAACCACGAGTAATCTGTTTCAAACCTACTACAACGCAATTAGATGCGTTTTTTTCGTCTAAAACAAAAAGTTTAACGGGTAAATTCGATAATTCCGGATAATCTTTTAAGGTTTTATAATCCGAAACGGCGTAAACAGTTCCGTAAGTACCGTTCAATTCCGTTTTTGAAATAGTTTCGGGAACGCTAATCTCGTCGGTTTTTAATTTTTCTAATTCACTTGCGTAAAGGTACGGCTCTAAATTAGAAAAATCCGTATAATCGGCTATTACCGATTTAACGTAGCCTTTAAGATATTCTTTACCCTTAAAGGTAGACAAGTTAACTTCAAAAACAACCTTTTTATCTATCGGCAAGGATAATTTGAAAAGATCTTCTCCACCGTTAAAATAAAGCATTTCAATAACGTTCGTTTTAAAATTAAAATGTGGCGAATTTGCTTTTAACGGCGTTGTTTCAACTTCTTTAATAGTTGTTGCAAAAATGGGTTTTTTATTACCCACGCCAAACGGCTCTAACATATCTATTTCCCTAGCAAAACGCAAGGATAATTCGCCGTTAATTTCCCAGTCTACGTAAGTCTTTTTTTCCAAATCACGCATGCCGTAATTATCTTTTACGAAAGCGTTAAGTCTTTGTCTTAATATGGGGAAATTTTCCATCGAAACGGAAATTCCCGCCGCTTGAGAGTGTCCACCAAAACCGATCAATAAGTCTTGTGCCGAACAGATTGCATCGTAAATATTTATATCTTCAACGCTACGAGCCGAGCCTTTTAAGCACCCGTCTTCTTGCCCTGCAAAAACGATAACCGGTCTACTATAATCCTCAACTAATTTTGCAGCAACTATACCTATAAAGCCCGTTTTCCAGGTTGGATTTTCTACGAGAATAATCTCATCCCCCTCTAACCCTTTTTCAGTTATGAGTTCCTTGGCTTCTCTATATATTGCATCGCACTCTGCTTGGCGTTGTAAATTATATTCGCCAAGTTTTGCAGTATAATCAAAGATATCAGAAGAACTTTCCGATAGGAATAAATTTAGCGCAAGATTTGCATTTCCCATACGCCCACCGGCGTTAATTCTAGGAGCAATAGTATACGCCAAAGTTTGAGCCGTTATCGAACGGTTATTATCGCCGAGCAACACCTTAAATTGCTCTCTTATTTTATAAGAATTAAACAGTTTTAATCCTTCTACGACTATACTTCTATTTTCGTCTACAAGATCCATACTGTCGGCAACGGTAGCAAGCGCAGTAAAATCTAAATAGTTATCAGCAAGCACGCCTATAAGCGCACTACCAAGTTTATATGCAACCCCTGCGCCACAAAGCCCGTTAAACGGATAATCTTGATACGGCAACTTGGGGTTGATTTTTATACAGTTAGGAAGAATTGACGGTGGTTCGTGGTGATCGGTAACGATAACGTCTATACCAAGCCCTTTTATTTCTTCTATTTTATCATAATCACTTATACCACAGTCTACGGTAATTAAAAGATCTATTTTCTTTTCAAGGTTAAGATTTGTTATCTTTGCTACGTTTAGCCCGTAACCATCTTCTCTCTCTGGAATAACGGTTCTAGCAACTATCCCAAATTCTTTTAAACAATAGTATAAAACCGAAGTTGCACAAATACCATCTGCATCATAATCCCCGAAAACTAGCACGTTTTCGCCGTTTATTTTTGCTTGTTTTATGCGTTCAACTGCTTCGGTCATACCTGAAAGCCAGAAAGGATTGTAAAAATGGTTTTTACTTGGACTTAAAAAAATTCTCGCTTTTTCTACACTATCAATTCCACGGTAAAGCAAAAGCCTTGCAGTATCCATCATGATACCACATGAAAAGGCTATATTTTGGCATAAAAGATGTTCTTCTGCCGTTAATTGTTTACCGTAAACTATTTTCATACGCTTTTTCTTATATAACCGAATAAGGTGGAAATTTGTTCCACCTTATTCCGAATAAACTAAAATAAATTTTTTTTGTTTTCTTATTTTTTCTTTTTGCCTTTAATTGCCGACCAAACGATAGGTGTTAAAGACATTGCACAAACTATTCCCGTAATAGCAGAAAGACATACGCCAAGCGCTATCATAAACACGCCTAATCCACATATTAACGAAAGAAGTGTTGCAACTACCAAAGTGCCTGCAAGAGCAATATACACTTTCAACATATCAGCGTGTACCTTTTCAGCAACTTGACAAGTTGAAACTTTTTCAGCCGTCTTAAGCCCTGCCTTATATTTGGTTGCAAGGAATAAAGCCAAGCCACCACCTATTGCCATTGCTATTGCAATGAAAATAGCAAGATATGCGCCAGCAGGTATTCTCGTGATGCCGAGAAGTGCAGTTGCTAATAGTGCTGAAAGCACGGTTGACGACAATACTGCTACGCCACCTGAAAGTTTAACTACTACAAGTGCGTAAAGGAAAACTACTGCAAGAGCAATTCCAAGAGCAAGAAGAACTTTGCCTACTTGAGAATAATACCCACCGACAACAACCTTTACGGAATTCGTCGCTTCTAAGTCGGTAACGCCAAGTTTGTCTATTTCGTTTTTAACTGAATTTTCAATCTTGGTTGCATAAGCAGAAACGTCTTTATTAAACTTATAGATTATAAGCGTGCCGTCGTCTGCAATTTGAACTGCAACGGGATTTAAGCCGTTATCTTTCAACGCTTTTTCAGATGCATCTTTAAGAACGGTTGCCGAATCTTGAGCATCAAAGTTAACGCTGATTTGCATTTCGTAAGAGCCACGATTATCAACGTTTTGGTTGAAACCGAGAACACCTATCAAAGTCATACCAACAACGAGAAGAGCAAGAACTGAAATAAAGAAAATTTTAATCTTTTTAGCCATGATTACTTGTTCCCCCTTTTGAGATTAAGAACTTTTTCGTCATATTCGCAAATGGGTAAAACCATAGATGCAAACATTCTTGAGAAAGCGATAGACGATATCAAACCAAGAACAGAACCGATACCAAAAGTAATTGCAAAGCAATTTACAGCCCCCGTAGTAAACGCAAAGAGTAAAACTGCTACTACTGCGCATACGACGTTAATATTGATAATGGGGAAAAGTGAATCTGCAAAACCTTTTTTAACAGCTGCCTTTACAGTCTTTTCACTATTTGCGTATTCGGTTTTAATCTTATCGGCAGTCAACGCAAGGCAAAGCGCCGTTACGATGGTTGACAATACGATACCGAACACACCACCCATTGACAATACGATACCGGGAACGGCAATAAGCATAATCACTTCAAGCACGATAAAGCAAACAAGTGAGAAACTCATAATGCCACCGATTGCTCTATATAAAACGCAAAGAGCAACGATAATGAGAACGAGTAAGATTACCACGAAAAGCGTGCTCTTAAGTCCCATATTTTCGCCGTATGGCGAAGTGATCGTAACGCCTTCTTTAACTTCGTACTTGAACGCAAGTCCACCAGAGTCTATTTGTAAAGCGACTTGTCTTACAGCCGATTCGTTTAAATAACTAATATCGAACGATTGTGTAAACCTTTCACTATTAAGGGTCTCGCTAAATATCGTAGTTTCGCCAAGTTTGATCGCTACGTAATAAGAACCGTTTTCTTTGATGAGTTTTTTAAGTTCGTCATATCCGTAATCGGTAAAGTTGATAGTTGCTATATAAGCAGTAACTTCATTACCTTCTGCATCATAACGAACACCCGAACCAGAATATTTAGCAGACTTAATCGGATCTTTTTCCGTTAAAATTTCCGTTGCCGAACTTTCATCCGTACCACCGAAAATAGAAACTTCACCGTAAGCGGCAACTACGCTAATATCCGAATCAATACTATCGGTTGCTTTTGCTTCTATTCTTACGTCGTAGTCTTTTACGTTGCTATCGGTAGACTTAACGGCTTTTACCGAAAAAGTTTCATAACCGAGAGCGTTCATTCTATAACGCATTACGTCTAAAATTTCGTTAACATCTTCAACGTCTTCAAGATTTTCATCTTCAAGATAATCGAGAGTATACGAAACGCCACCTACCATATCGTAATCTAAATCGATTGCGCCAAGAACTGAGTTATAGTTCTTAAGCCCTATCGGGAAACGCACGAACGTCATTACGATAAGGAATACCATTACGAAAGATAAAATCGATAAAAAGGTTATCGGTTTACCTTTCTTAATTCTTTTCTCTGATGAATTTGCACCAGAAAGTTGTTTTGCCATTTTTTCCTCCGTTGCGAAAAAAATTTTTTCGCTATTTTACAAGCATATCTTAATAATTATATATCAAAACAGGGTTAAAGGTCAATAAAAAAATCGTTTTTTTGAAAATTATTTACATTATTGGGTCAAATATATCAAAATAGACACCCCAATGACAAGTGCGACGCCTAAAAGAACGCTAGAAAGTATCTTTAACCACGATAAAGGCGTTTTTCCCGTTACCTTTCCCGTATTGCCGTTTACGAAAAAATTATAGAGTTTTTGTTTATAACTATAATTCCCTACGTACACGGGCAACATCACGTACTTAAAAGTAACGTTAGAGTGAGAAGTTGATACGTTTAAATATGCAACCTTATCGTAAACGTATTGACTAAGTATTCCTCTACGAATATTTGCATCCATACGGTTTTTGGCTTGACCCCAACAATCTTCTAACTGACTATCGTAGTGATACGCCATATACCCTAAAAGATATTTTTCTTCGTACTGCTTACTTGAATTAGTATCAAACGGCGACACTTTGTCAAGATGCTTTTGCGTAAACTTTGAGCCTGCCGTTATCAAAACGTCGTCAAAATCACGGCTAAAAGTACCACTAACGGTAAACCATACGGTATAAGTTTCCGTTCTTCTATCTTTACCAGAACCAACCGTTCTCGTTTTAGTTTTACCTAATCTACCCACGTACGTGGAACAAGTGCAACTATCAAAAGTAAAACAAGGGGTATAAACGCCGTGAACGTTTTTAGTGCTTAAATTCTTCTTAAAATCTCTAGGCGCAAAAAAACGACGCTTTGCCCATGTTTTACTGAATTCGGTTGCTTTTGCCACGTCAAACGAAAAAGGAAGAACGGCGTTTGGTTTTACACCTGCAAGTTCTTCTACTTTTTTAACGTGAGCCGTGCCACAGAACGGACAACTCTTTGCGCTTTCGTTAACGTTTAAAACGACTTTAGCACCACAGTTTTCACAAGAGAACACCACAGCCTCTTCACTAGTCCATTGCTTAGCGTCAGAAAACCCGTCTAAAATATTACGTTCATTTGCAAAAATTGTAGTGTCAAACTCTTTTTCTAACCCACAATGTGGGCATTTGAGTTTTTGCACGGTTGGGTCAAAGACCAAGTTTGAACCACAACCATCACATTTAACCGATTCAGTTTCTACACTCTTATCAATCTCACTAATATCTTTTTCCCTAACTTCAGACATTTGATTATTCTTCTATATTGTTGAGTTGACGAAGCATTTCTTCAAGATCTGCACCGTGAACTTGTGCTGCTTCACCAACGGTTTCGCCGTGCGCAAGAGCACAACCCAAGCAATGCATACCGAAAGACATGAGAATTTCGCCTGCGTTTGGATTGATTTGAATTGCTTCAAATATAGTAGTGTTTTCAGTAATTTTGTTAGCCATAATTAAATCTCCTTTTTTTGCCATAATAAAAATAGGCAAACTTATAATATATTTTTACCAATTTATTATAATATTATTTTGTTCATAAGTCAATCGGATTTGAAAAATTGTTAATTTTTACTTTCCAACCCACGAATTTTGAATTTCTAAAAGTTCTTCTCTTAACTTTTCTCTATTAGCATAATAATTCAAATACCCGTTTGCCCTACGCTTATTAAGTTCGCTTGACTTTTTATCTGCCAAAATACTTAACGCTTTTTGCCTTATATCTTCTTCGGTAAAATTACCGAAAAGTGGATGGCAAAAATTCCAAGGCAAAAATTGTGCACTACGCTCTTTCTTTTCCATTTCCCAATAAGCGTCGTTAATGTCCGTGCGCTCGTAAACGAAAGGCTTTTGATAACCTAAATATTCTAGCATAACGTCTGCTATTGATTTTGCACCTTCAAAAGAATAATGTATGCCGTCTTTTTCGTGAAGCCCACCCTTTTCTATCGTTTGTTTGTAGGTATAACTAAACACGTCTATTACGGGAATTCCCCTTATCGCACAAGTTTCTTTAATCCACTCACTATACTCTTTAAGCGCATTGTTTATGCGTGCAAAAGTTGACCTTTTATAAAAGGCAGGGGTTATCTTTTCACCCTTTTCTTTATTATCTACTAAGGTTTCTATATCATCCGTTTCAACTAGTAATTCGTCTACTGCAAAAGGCGTTGCGAAAATAGGTTTTATTCCTTTAGAGATAAGATAATCTGCTATTTCTAGCATCTTTTGCTTATACGTATCGTTGCGTTGTTTTTTTGAAAGTTCTAGTTCTTCGTTTTGAATTAGGAAACTATCGTACAACCAAATACCTAAATCGTTTACACCAAATTCCACAATCATATAATCAGGATAGATGGGTTCTAATTCGTCTTTAATAGTATATATACCCATTTCTGCACGAGTACCACCTATCCCATGATTGAAAACCATGCATTTATCTTGTTGATTTAGAATATGCGAACGAACGTGATACAAATAATACCCGTTGTCAGTTATACTTGCACCAAAAAAACCTATCTTTTTATTTATAAATTCCTTTTTCATATCGTTACCTAATCCTTTTTGATATATTATATCAAAGCAATAAAAACTTGTCAATATTCTACGCCAAAAACATTGATAGGAAAGAAAGTTCCAAAGCCATATAAACAAATTAACTTTTTGCTTAAAATTAGTGATTTTTATTCAGTAAAGCATTTGAGAAATTATACGGCTTTGCCCCATCAGAAATAAACACTTAAAACCTAAGACTAACGAAACGTCTATATTTTTTTGTTGCCCGTCATTTGACGACCGAACTAAAGTTCTTTCTCTCATCTACACGAAAAACAAAAAGGACGGCGTGTGCCGTATTTACATAAGTGATGAGAAGCATCTCCGCTTCGCTACGATGGTCTCGCCCGTTTTTATTGCCCGTCATTTGACGACCGAACTAAAGTTCTTTCTCTCATCTACACGAAAAACATAAAGGACGGCATGTGCCGTCCTTTATGTTTTTGGAGCAGGTGATGAGAATCGAACTCACAACCACAGCTTGGGAGGCTGTTGTTTTGCCACTAAACTACACCTGCAACTCGTCCTTTTATTTTCTTTTCGTGATGAGAATTTGCCTTTCTTTCTATCCTTTCTCATCTTGTTTTTCGTTCTTCGGCAAGAGTGACTTCGTCACACCGAACTCACAACCACAGCTTGGGAAGCTGTTGTTTTGCCACTAAACTACACCTGCGCGTCAGTTCAAACTTCACTCAAAGTAATTTACATCTCTGTAAATTACAGATTCGTTTCGTTGATCTTCCTTTCCACAAAAAATTCTTACGAGCTTTTTTGTGGGATTTTTACTCATAAGAGTAATATTTTTATTAAAAAAAACTTAAAGCATTATGAGTATAGCACATTTTTAACAAAAAAGTAAACGTAATTTATAATAAAATATTGATAATTTAAAATTTTTATGTTAGAATAATAAAAAAGTTAGGAGTTTATTATGGCTTTATTTTTAAGAATTCTCGAATGGACTGACGATTCAAACGATACTATTGCGTACAAATTGCCTTTAAAAAAAGGTGGTCGTGAAATCAATCACAAAAGCAAACTTATCGTTAGAGAATCTCAACAAGCAATTTTCGTTCATAAAGGTCAAATTTGCGACGTGTTCACGCCCGGCACTTACGATTTAAACACGGACATATTCCCTATTCTTTCTAAACTTGCCGGTTGGAAATACGGTTTCCAAACACCGATTAGCGTTGACGTTTATTTCGTTAACACCAAACAATTCACCGATAACAAATGGGGCACGGCTAACCCGATTTTATTAAGAGATCCGGAATTCGGCATGATTCGTGTTCGTAGTTACGGTTCTTACGCTTTCTCTGTTAGCGATGCCGGGCTTTTCTTACAACAATTATTCGGCACTCGTTCTTCTTTTGAAACAAAAGATATTACGGCGTATTTAAAAACGTTGGTTATTTCCACCCTTACCGACGCTGTTGGTGAAAGTAGAATTTCTGCCTTAGATTTTGCAGGAAACACTTTAGAATTTAACCAAATTGTTAATAGTAAAGTTCAAGATAAATTTAACGAACTTGGTTTATGCTTGAAAAACTTCGTAATCGAAAACACTTCCGTACCTGAAGAAGTTGAAAAGGCCATAGACGAACGCAGTAGACTTGGTATTCTTGGCGACAAGACTGACGTTATGATGAAAGTTGCCGCCGCCGAAGCAATGAAAGACGCTGCTAAAAACGAAGGTATGGGTGGTACGTTTATGGGTGCAGGCGTTGGCATCGGCGCAGGTGCAGGCATAGGTAGTATTTTCGCAGAAGCATTTAAGCCGTCTAACCAACCCACTCCCCAGCCTACACAACAACCTACTTCTAGCAAAACTTGCCCTGATTGTGGTGCAAGCGTTAGCGCAAACGCTAAATTCTGCCCCGAATGCGGCAAGCAATTACCTACTCAAAAGTTCTGTTCTAACTGTGGTGCAAAACTTTCGGGTAACGCCAAATTCTGTAGCGAATGTGGAAACAAACTTTAATTAAAAAATTAAGCCGTTGCGATTAATCGCAACGGCTTTTTTCTTATAACACACCGTAAAACAGCATACCGAGTAATGCTGATAAAATAATTAATAATATCGGTGAAATTGCTTTCTTTCTAACTTTCTTATAAACAAATCCCGTAACGGCAACCATTACAAAAATAACGAGCGCTTTCCACTCGAAAACAAACTTATCACCTACGGCTTTTACCGAAGTCATTACCGAAAGGAAAAGCGTTATACCCGTGCCTATTATTAAACCAACGACTACGGGGCGAACGCCACCAAGAAAGGCTTTTACGCCAGCGAATTTCATAAGACCACTTACAAACGCCGCTATAATTAAAATAATAATGAACGACGGTAAAATCACGCCGAGCGTTGCTAAAACTGAACCCCAAAAACCACCAACGCTTGAACCTATAAAGGTTGCCATATTTACTGCAATAGGACCAGGTGTAGATTCTGCAACGGCAATAAAATTTATAACTTCTTCATAAGTGAGCCAACCGTGAGAAATTGATTCTTGGGTAAAGAACGGGATCATGGCGTAACCACCACCGAACGATACTGCGCCTATCTTGAAAAAGGTTAAAAACAATTCTAGAAGTTCAGGCATTATTCTTTACCCCCTTCTTTGTTTTTACCGTTTCTTTTTACGCATAAACCTATAAGGTAAATAATTAGACCTATCGTGCCACCTATAAGAATATAGAAAATGGTTGAAAAGTTTATGGCAAACAAAGAGAACGCTATCAAACACGCCATTGTTAACACAAGCATTATTATCGCCATCGGATTTTTTCCGATTTTGAGTTTTTTTAGCATTTTTATACCTGCAGATAGTATAAGGTAAGAAACGCACGCTTGAATCCCCTTAAAGGCGTAACCCACGAATTTAAGTTTTATAAAAGCATCAAAAAACAATGAAATAATGAAAATTATTATAAAAGACGGCAATACCACACCAAGCGTTGCAAATACCGAACCTAAAACGCCTGCAACCTTATAACCTATATAAGTTGCACTATTTATTGCTAGTGGGCCTGGCGTTGACTCTGCAATCGCAATTAAATCTATAAAATCTTCGTTTTCTATCCACTTTTTCTTTTCGACAAGTTCTCTTTCTATTATGGCGATCATTGCATAGCCACCACCGAAAGTAAACAAGCCTATTTTAAACATTGTAAGAAAAAGTAAAAGTAGTTTTTTAATTTTTTGCATTTTTTATTCCTTTATATTATTTATCATTTTCTAACCAGCGTGCCGTTGCAAGACAACCTGAAAGCCAAGAACTATCCCAACCACTCGGTTGACTTTCCATTTCACAATAAACGTAGGTCAAGAGAAAACAACCTTTAAACAAATTAGCGCCTACACTCGTTACGCTAGCCGGAATATTTATAGTTGCAAACGAATTACAACCAGAAAAAACTTCTTTTCCTATGGTAAGTAAACCGTTGGGTAGGCGGACACCTATAAGTTTTTTACAATTCTTAAAAGCATACTTGCCTATCGTTTCTAATTGACTATTTTGGGCAAAGGTCACCTTTTCTAACTTATCGCAAAACGCAAACGCATAATTGTTTATATTTTTTACTGACGCCGGGATCGATATAGAATACAACTCTCCACACTCGTAAAAAGCGTAATTCCCTATCGTTTCAAGCACGCTACCACTTGCAAAAGTTACCGTTTTTAATTTATCGCAAATATAAAACGCCCTAGTTCCTATGCTTTTAAGACTTGCAGGCATTTTTATATTCGTTAAACTGTAACAACCGTAAAACGCTTCACTACCTAAAATTTCTATTTTGCTGTTACTTGCAAACGATACTGTTTTTAACTTATCGCAATAACTAAAAGCCTTTGAACCTATACTAACCACACTTGACGGAATTTTTATGCTTGACAAGGAAGCGCAATATGCAAAGGCTGACGAACCTATACTCGTTATCGTTGAAGGGATTTTTACACTGGTTATAAACGAAAGTTCATAAAAAGCTTTACTTTCTATAATCGTTACTGGAAAATTATTATAAGTTGAAGGTATTACGATATCAGTTACTACATCTCCATCTAAACCAACGACGGCATATTCTTCTTTGCCTTCTATTAGTTCATATTTCAAAGTCTGAGTTGGGGGTGCAGATTCTGTTTCGTAATTTTTGCAAGATACAAAATTTAACAAACCTGCAAAAATAAACAACGTTAATAAAATTGTAACAATTTTTTTCATAATTCACCCATTTAAAAATTTCTTGTAATATTTTAACATTTTTTACAATAAATATGCAACAAAAATTATAGGTATCAACAAAACTTGTATACTTTTAGCAATTAAAAAGAACTTGGATACAAAATCCAAGTTCTTTTATTTAGCCGTTAAGAACGGCTTTTATATTATCTTTATGTGGAATTCCACTAACAGAATCAACTGCCGATAAGCAATTTATCGCAACTAAATTTGCAAAGGATAGCATTTCTTCATCCGAATATCCGTTATATATTGAATATAAACTGCCTGCGCAAAAAGCGTCGCCTGCGCCTACGCTACCTTTTATAAAGCCTTTGGGAAGTTTTACTGAATCAACCACCGTATACTTACCATCTTTATCAAGGGCGCAACCTTTTTCAGGACAATGGATAACAACCTTTTCGTTTATGCCTAAACCCATAAGAGCAGTCGCTATTGCTTTAAGATTTTCATCTACAAGTTTACCATTAACGTCTCTTGGATCAATGCCAACGATTGCGCCTGCTTCAATTTCGTTTATTATAACGTAATCACAATGTGGCAAGGTTGCCTTTACGACTTTATTAAAATTACCACTAGATTCGCTAACCAAGTCAACCGAAGTTTTAATGCCTGCCTCTCTAACCTTTTTTAGAAACTTTGACATAGGCGTTGTACCGTCTTCATTAAGTTTGTCAAAAGCATCTAAGAGCATAATGTAACCTATATGAAGAATTTTACACTCTAATTTAGATATATCAATATCTTCTGGGCAAAACTCTTTGTTTGCGCCACGATTATGGAAGAAAGTTCTTTCCCCCGTTCCTTTAACGGTCATAACGTCAGAATAACTTGTGGGTGCAGTTTTGCTCACGATAACACCGTCGGTTATAATGCCGACTTTGTTCATTTCCCCAACTACGTATTGACCTTTATAATCGTCGCCAACTCTACCGTAAGCCCAAACTTTAAGTTCGGGATCAAGTTTCTTTACGTCTATACCCGTGTTTGGAACTGCGCCACCAACGGCTAACGATTCGTCGTCAATAGTAGCAAGCATTCCCTTTTCGGGATAAGTTTGCACCATTTTCACGTTGTCGGTTAATATATTACCTAAAAAGGCTATACCCTGTCTTTCCATTATACTCTAATTTCCTTTCCCGTATATTCGTCAGCATACTTAATAAGGGCTGAAAGTTGTTTTCCCTTTTTAAGCATATCGTAAAGTTCGCAAATAAGATCAAGATTTTTACCTTGATAATTAGAATACTTTTCAAGCGTTGCTTTTGCGCCGTTTTCCATAGCGAAAGCGTAAAGTTCTTTACTTCTTTCGTCAGCTTCTGGGTTAAAGAGCATACCTGCGGCAACACCTATACACAAATACGTGCAAGGAAGATCGTGTTTTTCAGCAAGAAGAATTGCACCAATCAAACGATCGTTATTGCTGAGTTTTCTCATAGTATCTTTACCAACTCTTTCTACCGTATCGCCGAGTGCTTTATTAGTAAATCTATAAATAAGGTTTTCTGCGTGCGATAAAAGAATATCTATTTCTACGCCGTTTTCTTTGCTTACAGCAAGAGCCGATTGAGTTAACGCCTTATATGCAACGAGTCTTATATCAAAATCGGCAATAGCTTCATAGATATAAGCATAGTCACGAAGATAGCCTAAGTATGCGCTTATTGCGTGGCTCATATTGTGCATAAATAATTTTCTTTGAATAAAAAGATTGAACGGCGCAAATGGATAAAGATTAGTAATTTCAGGAATTTCGCCTTTAAATGCGTTTTTATCTACCGGTAAAATATTATACGGTTCTACGTAAACTCTAAGTGGGTTGCCTTGTTTCTTTTCTTCAGGAACAACGGGCACCATTCTACCGATACTTGCTTCCACAAAACCGATTTCTTTATCTATTCTTTCTGCATATTCGGGGATTTGCGCTTTGATTAAACCCTTTAAAAATTCATCTGCACCGATAAGGTTTTCACAAATAATGATATTGAATGGTTTTGCGTTTGCTTCAAATCTCTTTTTAAGCCCCATAGCAATAGGCTTTGCGATAAATTTAAGAACGTTAACGCCTATTGCCGTTGCCATAATATCTGCAGATGCGATTTCGTTTGCAACGAGTTCGTTATCCGAACCGTCTATACCGTAAACGTTTTTAACTATTTGTTCATCAACCACGTCGCCACTAACAACGTCAACGGGATATTCTTTATCCGTGTTAAGACGACCTATAACTTCTTTATTGATATCAACGAAGCCTACGGAATATCCACTATTTGAGAAAAGTTGACCGATAAAGCCACGACCGATATTTCCTGCCCCGTACATTATAAATTTTTTCATTTTAATTCCTTTATTATCTTTGCGGGATTCCCGCCGATTATTACGTTGTCGCCGAAACTTTTGGTTACAACCGAGCCCGACGCAACCACCACGTTATCGCCAAGCGTTACACCCGGATTGATTATCGCCCCACCACCTATCCAACAATTATCGCCGATAGTTATAGGCAAGCCTAATTCCACCCCGTTATAACGTTCTTCTGCACGAGTGGGATGAGTTGCAGAATACAAGGCAACGTTTGGGGCTAACATACAATTTTTACCGATAGTTACCCTATTAACGTCAAGTATTATACAACCGTAGTTAGCAAAAAAGTTTTCGCCAACCGAAATGTTTATACCGTAATCACAGTAAAACGGGGGCTGAACGTGAATACGTTCGCCCGTTTTACCAAAAATCTTTTTTATGAGTTTGCCTAACTTTTTTTCGTTAGACGGATCTATTTTATTATATTTGCCAAACAGTTTTTTAACCCTTAAATGTAATCTTCTAAGTTCGGGATCGCTTGGCGAATATAACTGACCTGAAAGCGCTTTTTCTCTTTCCGTCATATTAGTTCATGTCAGGTTGTAATGGACCTGCAAGTTCCTTAAGGAAGAAAAGTCTACCTGGGATAGTAGGAATAACGCTTGAAGTTACCCATCTATTTACGCCGTAACGTAAAGTCATCCAAAGGCTCATACCTTGCCATTGCATACCACGTCCGTAAATACCGTCTGCACCACCGATTGCGTAATCTGCTTGGAACATAAGACCAGGCCCGATAGTGTTAGCACGACAAGGAACTAATGAAGTTCTTGACTTAAACGAAGTTTGTGCGTTTTGTTCAACGGTAAGTGGGTGAAGTTTTGCACCGATTCTATAAGGTTGTTTAATCCATTCTTCAGTAGAAGAGAATTCCGAACCGAATTGTGGTTCCCAGAAAGCGATGTGGCACATTCTACCGATACCGTAAACGAGAACAAGTTTAGCGCCTTCTTTCTTTAACGCTGCGATCTTTTCGGGATAAGTAGGAAGATTTTCTTTAGTAGCAAAGTTTCTGTGATCAACGGGAACGGTGAGTTCGCCAAGTGGATTATAGAAAGCGTTTTCCATAGCGTTTTGGAAAGATGCGTCGCCGGTAATAGTATTACCTTCAGCGTCCGACCATTCGTCCATGTTGAAACACCATACGTTCTTACAACTTACGTTCCATTCTTTAAGGAAGTAAACTGCCCATCTATACATACCCATAGGACCTACGGGAAGGATGAAAGCAAGTTTTTCCCCTCTTTCGTTTGCCTTTTTGATTTCGTTTGCGATTTCGTGACCCATTTTTACTTCAAAGTCGCCGAGTGAATCACATTGAACGGGTTCAAACTTTTCGTTCCAAAATGCTTGTCTTTCAGTTACTTCTTCGGGTTTGTGAGAACAACATTCGTCAATCTTCGCAAAATCCCAACCTTCGGGATAAAAACCTTCTAATAAACTGCCTTTAACGGTTGAATTAAAATCCATAATAATTTCTCCTTAAAATTTTATATATTTTTTTTATTTTTATTCGGGTAAAAGTCTTTTAGCCGCGCCTTTAAGGTAAACTTGGCAAGGTCTAAACACTTCGGCGTGCTCTACCCCGCATTGATAACCACGATATTTAGTAAAACTCTTAGTCATTTCAAGCAAGTCTATGTTATCGTGCTCTTTAAGCCAACCGACTTGACTATAATGACATTTAAGCATGTTGAGTTTTTTATCTAAAGTATCGGTTATATCCACGTAAATAGTGGGTTCGCCAAAATTGAGCCCCGCATCAGTATCCATATAATAAATGGGAACTAGTTTTGCGGGCGTATCGTCTTTAGTATATTTATGCACCGAGCATTTATAGTTAGGCAAGGTTGCCGTAAAACTAGCGTCGAATACTAATTTTGAAACCGAACTGTGATCGGGCATATAGTCGTTGGGAACGTGGGTGATTATTAAATCGGGGTTTGCGTAACGAATTACGTCTACCATCTTATCCCTTGCTTGCCTGTTGTTTTCGTAAATCTCTAAATCGTTAAAGCCACCCCAAATAACTTCTATGCCGTAAAGCGAGCCTGCTTTCTTGGCTTCTTCTAAACGGATAGCCGAAATCTCTTTAGGCGGAATTATCATATGCCCCAAACTTCCGCTTGAAGTATGGCAAACGATAACTATATCGCCACGCTCTACGCATTTAACCAAAGTTCCGCCACAGAAAATTTCCGCGTCGTCAGGGTGTGCCGTTATTGCTAATATTCTCATTTTTATTCGGGTAATAAACGTTTAGTAGTGCCTTTTAAATATACTTGGCATTGCTTAAAGCCTTCTGCATATTCAGCACCACATTGATAGCCACGATATCTTGAACAAGTTTTAACCATATCGGGAAAGTCTATATGGTCGTGATCTCTCATCCATACGATTTGACTTTCGTGACAGTTAAGCATTTTTAGTTTCAATTCTATCGTATCGCTAACGTCAACGTACATAGTCGGGTTAAAGTTTACGCCAGCAAGAGTATCCATATAATAAATAGGAACTAACTTTGCAGGGGTATCGTCTTTAGTAAATTTATGAACGGTACACTTATAGTTTGGTAAAGTTGCAGTAAAACTTGCGTCAAACACCAACTTTGAAACTGAAGTGTGGTCGGGCATATAATCGTCGGGATCGTGAGTAATGATAAGATCTGGATTAGCATAACGAATTACGTCTACCATTTTATCTCTTGCTTCCCTATTGTTTTCGTAAATTTCAAGATCGTCAAATCCACCCCAAATAACTTCTATCCCTGCAAGTGAACCTGCTTTCTTTGCTTCGTTCGCTCTCATTATAGAAAGTTCATCCGGTGGAATTACTACGTGACCTAAGTTACCACTTGAAGTGTGACAGACTATAACCGTATCCCCACGTTGAACGCATTTTGCAAGAGTGCCTGCGCAAGCAATTTCAATATCGTCGGGATGACAACCTATTGCAAGTATTCTCATATATTCTCCTTTTACTATGTTTACATAGTACAATATTCTTCGTCATTTTAATCGTACCACACAATACTCAATAATGCAATGGCATATAATATCCAAAAAAGGTAAAATAATCTACTTGCTTATTTTGTAAAACTATGTTATACTTTTTTTATGAAACAATATTTTAAGCACAAGATTAAAAGTTTATTAGTAGTTAACAAAATCGTTCTTATTCACTACCTTGAGTTAGACGAGCATTTTTTTCACGAAGAAGAATCTCACGATTTCTGGGAATTCGTTTACGCCGATAAAAACGACGTGCTTTGTACTGTTGACGGGCAGAAAGTAAATCTTTCCGAAGGGCAAATTTTATTCCACAAACCTAACGAACGCCACTCGCTTTCTGCTGAAGGGAACTCACCCACGAGCGTTTTCGTAGTTTCGTTTGACTGCATTTCCGAAGCAATGCGTTTTTTTACCAACAAGTGCATTACGCTAAACAGAAAGCAAGTTGGTTATTTAAGAGAAATTATTAGTGTTTCTAAAAAAACTTTTGATATCACCTATAGTTCGGAAACGGAAAACATGCCGTTATTACCATCACCCACTCTTGGTGGCGAACAAATTATTAAAAACAATATTGAAATGTTGCTTATTGATATAATGCGTTCTATGACCGAAACAGAATACGGCAACGACGTTTTCCTACAAGAAAGCGTTATTAACGATAAACTCACCGAAGATACCATTAAGATTTTGAAAGAACACGTTTACGATAATCTTTCTATAGACGATATTGCAAGGCTTACCAACTATTCAAAAGCGTATATATTCAAACAGTTTAAAAAGGCGACCAAAAAAGGGGTTATTGAATATTTTATCGACCTTAAAATTAAAGAAGCCAAAAAACTACTTGCTAAAAACGAATTGACGGTTAAAGAAATTTCCGACAAGTTAGCGTTTGACACGCCAAACTATTTTTCTAAAGTTTTCAAGAAAAGATGTAAAATTACACCTACAACTTATAAAAAGCGCATTTCCGATTAAGAAATGCGCTTTTGTTTTATTTTTCTACTGCAAAGTAATTGATTGAATTGTTGTAAGAAATATCTTCTATTACCTTACCTACTCTTTCAATATCCGTAGTCATTTCGCCGTTTTCCATAAGCGTTCCAAGGTAGTTGCAGAGTATTCTTCTAAAATAATGGTGTCTTGGATAAGAGAGAAGCGAACGGCTATCCGTAAGCATACCGATAAACGTTCCTATATGACCGGTAGCAGTTAAATCTACCAAGTGTTTTTCCATACCAACCTTGTTATCTAAGAACCACCAAGCAGGTCCGTATTGAACTTTACCCTTTGCACTACTGTCTTGGAAACACCCCAAAAGCGTCATGATTTCACAGTTCATTTTGGGATTAAGATTGAATATAATCGTCTTGGGCAAGGAATTTTCCGTGTTGAGTTTGTCGAATAATCTAGACATAAACTTAATACTATTTTCGTCGCTTATGCTATCATAACCGGTATCAAGACCTAGTTTTTCAAGCATTACCGAATTATTATTTCTCATTGCGCCAACGTGAAGTTCGGTTCTAATATCGTATTTAGCATACAACTTAAACAAGAAGTAAGTAAAATAGCCTTTGAAAACTTCTGCATCTTTTTCGCTTATAGCATTGCCTTGTAATGCAGACTTAAACACTTTATTAGCGTCTTCTTTATCGGCTACGGCGTATACTCTTTCTAAAGCAATATCACTTGCAGTAGTGCCGACTTTGATAAATTCTTGAAGTCTTGTTTCAATAGCCTTTTCAAGGTCGTCAATATTGTTGATTTCGTTTGTCAAACCAACAAGTTTTTCAATAAACCCTTTATACCCTTTTGCTTCTAGATTCATAATTTTATCTGCACGGAAAGCAGGTATAACCTTGAACTTATAATCTTTTTCTTTAATCTTTACGAAAGTTGAAAGATCGTCAAAAATTTCGTTAGTAGTAAAAATATATTTAACGTTAGATTTCTCTATAAGGCTTTGTGGGGTAATTTTATTGAGTTTAATATATTCGTTACACCAGTTCCAAATAGTTTCAGCGTTTTCTTCTGTAATTTCCACTTCGCAATTAAAGAACTCTTTAAGTTCTACTTGCGACCAATGATACAACGGGTTACCAAAGGCGCTTGCAAGCGCTCTGCAATAACAAACGAACTTTTCTTTATTACTCTTATCCCCCGTAATAAATTCTTCGTCTATACCGTAGTTTCTCATAAGACGCCATTTGTAATGGTCGCCTTTAAGCCAAATTTCAAAAACGTCGTTAAATTCTTTGTTCTCAAGAATTTGCGTTTCGGGAAGATGGCAATGGTAATCGAAAATAGGCATTTTTTCTGCGTAGTCAAAATAGAGTTTCTCTGCCGTTTTGTTGGTTAATAAAAAATTATCTTTTAAATAAGTCATAGTTTTACTCCTTATATCTTTTACTTTCTAAATCTACCGAAAACTTCGTTTACTTTTGAAAAACTTGCGAAAGTTCCCTTATATTTTTTTATAATTTTCATCATGTCGCCTATTTGCTTTTTACGAATAATGCACACGATCATATATTTATCGGTATGAGAATACATGCCGACTACTTTAATTTCCGTTACCCCGTGATGAAGATTTTTCATCAATTCGTGCGATATTTCTTCAGGCTTATCGGTAATAATTTCAAACTTATATCCGTTCTTAATACCCGATAGTCCATAATCTACCACTACGTTTGCTATAAACAGGTTGATAAGCGTGCAAAGCGCAGGGTTTATTTGATTTCCATACACGAAAAACGCTATCAAAACGACGCTACTATCTAGCAAGAACGCCACGTAGGCAATATTGCTTGCAGGCTTGGCTTTTTTTATTAGTGCAGATATAGCGTAAGTACCACCACTTGCGCCAAAACGCCTTAACATTATAGAAAACCCTAACCCCGAAATAGCACCCGTGCCTATAACGGCAAACGTCAATTCAAATTCACAGCCGTAAACCAACTTTGAATATGGTTTTGCGCCTAGAATTGCGTAAAGTTCAGTTCCAAAAGACTGAACAAGCAAATAAATAATCAAGAACACGCCGAGTTTTTTATCTACGAAAAGGGCAACCAAAATCATTAACGGCAAATTGAACGCAACCATAAGATACGCCCAAAGCACGTTTTCTATCCCCAAAGCCAGCAAGAAGTGATAGGTCATTGTTGCTAGTCCACCTACACCACCCGGAGCAAAGCCGTTGCTGTTTTGAAAAAAATAAAAGGCCGTTGCAACGATCATCCCTGCAACTATGGTGGTTAGTAAATCAACGATATACTCAGTAATCTTTTGTTTACTCATAAAGATACCCTACCATTTTTATTCTTTTTTATTATACAACAACGCAAGTTTATTTTCAAGTTAAAATTGTATATAAAAACACCAAAATTACATAAAAAATAAAAAGCGATCGGTTTTTTACCGAACGCTTTTCGTTTATATATTCCAAAGATCACTTTTCGTAGTAGAAACGGCTTCTGCGCCTGCAGACAAGGCTGAAATTACGTCTTGCTTATCTGAAATCAAACCACCTGCTATAATAGGCACGCCCGTAGTTTCCACAAAATCTTTTATAACTTTGGGAACTACGCCCGGTAAAAGTTCTACAAAATCAGGCTTGGTGTTGCTTATGCTTTCTTTGGCTGTAGCGACGGATGCAGAGTCTATTATAAAAAATCTTTGCACAGTATATAGGCCTTGTTCTTTAGCATAGTATACTAAATGGTTTTTAGTAGTTATTATTCCGTCAACGCCGATAGACTTTAAAAGTTCCACGCCCTTTCTATCTTTACCAACGCCGTCTGCCATATCTATATGCACGAATACTTTTTTATCTTGCTTTTTGTCTATTACGCTTTTTAAGGTCATAATATCTGCTTTTAACATAAATATCACGTTTGACGGCGAATTCAACGCACTATCAAATTCAGAGTCTTTTTTTATCGCTGAAATTACGGGATTTTCTAATTCCATTGTTATTCTCCCTTAACGTATGGCGCTGCGGCAACTAGGTTTGCACCTTCGCCATCTACGTTTTCTATTATTATATCGCCGATTGAAACGTTTGTCAATAATCGAAAAGAAAGTATCTTTTTCATTACTGCAAATATCTCAGATTTCTTTATAGGTCTATCAGTTTTAACGGGAATCATTTCCCCGTCTGCTCTTACAGTCCCCGTAACTACTCTTTTAGGACAAGTTACTTCGTTTGTACCGTAAACCTTTCCTTTAGGGCAAAAATTGCCGTCAACCGTTACGGTTTCGCCTACGTTAACGGTTAAAGTACAACCACGGGGGCATTCTATACACGTAATTATTCTTTGCATATTAATTATCCCCCTTTTCAATAGAAATCTTAACGAATTTTGCCGTTTTTAACTGTTCGGGTTTCAAGTTTACGCTTTCCATTTCGCCCGGTGCTACGGCTATCTTTTTAATTCTTTTTATCTCGTTGCCCGTATCTACTACTACGGTGCAATTTTTTAGCACTTCTCTTACTCTAAAATACACCTTTTGCGTTTCAGTTGCATTTACGTCTATTTTTTGTGGTAGCGTATACCCAACGAAATCGGAAGGGATTGTTTCTATATAACTTTTTTGTTTTTTACCGTTCAAAATATATTGAGCGGCAGACTTGCCTGCCAACTCTGCTTCTTCACTAACAAAATCTACCAAGTCGTGCACGTGCAATGCGTTTCCACAAGCAAAAACCCCGTCAACAGAAGTTTCACGATAGTTATCAACGACTGCGCCTTTAGTTCTTTCGGAAAGACTAACGCCTGCCTTTTTAGCAAGTTCGTTTTCGGGAATAAGTCCTACTGAGAAAAGTACGGTGTCACAATCAAAAAAGATTTCCGTGCCGTCTATCGGGCGTTTAGTTTTGTCGTCTACCTTTGCAATAGTAACACCTTCAACTCTATTTTGACCGTGAATTTTCACGACCGTATGAGAAAGATATAGTGGAATATCAAAGTCGTTTAAGCATTGTTCTATATTCCTTTTTAGCCCACTAGAAAATGGCATAAGTTCGGCAACGCACAACACCTTTGCACCTTCTAAGGTCATGCGGCGAGCCATAATTAAACCTATATCGCCCGAGCCGAGAATAACCACTTTTTTACCTGGTAAATAACCGTTTATATTAACGTATTTTTGAGCCGTACCTGCACTAAAAACACCCGACGGACGTGTGCCTGCGATATTTAACGCACCCTTGCTACGCTCTCTACAACCCATTGAGAGAATTATTGCTTTGGCTTGAACTTCTTTTATGCCGTTGGTGTTTGTATATACTACTTTTTTGTCTTTTGTAATATCTAGCACGAAAGTATCTGTTAATACTTCTATTTCTCTTTTTTCTACTTCTTCAATAAACTTATAAGCGTATTCAGGGCCTGTTAGGTTTTCGCCAAAACGGGTTAAACCAAAACCGTTATGTATGCATTGTTTAAGCACGCCGCCAAGTCTTTCTTCACGCTCAATAACTAGGATATCCCTAACGCCGTTATCGTAGGCAGATATTGCAGCGGCTAACCCTGCTGGGCCACCACCGATTATAACTAAATCTTTAACCATGCTCATTATTTTTCACCACCTACAATTACGTTTGAACCTTTGTTTTTCTTAAGCACTTCGTCAAACTTTAAGCCGTATTCTTGCATTATTATCTTTAACGTGTTAGGTTGACAAAAACCACTTTGACATCTACCCATGCCTGCACGGGTACGAAGTTTAATGCCGTCTATCGTAACGGCTTTCGGGTTCATTTTCATTGCGTCTATAATTTCGCCAAGAGTTACTTCTTCACAACGACAAATAATCTTACCGTATTCTGGGCGTTCTTTTATAATAGCGTTCTTTTCTTCAATAGAAAGTTCCTTAAAATAATGATAGGCTCTACGATACGGGTTAAAGTCTTTGTTCTTTTGTGCGTTAAACTTTTTTGCTACGATATCTGCAACGTATTCACCGATTGCAGGTGCAGAAGTAAGCCCCGGGGATTCTATTCCACAAACGTTAAACAATTTATCTGAAACCTTACTTTCTTCTATAACGAAGTCGTGGCGATCACAATAGTTTCTAACCCCTGCAAACGAAGTTATTACGTTATAATATGGGATATTTTTACACATTAACGACGCTTTTTCTTTAATCTCATCAAAGCCCGAAAGCCTTATTGAGTTATCAAAGAATTCTTCTTCAACCGAAGTCGGACCTACTAGAACGTTTCCGTCTACGGTTGGCGATACTAAAACGCCCTTGCCTGCTTTAGTGGGCAACGAGAACACAGTAGTTTTAACAAAGTCTTTGCTACTGTTATCTAAAAGCATATATTCGCCTTTTCTATAACCTTGTGAAAAGGAATAATCGCCGAATAGATTTGATACGGCTTGCGAATTTGCGCCTGCGCAGTTAATAAAATATTTTGCCGTAATTTCCTGTCCGTCTTGACTTATAAGCGTGTTGTCTTTAACTTCAACCACCTTAAAATCTCTAACGAATTCCACGCCGTTATCCATTGCGTTCCCTACCGACGCTAAGGTTAATTCGTACGGACAAACGATTGCGCTAGTTTGTGCGTAAAGAGCGCCCTTAATGCTATCTTGCAAGTTGGGTTCTATCTCTTTAACTTCTTCAGCATTTAAAATCTTTAAGCCTTTAACCCCGTTTTGCTCACCACGTTCTAACAGTTGGGTTAAACCTTTTAACCCTTCTTCTTCGTCGGTAACTACCAAAGCACCGTTTCTAATATATTTAACGCCTAGTTCACGGCAACAATCTTCCATCATATTGCTACCTGCAACGTTAAACTTTGCTTTTAGACTTCCCACCAACGCATCAAACCCTGCGTGAACAATACCACTATTTGCACGGCTTGAACCGTTTGCAACGTCGGTTTCAGATTCTACGATAACGGTTTTTAGGTTGTATCTTGCAAGGTTTCT
This sequence comes from Christensenellaceae bacterium, assembly GCA_045654165.1. Taxonomy (GTDB): domain Bacteria; phylum Bacillota; class Clostridia; order Christensenellales; family Borkfalkiaceae; genus UBA1259. Next base: position 24,232 of record JAZOMV010000001.1, read on the forward strand.
TGCGACCATACCACCGATTACGCCTGCGCCTATCACGGCAACGTCATACATACTTTTTTCCTCCAACAAAACAAAAAAAGCAGATCGCAAACACGGTAAAAATTTTTACCGTGTTAACGTTTCTGCTTCTCCTAATCTCTACATCAACGATATTTAGTTTACTTATTTATTTTAACACTTAGAAAAATACTTGTCAATCGTTTTTATTACAAATCGTCGTCTTCTCTAGAAATTGACTCTATAAACGGATAAGTTTTAAGAGCATTGTAAATATCTACGTCTGAAAAAGTAGCGTCCGTACTGATTATGGTTTTATAATTCAAGTTATCGCCCACTCTTTCGGCGTGTATTTTAGAAAATCTAGTTACACCGAAAGCCTTTTTTATAAGTTCTCTTTCCGTACCGTCCTCACATCTAAAATTAACGTGTAATCTTATGTATTTATGTGAGTGAAAAATTTTAAACGGCAAGTGAAGAATACATTGTATTAATATGATAAGAACGGTTGCGCCTATTGCGACTAACCACATTTTCGAACCTGTAGCCATACCAACTGCAGCCGTTGCCCATATACCTGCGGCAGTAGTTAAACCGTGTATCATTTGCTTATGATAAAATATCATACCTGCACCGATAAAACCTATACCGGACACTATTTGCGCCGCAACACGAGCACTATCAGTCGCCGTCATAAATCCGTGTTGTGATATTAACATATACAAACACGAACCCATACATACTATCGTATGCGTTCTAATCCCCGCTTCTTTAAAGCGCATTTTTCTTTCTAGCCCTATGGCAAAACCTAAAGCCATTGCAACGGCTAGTTTCGCTATACACAAACCAACGTCTGCAATACTCATTTCTAAAAAATACATTTTTAACTCCTTTTCTTTATATTGTATTGCATTATACAGCAAAATAACCGAAATTACAATGTAAATTATAAAACAAATTTTGCAATTTCGGTTATTTTTTAATCATTTATTCATTTTCGTAAAGCAACTTAAACGCTTTTTCCGGACGACGCTTTTTATTTTCATTCTTTAATGTTTTACCTTTTGTCGTTCTTCCTTCTATGCTTAAGTCTTCGGTGTTTACCGAAAAGGCTATGCTAAAATTATCTATTACAGCCACTTGATAAGGATCTTTCACGTAATTTGCAAATATTACCTTATTGTCCTTGCCTAACTCTACGACTTTAATGCCTTTTCTATATCTTGCCATCGGTTCTATTTCACATGCGATAACTCGTTTATAGAAACCACCGTCCGTAATTATCACGAACTCACCTTCTTCATCTATTTGAGATACGAATTTAATTTCGTCACCCTTATTGAGATTTATACCTTTTACCCCACCTGCAACTCTTCCTTGTAATGGAATATCGTCTTTTAATGCGTTAAGGGCAAGCCCCGTTTCGGTAACGTACGCTATGGTCGTATCCGGCTTATCTTGTTCAACGGCAATAAGTCTATCGTCGTCTTTAAGTTTTATCGCTTGATAATACGGCTTGATTAAGTTATATTCTGCCCATTCGGTCTTTTTAATTAAACCTTGCTTGGTGTAGAACAACAAACAACCTTCAGGCGTTTTATCTTCGTCTACGGCAAAGAAAGCCACGGGGTATTCGTTGCGCTGAACTTCTTTACAAACTTCAGAGAACTTATGACCTTTATCACGGAACCTACACTCTGGCGCAATTTCCATATCGATCTTGCAACAGTTACCAAGGTTTGTAAATGCCAAAAGCGTTTTGTCGCCCTTGATCTTAATCGCTATGTTGATCATATCGTCGGCAGTAGTGTTTTCCTTTATCCTTTTATCGCTCATACGGAAATTCTTTTCCGTCATTTTCTTGAACGCTTTGCCTTCGGTGAAAGCAACGATAAAGTCGTCTGCTTGTTTTAGTTCTTTTTCTACCTTTTCTATATCAAGTTCTTTGCCACCGATTACAACGTTACTACGACGAACGTCTGCAAACTTCTTTTTAACTTCTTTAAGTTCGGTTTTTACTAAATCCATTTGCAACTGCTTACTGCCTATGATTGCCGTAAGTTCTGCAATTAGTTTTTTAAGGGCTTTTAATTCTTCTTCAAGTTTAGTTACTTCTAGTTTAGTTAAGCGAGCAAGTCTTAAATCTAAAATTGCGTTGGCTTGAACTTCTGAAAGATCAAACCTTGCACGAAGTTTGGCTCTTGCATCAGTAGTATTTTCGGCTTTTTTGATTATTTGAACCACTTCGTCTATATTTTTAACGGCTACTATAAGCCCTTCTAAAATATGCGCTCTTTCTTTTGCCCTTTCAAGCTCAAACTTACTTCTTCTTAAAACGACTTCACGTTGATAATTTACGTAATAAGAAATTATATCCAAAAGCCCCATTTGGCAAGGCTTTCCACCTGCAATAGCAACCATATTTATACCGAAAGAAGTTTCTAAATCGGTATTTTTATACAAGTAGTTAAGTATGGCTTTTGCGTCTGCATCTTTTCTCAACTTAATTACGGCACGCATACCGTTTCTATCCGATTCGTCAACGACGTCGGCAATACCACCTAAAAGATCTTTCTTATCTTCTTTTAAGTCTGCGATCTTTTTAAGCAAGTTGGCTTTGTTAACCTGATATGGCAATTCGCTTATTACAAGACTTTGCTTTTCACCCGTATCCTTTTCTATATTTACACGAGCCTTAATTTTTATCTTGCCCCTACCCGTTTTATACGCTTCTTCTAATTCTTCGCCTGCGATAATATATCCACCCGTTGGAAAGTCTGGGGCTTTGATATGTTTCATCATATCTTTTAAAGATATTCTTGGATTATCTATATAAGCGATAGTACCGTCTATAACTTCAGCCAAGTTGTGTGGTGGGATATTCGTTGCTAAGCCTACTGCTATCCCCGTTGCGCCGTTTACTAAAAGGTTAGGAAATCTGCCCGGTAAAGTTTCCGGTTCTTCTAACTCGTCTGAGAAGTTAAGATTAAACTTAACCGTGTCTTTTTCTATATCTTTAAGTAGTTCTAACGTTAAACTCTCTAATCTTGCTTCGGTGTATCTATACGCCGCCGCAGAGTCGCCGTCTACAGTACCAAAGTTACCTTGTCCATCAATAAGTGGCATACGCATATTAAAATCTTGCGCCAAGTGAACAAGCGCACCGTAAACCGAACTGTCGCCGTGTGGATGGTATTTACCTAAAACTTCACCGACGATTTTAGCACACTTTTTGTGTGGTTTATCGTGGGTTAAACCCATTTCGTACATAGCGTAAAGTATACGGCGTTGAACGGGTTTTAGACCATCTTCTACTCTTGGTAGCGCACGGTCTAAAATAACGTTTTCTGCATACGGAATCATTGAATTTTTCAACACTTCGTCAAGCGAACTTAAAATTATTCCCTTTTGGTTTTCCATAATAAATTTCCCTTATTAACGCTTGATTTTTGCGAATTTATCTTCTTTGTTAAAATCTGCGTGTTCAAAAATGTATTTCTTTCTTTCGCTCACTTCGTCACCCATAAGCACGGTGATAAGTCTATCTGCTTCTGCAGCGTCATCAATAGTTACTCTCATAAGCGAACGGGTTTCGGGATTAAGCGTAGTATCCCAAAGTTGACTTGGGTTCATTTCGCCAAGACCTTTATAGCGCTGTAACGAATACCCTCTACCAACTTTTTCTATCTTCTTTTGAAGTTCGTTATCGTCGTAAGCATATTCTTCTACGTTGCCTTTATGCACTTTGTAAAGTGGTGGCATACCTATATATACGTGCCCTGCCGTTACAAGTTCTCTCATATACCTAAAGAAGAAGGTTAAAAGTATTGCTCTTATATGCGCACCGTCTTGATCGGCATCTGATAAAATTATAACCTTGTGATATTTTAAACTATCTAAATCAAATTCAGGACCTATACCTGTGCCTAACGCACTTATTATCGTTCTAATTTCTTCGTTTTGTATGATTTGGTCAAACTTTTTCTTTTCTACGTTCAAAGGTTTACCACGAAGTGGTAATATTGCTTGATACTGCCTTACTCTCGCTTGCTTTGCACTACCACCTGCAGAATCACCTTCTACTATAAACAATTCGTTTAATTCTGGTTTTCTACCCGAACATGCTGAAAGTTTACCAACAAGGTTTTGCGCTTCTAAACTCTTAACGCCCCTTGCTATTTCTTTTGCCTTTTTAGCGGCAAGCCTTACCTTTGCGGCGCTTATCGCTTTATTTATTACCGTATCGAAAACCTTGCCAAGTTTTTTGTTTTTCATCATTTCGGCAAGTTCGGTTACCGTAACCGATTCAACGGCTGGGCGTGCTTCCGGATTGCCAAGTTTGGTTTTGGTTTGTCCTTCAAACTGAACGTTTTGCATCTTGATAGAAAGGATTGCAGTTAAACCTTCTTTAAAATCGTCGCCCAAAAGGTTATCGTCTTTATCCTTTAAAATATTTCTTTCCCTTGCGTAATCGTTAAGAGAACGAGTTATACCCGAACGGAAACCCGTTTCGTGCATACCACCTTCTGCCGTTGGAATATTATTAACGTAAGAATATAAACTATCTACGTAAGCGTCGGTATGCTGAATTGCAAACTCAACTAAAATACCGTCTTTTTCAGCCTTTGCGTAAAGTGGTTCGCTATAAAGAGTAGATTTACCTTCGTTGAGATATTTTACAAAATCTACGATACCACCGTCGTATTTATAAGTACGCTTATAGTCGGTGTTTTCGTCGTAGAACACGATTTCTAGCCCTTTGTTTAAAAATGCAAGTTCCTTTAAGCGTTTTAAGATTGTTTCTACTGAAAATACCGTCGTTTCAAAAACACGCTTGTCCGGTAAAAATCTAACGAAAGTACCTTTTTTCTTAGTTTTCTCTTTAGTTTTTACTAACGGGGCAACAGGTACGCCTGATTTTATCTTGCCCGTTTCTTTATCAAGATAACTGTGAAAACTCATTTCGTAAACGTAGTCTTTATAAACCTGAACGGTTAACCACTCTGAAAGAGCGTTGGTTACGGATGCGCCTACACCGTGTAAGCCACCAGAATAATTATAATTATCCGAACCAAATTTTCCACCTGCGTGAAGTTGGGTAAACACGACTTGTACGCCCGATACGCCTGCCTTAGAGTGAATATCCGTAGGTATACCACGACCGTTATCTTCTACCGACGCACTTCCGTCTTTATAAAGTTTTATTTCTATTTTGTTAGCGTGTCCGTTTGCCGCTTCGTCTATTGCGTTATCTACTATTTCCCAAAGTATATGGTGAAGACCTTTTACGCTAGTAGTACCGATATACATAC
>JAZOMV010000002.1:0-49958 GCA_045654165.1 Christensenellaceae bacterium
ATAAAGGCCTAATGGGACTTTTCAAGTGCTTAGATAAGAGTGAAGTTTATATTAGCGTGGATAGAATAATCAAGATCGGTGGCGACGTGATTTTAGTGGATATAACGAGCGTAAAACCTAATCCACCACCCCCACCGAAAAAACCTTGTCCGTCGCCTTGTAAAGAGAGAAAAGATACCGAATTCGACTTTACGATTTTTCCCGAAACGGACGGAAGAATAGATACGAGTGATTATTGATCGGGAAAAAGTTTCAAAAAAATTTGCCAAACCCCCTTGAAATATGGGAATTTTTGGTTTATAATAAAAATAAGCCGTGAGAAACGGCGTTGATATAAACCATTTGTAATGAAATAAAAGGGGGCTTAAAAAATGGGCATATTATCAGAAAAAATTAGAAACGTAGCAATTATCGGGCATAGTGGATCAGGTAAAACTTCTCTTGCAGAAGCAATCCTTTTTAATGGGAAAACGATAGATAGACTTGGTAAAACTACCGATAAAAATACGGTTATGGATTTTGACGAACAGGAAACTTCTCGTGGGTTATCAATTTCACTTGCTTGCGCATACACCTATTGGCAAGACGTGAAAATTAACGTTATAGACGTTCCGGGCTTTTATGATTTTGAAGGGGAATTTGAAGAAGCAATGCGTGCAGTAGGCTCTGCAGTTTTAGTTGCCGACGCTTCGGGCGAAGTTTCAGTAGGCGCTGAAAAGGCTATAGATCACTGCTTGCGTCGTCATATTCCACTTATGATATTTGTGAACGGGGTAGATAAAGAAAATTCCGATTACGTTGCAACCGTAGAAGCGTTCCACGCTAAATACGGCAGAAAGATTTCGCCAACGCATTTACCGATTATGCGTGACGGAAAAATGAAAGGATACGTTTCAGTTATATCTGGCAAGGCGTTTGAATTTACTCAAGGTGGTAGAAATCCTATCGCCGTTCCTGCTGGTATGGAAGGGGACGTGCAGTTGCTTAAAGAAACGCTTACCGAAGCGGCTGCCGAATCTTCAGACGTGTTGCTTGATAAGTTCCTTACCGAAGGCACGCTCACTAACGACGAAATAGTCGGTGGTATTAAACACGGTCTTGCAAGTGGCGATACTATTCCTATCATGGGTGGTTCTGCGCTTCAAAATATGGGCGTTATTAACCTTATGTACGAAATAGTTGATCTTCTTCCGTCGCCTATGGAAAGACGTGCAGTTCTCGCTACCGACGATAAGGGCGAAATTCAATCTATCACTTGCGACGTGAATAAACCTTTCTCTGCGCAAGTATTCAAAACGGTTGCAGACCCGTTCGTTGGTAAACTCAATATGGTGCGTGTGTTCACGGGTACGCTTAAGAGTGGTATGACCGTTTACAACGCAACTACCGGACAAAAAGAACGTATCAACACCGTTTACGTTATGAAAGGCAAAAAACAAGAAGCCGTTGACGAACTCGTTGCAGGCGATATCGGTGCTGTAAATAAACTTGTTAACACCAACACGGGCGATACTCTTTGCGACGAAAGTTTCAAGATTAAATATTACGATATCCCGTTACCCGTTCCCGTACTCACAATGGCTATTTCTGCGGCAAAGAGTGGTGAAGAAGACAAGGTGTTCCAAGGTCTTAACCGTCTTGCAGAAGAAGATCTTACCTTTAAGGTTGAAAAGGACAAAGATACGGGCGAAATGGTTATCAGGGGTCAAGGCGAAACTCAACTTGACGTGCTTTGTAAAAAACTTAAGGCTAAATTCGGTTGCGAAGCCGTTCTTCGTGATCCCAAGGTAGCGTTCAAAGAAACCATTACTGGTAGCGCAGAAGCCGAAGGTAAACATAAGAAACAATCGGGTGGCGCAGGTCAGTTCGGCGTTGTTAACATTAAGTTTGAACCGGGCGCAGAAGACGGTGAATTTGAGTTTGTAAACGCAATCGTTGGTGGGGCAGTATCTAAACCGTTTGCCGTTGCCGCTGAAAAAGGTCTTAAAGAAGCAATGCAAAAAGGCGTGCTTGCAGGCTATCCTATGGTTAATCTCAAGTGTACCTTGTTTGATGGCAAAGAACACCCCGTAGACAGTAAAGAAGTTGCGTTCATATCTGCGGCTAAACTTGCTTACGACGAAGGTATAAGAAAAGCAAAGCCTACTATTTTAGAGCCTGTGTATGCCTTTGAAATTACCGTTCCCGATAACTATACGGGGGATATTTTAGGCGATATGAACAAGCGTCGTGGTAGAATACTTGGTATGGAAACCGTAGACGGTTTGCAAGTGATTTCGGCAGAAGCACCACTTGCAGAAATGCTTAAATACGCAACCGATTTGCGTAGTATGACGCAAGGTCGTGGTAAATACGTGCAGGAATTCTTATGCTATGAAGAAGTTCCTTATCAAGCACAAGAAAAGATCATAGCAGAAGCAAAAAATAACTAATTGTTTTGCCGAACGGCAAAGGAGAAGACATGATATTATCAATATGCCCGAACCCAAGTATTGACTGTACGATAGAACTTGAAAGTCTAAACGTGGGCAAACTCAATAGAATAGACAACAAAGTAGAAACCTATTCGGGCAAGGCGTTAAACGTAGCAATGGGCGTAGCAAGGTTAGGTGAAAAAAGCCTTGCTACAGGCTTTTTATTTGAAAACGACTCTAAACTTTTTGAGCATAATCTTGAAAAGGAAGGGGTTAAACACTCTTTCGTGTACAATAAGGGTAGCGCAAGAGTGAACTATAAGATTATTGATAAGCGTTCTATGCTTACGGAAATAAACGACCGTGGCGAAACCGTTTCGTTAGAAAAGCAAGCAGAACTTATCTCGCTCGTTGGCGATCTTTCTAAAGATTGTTCGGTGGCAGTAATGAGTGGCAGTTTACCTAAAGGGCTAGATCCGTCCTTTTACGGTCAGGTTGTAAAAAATATTCCCGATACCGTTAAACTTATTATTGACGCAGAAAAGAATAACACCCTTTCTGCAATCGGTAGCAGAGAAGTGTATTTGGTAAAACCAAACCTTAGCGAACTAGAAGGCTTTATCGGTAGACCTGTGAAAAGTTTTGACGATATGTTAAAAGCATCTTCTAAATACTTAGACTTAGGCGTTAAAAACGTTATGATCTCTTTGGGTGGGGAAGGCGCAATTTTAACGAACGGTAGTTCGGCGTGGTTTTGTAAAAGCCTTTCGGTAGCAGTAAACTCTACCGTTGGCGCAGGTGACTGCATGGTCGCAGCAACAAGCGTCGCAATAGAAAAAGGCTTGCCTATGCCGGAAACCTTGCGCAGAGCCGTTGCCGCAGGCACGGCCGCCGTTACCACTAGTGGTACTAATCTTTTCTATAAAGATAAGTATGAAGAGATTTACGACAAGGTTTACCCCGAACGTTTGATTTAATTTTAAACCACAAAAAAGCAGTATTTTTTCAGCAAAATACTGTTTTTTTAAAAAATTCGGGGGGGGGGTAAATGGTTGACTTGTTAGAAATAAAGTTCTATAATAATCAATGAACGCTTAGTATTTTATAAAAAATAAAAATTCAAAAAATATTTTGCATAAATTAAATAACTGTAATGAGTCTATATTAGTGTATAAGTTCTTTGAGAAAAAAGCCAAACTCTATATTTGGCAAGAGTTAAAGAGCGAAAAACTGTATAAAGTAGATTCGTTGCTTTAGTGAAAAACGTTTTAGCTCTTTTATATTAATAAACCAAAAAGGGAAAAAGGTGTTATAAACACCAAAAAATATTGGAGGTTTTTCAAAATGAAAAAGAGCAAACTATTATCACTACTACTTATTGTATGCGTGTGCTTATCGTCAATGTTTTTCTTTGGCTTTGCACCTGCAGAAAACATTGCAAATGCACAAGAAATGACCACGCAAACTACTGAATTGCCTAGTGTTACTGGGCTGGGGATGGGTATTAACGTGCTTACTGCACAAAAAGCGTCAGATTTTAAGTTCGGAAATAGCGTACTTGATTTTGATGCTTTAGAAAATTTACCTAAAAGTACTATTACGCAAAATGCAAGTAATTCTATTCTTGCATCTACTGTAAACATTGAAACAATAATTAATCAATTTAATATTTCGTTTTCAAGTGGCTTAAACTCAGGAATGGAGATATTTTTTGCCGAAGCAGATATGGGATTGAGTACAACTCTTTCGGTTGATTATGCGAACTATGCTTATAAATATTATAACTTTTTTATGCAAAAAGTTGATAAATATACGGCGTTCATACATAACTATTTAAATAAAGCAACTTATGCAAACGCTTTTTCAGAGTATTTTTTGCAAGACCTTGAAAATCTTGAACTCGGCACGCTTACCATAGAAGAGTTTTTTAATAGGTACGGCACGCACCTTGCAGGTTCTGCTATTTACGGCGGTAGATTAAAAGCTTTTTACACGTTAACTTCAAATACGGTAATTATTAACGACAGTGTAAAAACTACTATTGACGCTCAAATTCCAACGATTGCAAGTGGTTGGGCTAATACAACTACGCTTACAAATATAGTTGCTGCTCTTGAAACTCAAACTGGGCAAACTATAGAAACAACTGATATACTTTCGGGGTTTGTGGTTAACTCGCAAGGCGGTAGCGTTATAGCAAGTAATAATTTAGAAAACTTTAACACGTCTTACCTAAATTGGTGCAATTCATTTGACCAAGTTAATAATTCTGTTTTAGTTGATTATACGGCAGACGGGCTAGTTCCTTTATGGGATATTATTCCAGATGAGTATGCAGAACTTGCTGTTGAAATGGAAAATAAATTTATTGAACTTTGCGATAACGCTAAATCCGTTTTTTTGGATAGTTACGGAATGATAGAAGACTTCTATAATTTTAACGGTGGCAAAGGTACTGTAGATGAGCCGTATAAAATAGCTAATTCTGACCATTTGATTAATATTGAAAAAGACCTTAATGCAAATTATGAATTAGATTGCGATATAACGATGCCAACAACAAACTGGACGTCTATCGGTGGTTTTTATAGAGCGAAAGAATTTAATGGAGTTTTGGAAGGTAATGAGTATAAAATTATTGGATTGAAAAAGACTTCAGGTGTTACCGAAAAGGGCAATAGAGCTTATTTTGGGCTGTTTGGTGCAATTGGTGATAATGGATCTGTTAGACATTTAGAATTTACTGATTTAAATATTCATATGACTAGTCCAGAAGCAAATAATTCTAATTTTAGATTTTTTGTAGGGGCTGTTGCAGGATATTGTAGTGGAGAAATAATTGGCATAACACTTTCTTCTGGCAGAGTTTCTTATAATTGTTGTACAAACGGTAAAACGTATACAGGGGGCATCGTTGGACTTGCAAAAGGGGCATATATTGCAGATTGTTCGGTTACGTTGAATTATGTTCAAGCTGGGAGATATACTGGAATAGCTGGTGGGATAGCTGGATATTCAAGAGAAACATCTTTTGTTAACTGTGTTAATAATACAGTAATTAGAGCATCAAGAACGTCTTTTGGTGGTTGGGCTATTGTTAGTGGTATTTCTGGTGAAACTTATAAAGATGGAGATTTGACTTCAGTATTTATTGGGTGTTCTTCTATTCCGAGTAGTGAGTTTGTAACTGCGGCTTATTCGGGGAGTGGTGGAACTGTTAAGAAAAATGATATAACTTATGGAACATCAAATGTTTATAATTAAAGGAGAATAATGCTTAAACAACTAAGATTTGATTTGTATAAAATAGTAAAGTCTAAAACAATAAGGGTTTTCCTTATTATATCAGCTATTGTGTGTTTGATAAACCCTTTAATTCCTATATTGGAGCGTGGTTTATCAAGTGGTAAATGGTTGTCGCAAGGAGCATTTTTTAACGTAATTGATGGTAGGATACCTTATTTATTATATGAGTTGGTAATGCTCTTCCCGTTGGTTTTCGTGTTGAAAGATTTTAGTTCGGGATTTATAAAAAATATATATACCGAAACAAATAAATTTTATTACGTTTTATCGAAAATAATATGTATAGTTCTTTATGCAATCATATTGCGTATTGCTTATTTTATTATTAGTTTTCTTGTTCATTGTTGTTTTTTCAATGGAAAAATAAAAGAGTTGCTTTACGTTAAAGAACAGTATTATTCTATAAATTTTGGAATTTATTTTCTAGAACAAATTTTAACGGCTTTAGCAAGCGCTGCCGTGGGCTGTTTAGTTTTAGTTGTAACTTTACTAGTTAAAAAAGAGTTTATTTCAGCTATTATAGTATTGCCGTATGGATTGTATGCGTATTCTTTACTTACTAATTCTTTTGTAACGTTAACCTACTTAATAATTAAAAATATGAAAGTTTCAGAAATTTTAATTTCTTTCACGCCATTTAGAATGGTTAATAGATTGCAAGAGATTAGAATATTTGCGTCAAATATTTTAACTAGTTGGATGTACCTTGTAGTAATAGTGGGTTGTGTCGGTTTAAGTCTACTGCTTGGTTGGCTATTAGTGCGTAAAAAGAACGTATAACGGGGGTATGAAATGGAAAACATATTAGTAATAAAAGAACTCGTTAAAAAGTTTGGCAAAAAGACGGTATTAGACGGGCTAAATTTAGAAATAAAGCAAGGCGCAATCTACGGCATAGTAGGTAATAACGGCGTAGGTAAAACCACTCTGTTAAGGATAGTATTAGGGTTTTTAAAACAAGATAACGGAACGGTAGAGTTTGCGCACGACTACACGGGTAACGTGGGTTCGTTAATAGAAGCACCCGGTCTATTTGAAGATATGACTGCATACCAAAACATGAAAGCCAAAGCGTTATGTATGGGTTATAAAACCAAAAAGCCTGAGATAATAGAGTTGTTGCAATTCGTTGGTCTAGACGGCAAAGATAAGAAAAGAGTTAAGAAGTTCTCAATGGGTATGAAACAGAGATTAGCGATAGCGTTGGCGTTGCTTGGCGATCCTGAACTTTTGATACTAGACGAGCCGACTAACGGGCTAGATCCACAAGGAATAATAGAGATAAGGCAACTAATACTAAAAGCGCACAAAGAAAAGGGCGTAACGATAATGGTATCAAGCCATATTTTAGACGAGCTAGCTAAGTTAGCAACTGATTTCTGCATAATAAAAGCCGGCAAAGTGTTAAAGACTATGACGGTAGACGAATTAAATCACGAGTTAAACGGCAAAGATATCAACGAATACTACGTTAAACTTATTTCAGAATAAAAAACATAAACAGTCTGCAATTTGCGCAGACTGTTTTTATATGAAAAAACAAGTTAAAGGGTTATTTGAATTATTTAGTGAAAAGAGATTGACAACGGTGGCAGGGGCGTGGGTGTATTACTTTTTAATGTCGGTTATACCACTTGCGTTTTTGTTGACTACGGCGTTCGGGGTGTTCGGGATAGATATTTTATTTGATTTGGTTTCTAGGTTACCTATTGAATTTCGTCAAGCAGGTGCAGTTATTGCCGAAACGGCAGAGCAGGCGTCTAAAAGCGTTACTATTCTTTTTATTGCAACCGTAATTTTTTCTTGTTCTACTTTGCTTAACCAAATGTCTAAAGACGGCGATTTTATTTACGGCGTAAAGTCTGAAAGAAAGCGTGGGCTTTTGCGTAGGCTATGGGCGATAGGTGCGCTTGGTGCGTTGTTCGCCGTGTTTTTGTGTATGGCGTTTTTGTTTGCGTTTAGAATAAAACTATTAACCCGTGGCATAGATGGAAACGGGTTTAAGTTGTTTTTAACCGTTATGGCGTTTTCGTTCTTAATCATCTTTTGCTTTCTCATAATAATAGCACTTTACAAATTCGTTAGCCCTGTAAAACAACCCACGAAAGAATTGTTTTTCGGCAGTTTTATTTCCCTTTGCACTATCGTTATAGGAACGCTTGGTTTAAGTCTTTACCTAAGATTTTTTAACAGTTACAACGCCTTTTACGGTAGCCTTGCAGGGATTTTAGTCTTTCTAATTTGGGCGTATATCGTAATGGTTGGGCTAGTCGTCGGGGTAATAGTAAATAAGCGTGCTTTCGACAAGGCAAAGCAAGAAAAACCTGAATTAAAAAGAAAATTACCTATGGTAAAAGTAGTTAAAACTAAACAAAAAGCGTAAAAACACTTGGCGTCACGATAAATCGTGGCGTTTTTGTTTGCAAGATTAAAAAATTTTATTTTAAAATGCGTAAAACGATTGACAAAGGCGTATAATAAGTGTAAAATTGTCTTACAGTTAGCAGTTGGCGTTCAAGAGTGCTAACAAACAACTTTTCAAAGTGCTAAGGGAAAAAGATATGAAACTTTCGGATAGAAAAAAGAAAATATTGCAGTTGGTTGTAGACGATTATATTTCTACGGCGCAACCGGTATCTAGCAAGAGTATAACCGAAAAGTATATGAAGGATATTAGTTCTGCAACGGTAAGAAGTGAACTTGCCCAGTTAGAAGAACTCGGGTATTTATCACAACTTCACACTTCTAGTGGTAGAGTACCGTCCATAGACGCTTATAAACTTTACGTTGCCGAACTTATGGATAAGGGTAAACTTTCCACTAAAGAACTTGGCGTTATCCGTGGTGCGTTTAGAAATCATGCAGACAATCTTGAAGAAGTGGTGCAAAACGCAGTTAAGGTTATTAGCGAACTTACCGATTACACTTCGGTTGCTTATACTAGTTATAGTGAAAAGGAAAAAATCGTTAAGATAGATATATTCCGTATCCGTCCTACACAGGCGTTGCTTTTAATACTTACCGAAAACACGCTTATTAGAGATAGATATATAGAAGTTCCTGCAAGCATGAGCGATCAGCAAATTGCAGAGTCGGCTAAACTTATGTCTAAGTTGTTCGTAGGCAAAGATTTTTCCGAAATAAGGATGCTTGACAAAACGGTTAGCGAAGAGTTTGAAATTTACCGTGAAATCTTTGATAACGTTATGAACGCTATTGAAGAATATATCGCAAACAATAACGGAAACGTTATGTTAGAGGGGGAGGGCAAGATACTAAATCATCCCGAATATAACGATTCGGAAAAGGTTAAGAACTTCCTTTCGGTGGTTACTAGCAAAGATAAACTTGCAGGGCTTTTGGCAAAGGATAGCGACAATATTGAAATAAACATCAAAATCGGTGGTGAAGAGGGCAAGGATATGCCTAGTGATTGTTCGCTCGTTACGGCAAGTTATTCTGCTAGTGGGGTAAATCTTGGCACTTACGGCGTTATCGGGCCGTTGCGTATGGATTACCAAAAGGTCGTTTCCGTGCTTGAAGGCGTGGGTAAGATTTTAGAAGACGTTTTGAAAAATAATAAATAGAGGATAGATTGATGGCAGAAAAGAAAGAAGAAATTAAGGTTTCCGAAACGGAACAAGCGTTGACGGAAGAAAACGAAAACCTTATTAAAGAAACGGAAACTCTTAAAGCGCAAGTAGAAGAGTACAAAGATAAGTGGATGCGCAACGTTGCCGAGTTTGAGAACTATAAAAAGCGCAACGCAAAACTTTGGGCTGATGCGTTTAACGAAGGGGTTTCAAGCGTTATACTTAAAATTCTTCCCGTTGGCGATAACCTTGACTGGGCGCTTACCTTGGGGCTTGACGAAAAGACGGCTGAAGGTATTAAGGGAATAAGGAAGAAGTTTGACGAAGTGCTTGCAAGTCTTGAAATAGAAGAAATTAATCCCGTTGGCAAACCGTTTGATCCTAACGAAGCAGAAGCAGTTATGCAAGTTGAAGGTGAAGAAGGCGAAGAAAGTGAACACGTTAAACAAGTATTCCAAAAGGGATATAAAAAAGGCGAAAAAGTAATAAGATACGCTACCGTAAGCGTAATAAAATAAGATAATAATAAGGAGTATAGATAAATGAAAACAATAGGTATCGATTTAGGCACGACTAACTCGTGCGTAGCAGTAATGGAAAACGGTGAACCCGTAGTTATAGCAAATGCAGAAGGCTCAAGAACTACCCCGTCGGTAGTTGCGTTCCAAAAAGACGGCGAAAGACTCGTTGGTCAAGTTGCAAAGCGTCAAGCAGTTTCTAACCCCGATAGAACGATTGCGTCTATTAAAAGACACATGGGTTCTGATTACAAGGTAAACGTAGACGCTAAGGCTTACACCCCTCAAGAAATTTCAGCAATGGTATTAACCAAACTTAAAAAAGATGCAGAAGCATATCTCGGTGGCACGGTTACCGACGCAGTTATTACCGTTCCTGCATACTTCTCGGATAGCCAACGTCAAGCAACTAAAGATGCTGGTAAGATCGCAGGCTTGAACGTTCTTCGTATCATCAACGAACCCACGGCTGCTGCACTTTCTTACGGGCTTGATAAAGAAGGCAAAACCCAAAAGGTTATTATTTACGACCTTGGTGGTGGTACGTTCGACGTTTCTATTATGGAAATCGGCGACGGCGTGTTTGAAGTTTTAGCAACTCACGGCAACAATATGCTTGGTGGTGACGACTTCGACAAGAGAGTTATGGATTATTTAGTAGCAGAATTTAAGCAAAAAGAAGGCATTGACCTTTCTAACGATAAACTCGCTATGCAAAGACTTAAAGAAGCGGCTGAAAAGGCTAAAATCGAACTTTCAGGCATGTCTAAGACCAACGTAAATCTTCCGTTTATCACGGCTGATGCAACCGGTCCTAAACACCTTGACGTAGACGTTACTAAGCAAAAGTTTGATGCTCTTACGGCTGATCTTGTTCAAGCAACGGTTATTCCTATGAAAAAGGCTATGGAAGACGCAGGTCTTTCTTACTCTGAAATCGACAAGGTTATTTTGGTTGGTGGTTCAACCCGTATCCCTGCAGTTATAGATGAAGTTAGAAAGGTAACGGGCAAAGAACCGTTCAAGGGCATTAACCCTGACGAATGCGTTGCTATCGGCGCTGCAATTCAAGGTGGCGTATTATCTGGTGAAGTTAAAGACGTTCTTCTTTTAGATGTTACACCTTTGTCACTCGGTATCGAAACGCTTGGTGGCGTTTGCACAAAACTTATTGAAAGAAACACCACTATCCCTGCAAAGAAATCTCAAGTATTCTCTACGGCTGCAGATAATCAAACTCAAGTTGATATTCATATTCTTCAAGGTGAAAGAGAATTTGCTAAAGACAACAAAACTCTCGGCAGATTTGAACTTTCAGGCATTGCACCTGCGCCCCGTGGTATCCCACAAATAGAAGTTACCTTTGATATCGACGCTAACGGTATCGTTAACGTTTCGGCAAAAGACTTGGGTACGGGCAAATCTCAAAACATTACGATTACTGCATCTTCTAACCTTTCAGAAGAAGATATCAACAAGGCAGTTAACGAAGCAAAACAATACGAAGAAGAAGATAAAAAGCGTAAGGAAACGGTTGAAAACCATAATAAACTTGACGGGCTTATCTTTACCGTAGAAAAATCTATGAAAGATCTTGCTGATAAACTTACCGACGAAGACAAGGCTAAACTTGAAGAAGCCGTTAAAGAAGCAAAGACCGAACTTGAATCAAACGATAACGAAAGAATGGTAAGTGCAACTGAAAAACTTTCTAACGAATCACAACAAGTTTTTGCAAAGATTTATCAACAGGCTCAACAAGATCCTAACGCTCAAGGTAGCGACGGTGGCGAAGAATTCCATCAATAATAACAACTTGAATAAAAATTAATTAAACTGAAAGGCAAAAAACTTTGCCTTTCAGTTTCTACTTAAATCAACTTATGAATAATTTACTATTTTCTTTAAGTGGCTTGGGTACGAATATCGTTGACGGGCTTGTTGGATCGCTCGGCAAACTTTGGTATTTGGTGCTGATAAACTTTATCGGTGTTCTAGCAATCGTTTGCAAAGTTCTTGAAACGCAAAACAAGAGAAGAAACGTTATCGTTTTTCTTGCTATACTTAATTACTTGATGTGGATACTCTATTTCGTATTGAACGGCAACATTACGGCTGCAACGGTAAACACCATTAGTTGCGTGCAAGCAATAATATTCTTACAACGCAGTAAGCATAAATGGGCGAATAGCATTTTTTGGCTTATTTTCTTTATATGTATGCAAATCGGCGCAAGTTTCTTTACTTGGAACGGCCCGTTCTCGTTGTTCTCGATAGGTGCAGGAATATTAAGCACGATCGCTTATTACGTTCTAGACGAAAGACTTTATCGTTATTTCTTTTTGGCGTTGATTTTATTGTGGATAGGTAACGGTATAGTTTATTTCTACCCGATAGCACTCGCTCACGATATATTTGCCGTAATCTCTATTACTATCGCAATAATAAGGTATAATTTCAAGAAAGAAGAACCTAAAAAGGTTTTGGCTAACGAAGAAACAAATTAACGACTAAACATAAATTTATAGGTTTAATAATGGCTAAGGATTATTACAAAATTTTAGGCGTGGAAAAAAACGCCACGCAAGACGATATTAAAAAAGCATATAGAAAACTTGCAAGACAGTACCATCCGGACTTGCACCCTAACGACAATGCGGCTGCCGAAAAGTTTAAGGAAATTAACGAAGCAAACGAAGTTTTGTCAGATGAAACCAAGAGAAAGAATTACGACACCTTTGGCGATCCTAACGGCAATATGGGTGGCTTTGGTGGTGGCTCAAGTGGTTTTGGTGGCTTCGGTGGGTTTGAAGATATTTTCGGCGATATATTCGGTGGCTTTGGTGGGGGGCGCAGTAGAGCGCAAACTAAAACTAAGGGCGAAGACCTTACTTTAGAAATCACTTTAAGTTTCTTGGATGCTGCTAAAGGTTGTCGTCGTGAAGTGGTTTACACCCGTAACCAAACTTGTGCTACGTGTAAAGGCACGGGCGCAAAGGACGGCACGGCTTATAAGACTTGTCCCACTTGTGGTGGTTCTGGTCAAGTAGAATACACGACTTCAAACGGGTTTTTCCGTTCGGTTAACGTAAGACCTTGTAGCGACTGTCACGGCACGGGTAAGAAGATAATAGAACAATGTAAAGAGTGTTCTGGTAAAGGGTATACTAAGGCTAATACCAAAGTGGTGTTAGATATTCCTGCAGGCGCAGATAACGGTAGTTACATAAGAAAGCAAGGGTATGGCGAAGCAAGTAAAAACGGTGGACCATCAGGCGATCTTATCGTGGTTATCAAGGTTGAACCTAGCAAGATTTTCTCTCGTAAGAATTTCGACCTTTATGTAGAATTGCCTATCAGTTTTAAGACTGCCGTGCTTGGTGGCAAGGTTAAAGTCCCACTCATTGACGAAACTTTAGAATATACTATTCCAGAAGGAACGCAAAGTGGAAAGGTTTTCTGCGTGCGTGGTAAAGGTATCAAGACTGCTCGTCGTGGCACGGGGGACTTGTATATCGTCGTAAGCGTGGAAGTGCCTACCAAGATTTCAAGGTCGCAAAAGAAACTTTTAGAAGAATTAGAAGATCAAACGGACATTAAACAATGCCCTAAGATGAAACAGTATAAAGATAATTTAGAAACGATGTACGGCGAAAATCCGTACGGTAAATAATATGGAAAACTTTGTTGAATTAACCGTATCTACAACTCATATAGGTAGTGAGATTATAAGCGATATAATGTGGGAATACACCGAAAACGGCGTAGTTATTTCGGATATTCAAGATGTAATTGATCTTGCTCGTGACGGTAGGGCGTGGGACTATGCCGACGAAAATATATTCAAGGCAGATAAAACGGTTTTGGTAAAAGCATTTTTCCCGTTAGATACGGCAGAAGAAACTATTGCTAAGATAGAAAGGCGACTTGCAAGCCTTAATAACGGCTCGGAACTCGACTTTGGCACTTTAGAAACTTCTAAGCGTGCGATAGACGGGGATTTATGGCGTGAGCAATGGAAAGAACATTTTAAGCCTATTCCTATCGGTAAAGTAGTTATAGTGCCCGAGTGGATAGACTATAAAGAGAAAGAAGGCGAAATAAAGATTTTGCTCGATTCTAATATGGCGTTCGGCACGGGTGAGCATGAAACTACTTCTATGTGCGTAGGTTTTCTTGCTAAATACGTAAAGCCGGAAGATACCGTTCTAGACGTTGGTTGTGGTAGTGGGATACTTGGCATAACTGCTTGCAAACTTGGTGCGAAAAAGGTTATAATGACCGATATAGACGAGTGCGCTATAATTGCGTCTAAACACAATATGGCGTTAAACGGTGTTACCGATTGCCAAGTGTTGTTGAAAAACCTTTTAGACGATAACACGGTAAAAGGCGACGTTATTGCTTGTAATATTATGGCAGAAGTTCTTATCGCTTTTGCCCCACATATCGGCGCAAATCTCAATCCCAACGGCTTGATTATATTAAGTGGTATATTAAAAGAGCGTTTAGATGCAGTTAGAAAAGCGTATTTAGACGCAGGCTTTACTTTTGTAGAAGAACAAATTAAAGGCGAGTGGAGTGCGCTTGTAGTTAAAAAGGAAGATTAAAAAATGAAAGCAGTTGTTTTTACGCTTGGTTGCAAGGTTAACGAGTGTGAGAGTGATTCGCTTATTTCAGGACTTGTTGAAAGGGGGTACGAAGTAAGCGATAAACTCGTTTACGCCGACCTTTACATAGTTAATACTTGCGCAGTAACTTCTGAAGCTGAAAAGAAGTCTAGACAAATGGCGAGTAGAATAAAAAAACTCAACCCCAAAGCAAAGATAATTTTCACGGGTTGCGCAACGCAAAAAAATCCACAATCTTTTTCGGGTAAGTCGGATACGTATTTGATAACGGGCGTTTTTTCCAAGAACAAAATACTAGACTTGCTTGATAAAACGGGGGTTGATATTCAGCCTGCTTGCGCCGAGTTTGAAGAACTTAACCCTGTAAAATCGCTCAGAACTCGTACATACGTTAAGGTACAAGACGGTTGTAATAACTTTTGTTCGTATTGTATTATTCCATATTTGCGTGGCAGAACGAGAAGTAGAAACCCAGAAAGCGTCTTAAATGAAATTAACGCAATAAAGCCCAAAGAGGCAGTTATAAACGGAATTAACCTTTCAGCCTACTCTTTTAACGGCGAAGATCTTTCGGGGCTTATGCGTCGATTAAAAACGGTTGATTGCCGAATTAGACTAGGTTCGCTTGAAGTAGGCGTGATAACGGAAGAATTTTTATCGGCGTTAAAGGAATTAAAAGATTTTGCCCCACATTTTCATCTTTCGTTGCAGTCGGGCAGTAACGCCGTGCTTAAAAAGATGAATAGGCACTACACTTCGGAAGAATATGCCGAAAAAGTTGATTTGATAAGAAAGTATTTTCCGAACGCTGCAATTACTACAGATATTATCGTGGGTTTTCCTACGGAAACGGAAGAAGATTTTTTAGACACGATAAAGTTGGTTGATAGAGTAAAATTTTCAGATATACATCCTTTCCCGTTCAGTCCTAGAAGTGGCACGGTTGCTTATAAAATGAAAGACTTGTCAGCAGAAATCAAAAAGAATAGGCAAGACCGTTTATTGAAAAAGAAAGACGAGTGTAAAAAAGCGTTCGTTGATGGGCTTATCGGTAAAACGGTAAGAGTGTTGTTTGAAGAAGAAAAGGACGGCTACTTTGAAGGGTATTCGGAAAATTATTTAAGAGTATACGTTAAAGAATTTAACGGAACTAAAGATATTGTGAAAGTACAAATCGTAGAGCCGTTCAAAGACGGGGCGATAGGTATTATAAAGGAGAATTAATATGGAAAACTGTTTGTTTTGCAAAATTATCGCAGGCGAAATTCCTGCAACGAAGATGTATGAAGACGAGAATATGATTATCATTAAGGATATCGATCCAAAGGCTAAAAATCATTTCTTATGTATTCCAAAAAGCCATTTTAAGTTGCTTGCCGAAATGAACGAAGAACAAAGCCAAATGGTAAGAAAATGCCTTATGAAAATCCCCACGCTTGAAAAAGAGTTAGGGTTAGAAAACGGTTATCGTTTAGTAATTAATCAAGGCGAAGACGCAGGTCAAACGGTATTCCATTTGCATATTCATATTTTATCAGGTCAAAAAATGGGCTGGACACCTGCTTAAAGAAAAAAATAAAAAACGGTGTAAATCCGTTGACAAAAGCAATTAGGATTTGTATAATAATCTATGCTATAAATAGCGTAACGAACTGCTTTAAGAGCAAAGGAGGGTTGAAAGAGATGTCTATAGTAAGAGTTGGCGAAAACGAAAATATCGATAGCGCATTGAGAAGATTTAAGAGAAAATGCTCACGTGACGGAATTATCGGCGATTTACGTAAGAAAGAACATTACGAAAAACCTTCCGTTAAGAGAAAGAAAAAATCTGAAGCAGCTAGAAAAAGAAGTATTAAAGGCTAAAAGTTAAATCTACCGAGAAATCGGTAGATTTTCTTTTTATGCGAAAAATAAAAGAATATGTCGATATTTGTCGAAAGGAGCGTTATGGCAGAAGAATTAAAATCGCTTAAACAATATTGTAGAGAAGCGAAAAAGAGATTAAAGAGTGGGTTTTGGACCAAGTATAGAGAAGAATTAGAAAAAGAACTAAGCGTCGCAAAAGAATCGGGTATTCCAGAATCAAGGGTTAGAGATTATTTTATTTATAAGGTTACCAACGGAATAAAAGACGATATGCCGGATAACGAGCAAAACTTCTATAAACGTGTAAAGGCTATTTTAGACGTTGAGGGTGAAGTTTCTGATATTATCGGTAGGCTTACCGACCGTACGCATTTTGAAACGTTATCTTACGAAGAAAAGCAAAGATATACGCTTAGTCTTTCCGAACGATATTTGAAAGCCCTTGAAAGGTATAAAAAGGAAAAAGCACTAGAGTATAAAAGTTAAAATTATGGCAAAATTTAAAAATCGCTTGATTTTTGAACGTTGTAGTAATAAAATATATATGAGGTGATTTTTATGTTTGAACAGTTTGAAACTTTGGTAAAAACAAGACAATCTTGCCGTAATTTTTCCGATAAACCGTTGGAAAAAGAAAAGGTGGCTAAAATAGTTGAATTAGCAGCGCTTGCGCCGTCGGCATGTAATTCTCAGCCGTGGAAAATGTACGTGGTGACTTCGCCGGAAAGGGTAGAGAAAACGGCTGTTGCGCTAGGTGTTAACGGGCATAACAAGTTTTTAGTGGGTGCAAAAGCGTTTATCGTTATTGCTGATCAACAAGCAACCCTTAAAGAAGGGGTAAGGTTTGATAGAAACCATTTCGTTAAATACGACGTTGGTGAATTGATTGCATATATAACGCTTACGGCTAAAAGTCTTGGCGTTGATAGTTGTATTATAGGTATGGTAGACCAAAATCTTATAGGTGATGCTGTCGGCTTAAAGGACGGGGAAGTTTGTAATGTCGCCGTTGCGTTAGGGTATTCCGATGCACCGTTAAGAGATAAAAAGCGTAAACCTAAAGAAGAAGTAGTTGAATTAGTATAGAAAAAAGCCACGAAACTCGTGGCTTTTTAGTTGCTTGCGTTGATGTTTTCGCTAAATCCTAAACTGATTAGTAGCGCAGTATTAACTCTACGCATAGTTGCATCGGGTAAAATTCCTATTCGTTCTTTTAGTCTACGTTTATCGAGTGTGCGTATTTGTTCTAAAAGAATTACCGAGTTTTTTACTAGCCCAAATTCGTTTGCTGAAATTTCAATGTGGGTGGGGAGCCGTGCTTTACCGAGTTGGCTGGTTACGGCGGCGGCAATAACCGTCGGGCTATATTTGTTGCCTGTGTCGTTTTGTACTATTAAGATAGGTCGAATACCACCTTGCTCGCTACCGACTACAGGGCTTAAGTCGGCGTAATAAAGTTCTCCTCGCTTAATCATTTCGGTCTCCAAAGTAGTCGGTCGTATATATTACTGTATGTTTTCCTTACGGAAATAGTTAACAACCGTTTAGATAATAATAGCCATAAAAGGATAAAAGTATACTAAAAGATTGATTTTTTATTTTTTGTATGTTATACTAATTTTACTTTGTCGCTAGGCGTAAATTATTTGCAAAAATAATAAAATTAAACCAATTTGGTTCCTTAGTTAAATGGATATAACAAGCCCCTCCTAAGGGCTAGTTGTGGGTTCGATTCCCGCAGGGACTACCAAAAACCCCTAAACTGTATCTGGTTTAGGGGTGTTTTTTATTTCTTGCCAACAAATGTTTAGCAATTTTTTGAGTTGAATAACGTTTAATATTATATATGTTTTTCTGTAAGGCGTTTTTGTCTTCGTACTCTATTTATATGTCTTTCAAAATCACCGTTTGCAATCAATTCTGCAACAAGATATTGAATATACGTTGGAACGGTGCAAGAGTGAAAGCCAAGTTTTTCTTGGAACACGGGAACAAGTTGAGTAGGTAAAACCATATACCCAACACGCAAAGCAGAGGATATTGTTTTAGAGAAAGTATTAAGATAAATTACGTTATTTTCTTTGGTGGTGGCAAAGAGTGTTTCTTCGGGTTTTTTAGAGATAGAAAACTCTGATTCAAAATCATCTTCAATAATATAAGCATTGTTTTTGCTTGCCCAAGAAAGATATTCGTGCTTTTTAGAAGCAGAAGCCGAAACGCCACTTGGGAAACTGCGATAAGGCGAAACGTGAAGAACGTTTGCATTACAATTCCATAAGTCTGAACTTGTAATACCGTCGTGACCAAGTTTTAGCTTTTCATAGTTAATTCCCAAACTTTCATACACTTGTTCAATTTGTTTATACGAAGGGCTTTCTATTGCTATCTTTTGATTACGCCCTAAAAGAGAAGTAATTTGGACGTATAAATATTCCGAGCCAGCACCTATTACGATTTGTTCGGGCGAAACGTGAACACCACGACTTCGAGCAAGATATAAACTTATATTATTGCGTAACTCGTAGCAACCAACGTTTGGCGAACGGGCTAAAATATCTTCTTCTAAATCGCTTATAACCTTTCTCATAGACTTTGAAATTGCCGAAAAGGGGAAAGACAGTTTATCATTAGAGTTTTGCCCTTCTGTATAATTTTTATGTAAGTGTTCGGTAGACGAATATGAAGCAAACCCCGTGTTGGGCTTAAAGATAACGTAATATCCACTACGTTCTTTTGACTCTACGTAACCTTCTTGTATAAGCAAGTCGTAAGAATGCTCTACTGTTATAAGGCTTAAGTTGGTTTCTGCACAAGTAGTTCTTTTTGGGGGCAGTTTACTTTTATATGGGTAAATGCCTTGAACTATATCGTCTCTAAAATATTGATAAAGCTGTATGTATGCAGGTGTATTGCTTTGTGTATCTATTTTATAGTTCATTTTGGTCTTATAAAAATCTCCTTTTTTGACTATTTCAATATAACCAAAAATATTATATAATATTGACAATGAAAAGTCAATGATAAAAATAATCGTTTCAAGAAAAGGAGTATAGAAATGAAAACAATGACAACAAAAAAACTTGTGCTAACGGCACTATTTATGGCACTTACAATGGTGGCAACAATGTTTATCAGAATACCACTTCCATTGGGATACGTTAATTTGGGTGATATGTTTGTGTTGTTATCCGTATTTATTTTAGGGCCTATTTGTGGAACGATTGCCGCAGGTGTAGGTTCTGGGTTAGCAGATTTGTTTGGATATATTACGTACGCTCCGGGAACTCTTATTATTAAATCTGCAATGGCATTAGTTGCTTGGTTTATCTACACGTTATTGTTTAAAGCTACTAATAAAAAAATGCTTGCAGAAATAGTTGGTGGCATAGTTGGTGCTGTTCTGATGGCAACCGGTTACTTCTTTTATGAAATCTTATTTTTTACGACTCCTGCTATTGCTATAGTAAATGCGCCTTGGAATTTTCTTCAAGGGGGAATAGGCGTTGCCTTATCCGTAATAATAATGAGAGTTTTAACGGCTACAAAGGCATTAGATAAATTAAATCTTGATAAATAATATTTCACAAAGTCTTTAGTTTATTAAATACAATACTGTTCTTAAACGTTATAGTTTTTGAAAATTTTTTGGGGTGGGGGATTAATTTCTCACCCTTTTAGTTTTAAAAATGAAAAAAGAACGCAAATCTATGTTTGATTTACTTATCTATTGGCACCCCCACGGGGAAACTGCGATAAATCGCAGGACTAAGTCCGTCAAGGTGGTCTATCAAAGGCGACCGAACCCACGGGGTTCAATTCTACCCATGAGTAAAACAAAAACCTAAACCAAAACTGGTTTAGGTTTTTTTGGCACGCCATAATTAACCTTAATTGAACTAAGCCGACTTGTATCTTTGGCAAACTCGCCATAGTGATAAATGTAAAAATTTTTTAATTATGGTGATGATTGTGATGGCAAGAGTTGTTTTCCATTTTTATACCACAACTGATTTCATCACAACTTTCTTCAGGTGTTTCCATCTCAATAGTCGTATGTGAAATTTCATGTTCTTCCATCTCTTCTTTTACTTTTATCAAAATTTCACGTCTTTTTTCTTTGACAACTAAATGTAATGTTGCACAATTAATTTCTCCATCTATTGTCCATATATGAATATGGTGCGCATCAATAACGCCATTAACTTTTTTTATGTGCTCAATTAGTTGGTTGATGTCAATATTTTTAGGTGTTTTAATCAAAAAAATTTCAAAAATTTCAATTAGATTTTTTAACGAATTAATTATTATAAAAATGGCTACAAGGATAGACAAAATTGGGTCAATGACATATAAACCTGTATATTTAATAACAATAGAGCCTACTAAAACAACTAACCAACCAAAAACATCTTCTAACATGTGCAAGTTTACGGCTTTTTGGTTTATACTCTTTCCGCCATGCGTAAAGTAGGTTGCAAACAAGTTAACAACTAATCCAACCAATGCAAAAATCAACATTCCGTTATAATCTATTATAGTTGGCGTTATAATTCGCAACACGGCGTTATAAACTACTATTACCGAACTAACAAGCAAAATTAAGGTAGTAATAAGCCCACCTAAAACCGAAAACCTAGCATATCCAAAAGTATATTTTTCGTTTGGCTTTTTATCGCTTGCTCTTTCAAGAAAATACGCTATGCCTATGCTAGTTGCATCACCAAAATCGTGTATTGCATCTGAAGTTATTGCAACACTACCTGTAATTATACCACCAATCACTTCTAATACAGAAAATAATAAGTTTAGTATAAACGCCACAAAAATTTTTCTTTTAGATTTCATTTTGTCCTCCATTGACAATCCCTTAAAATTATCGTATAATAAATTCATTACCGAACAACTTGTTCAATAAAATTGTAGCATGTTTTTTGCAAAATATAGCAAAGCAACCTTTTGCAATAGTTCAATACTGAACAAAAATGCAAATTTGTATAGGTTTATTTATGGATAGAAGACAAAGAAAATCAAGAGAAGCCATTTTTAATGCTTTTATATGTTTGTTATCTAAAAAGCATTATAACAAAATTACAGTAGGCGAAATTATAGAAATTGCAGATATAGGTAGGGCAACTTTTTATTCTCATTTTGAAACAAAAGATTTTTTACTAAAGGAATTGTGCTTAGAACTTTTTAACCATATCTTTAATTCGAAAAAACAAAATAATACTAAAACTCATAATATTTTTAATTGTGATAGCCAAGACGCAGTTTTTTTACACTTATTTAAGCACATAAAACAAAATGATAATAATATTTGCAAACTGCTTTCTTCACAAAATAATGAACTTTTTTTAGACTATTTTAAAGCAGAAGTTCGTTTGCTAATCGTTAATAATATCTTGGACTTTAATAACAAAAAACCTAAAGGCATACCTGAAGATTTTTGGATCAATCATATTACTTCAACATTTATTGAAACGTTGCGCTGGTGGATTAAAAATAAAATGATACAAACACCAGAATTAATAACTGAATATTTTTTTCTATTAGTATAGTTAAAAAATATCGGGAGGGTTGAAGAAACCTAAAATGTTATGTCTTGGGGTGGGGCTTATTGTCTCGCCCTTTTTATTTAGAACACCCACGGGGAAACTGCGATAAATCGCAGGACTAAGTTCGTCAAGGTGGTCCATCAAAGGCGACCGAACCCACGGGGTTCAATTCTACCCATGAGTAAAATAAAAACCTAAACCAAAACTGGTTTAGGTTTTTTTGGCACCCCCACGGGGAATCGAACCCCGGTTTCAGCCGTGAGAGGGCTGCGTCTTAGCCGCTTGACCATGAGGGCACGTCAGAGCAAACTACGCTCAGATAGGTTTGCCTAAAAGTCAAACCTAAACTCGCTCCGTTGCTCTTCCTTTCCACTAAAATTTCTGCGACAATTTTAGTGGGGGTGAATTTCAGTTCGTCTACGCAAGGTAGGTAAGCAAACTACGCTCAAAGTAATTTTAGTGGGTTTTATTTTACAAAAACGATTTTTCAACCGTTTGAGAGAAAATTTACAAAATAAACCTGCATCGGCCGACGAAAAAGAAAATAATAACCCGTTTTGTCAACAGGCGAATACCGTTCCGAAAGCCTCTGTATCTCTTATTTAGCGACCGGAACAAACTCGGTCAAGAGCGCCACTAATCAAACGGGGGACGGTTTTCTTTATAATATACTGTGGATTTTTTTTGCTTTTTCTATCGCACCATGAAGGCTAATTTTATTGTAGCAAAATTTTTTTAGTTATGCAACAATATGAAAGGGTAGAAAAAATTTTATTTTTTGTGTGAAGCACGACGGCGTTTTTAATTTGACTTTTTTATCCGTTTAACTTAAAATTTATGTGTATTCACAAAGGGAAAAAGTGTTATGCAAAAGAAAACGTTATTAAATTTCAGACCGTTTGTTTTTCTTGCCGTCGGGATAATACTCGGCGTTCTTTGTGGTAAGTGGTTTTTTACGGGTAGAATTCTACTTGGCGTAGTTGGGCTTTTATTATTGCTTACAAGTGGCGTGGCTTTTACTTTTTTCACGACGGGTGATGGGGTTAAAAACAAATTATGGTTTGTTATACTGTTCGTTATGGTTTTCGTGCTAGGCGCAACGTTTTTTACCGTAAAATCTAATAATTTCGTAAATGCCGATCTGAACAACCATTACTTTATTGTACAAGGCAAGATCGTAGACACGGATCAAACGGATACGGGCACTCGCTTAATTTTGGATAACGTAACGCTACAAGGGGTGCATAACGGAAAAATTAGACACCGTGTAGCAGTTTACTTGTACGGAAAGACAACTTTGGATATAGGGGACGTGATACGGTTTAGCGATTATCTCAAAGATAACGGGTTATATTATGAAGGGGAATTCAACCCCTACAACCTAATAAACCGAATTAAGTACACGGCGTCTATTTCAGAAACTCAAGCTCAAAAAATCGGCGTTAATAAAAATCTATTCGATAAAGTACGGTTATTTTTAAGGGATAACTTAAAGCAAGGGCTTGGTGAAAAGGTCTTCCCCGTTGGTTATGCATTGCTTGTTGGCGATACCAACCCTATGTCGCAAGACCTTTTAACAACTTATCGCAACGCAGGGGTTGCGCACGTTTTTGCCGTTTCCGGTTTGCATATAGGTTTTCTTGCAACGACGCTTGGCTTTATCTTTGCAAAACTCAAAATTAAGGGTTTAATAAAAGCCGTAGTGATAACTGCGTGTTTGTTTTTTTATTCGGGCGTGTGTGGGTTTACGCCGTCTTCGCTTAGAGCAAGCGTGATGTGTGCCGTCAGTCTATTTAGCAAAATTAAAGGTCGCCGATACGACGGGTTATCTGCTCTCGGTGTTGCGTGTTTATTAATACTCACAGTTGACCCCTATCAGTTGTTTGACGTAGGGTTTCAGTTGTCGTTTATAGTCGTTTTAGGCATATTGCTTTTAAGTAAGCCGATTGCAAAACTGTTTGCGTTTACACCTAAAAAAGTCGCAGAAGGATTAGGCGTTGTGCTTTCTGCACAGTTGGTAAGTATCCCCGTCTGCTTAAATGCTTTCGGGCAGTTTTCTCTTGTTGCCGTGCTTGCTAATTTATTATTCGTGCCTATCGTTGGTGTGGTGTTTAATCTACTTTTGGCTATGGTTATAATCGGTGGTTTATTTGCCGTGCCTAGCGTGTTTTTGTTTATTCCTAACTATCTATTAATAGCCGTTAATTTTTTGATAACGGCATTTGATTATCATATATTTATAGTGGGTGGGTTCTCATTTGCCCTTTCTATTTTTTATTACCTTGCTGGTATAATTCCAAGTGGGATACTGAACGTTAAACTTTTGTGGCGTTGGATTTCGGTGGCTTTATGTGGGTTAATATTTCTAACGGCGACGATAACGGTAAACCTTGAAGAAGCAAATATAAGCAAAGCGTACGTGGTAGGCTCGGAAAAGATTTCGGCAACCGTTATAGAAAGTGGTGGTGATACGGTGCTTATAGTGAGTGCTTCGGAATACGTGTGGTCGACTTCTAGGTTTAATCGATTGAAAGAACAAACGGGTATAAATGAGATTGATTTGGTAGTAATGCCGAACGGTGCAGTCTTAGACATGCAAGTTTTTATAACCAAACTGCGTTCGGTTTTTAAGATTGAGAACGTGTGTTATTACGGGGAAGAAAAACCTGATGATGAACGAATAATAATCGACGCATTTCATATTGATATAAGTGCTTATGGCGACGGTGAAAAAATTAGTTGTGGTGGGGTAAGCGTGAGTTTTGCCCTTGACGGGTATGCCGTTTGTTGTAAGGCTAAGAAAGAAAATATTGCCGTGTTTGCACGATTTGGGCAAGAATACGCAGGGTATTGGGGATTAAACGAAAACTACGGGCTAATGGTTGCTTACGATTATACGGAAAACGTTTTTAGCAGGTATAAATCGGGGCGAAAAATAAGTTATCTAAATAGTTTGGTGTACGAAAGTGCAGAAAACAACGGCACGTTTACATATAAATTCGGATAAACATAGTTTTTGCGAATAAAAAATCTTGCAAAAGCCGTTAAAAAATGTTATTATAATAAAATAGATATGTTAAGTTATACGGAATTTAGAAAGGCTTTTAATGACGGGGAAGTTTCCTCGGTATATTTGTTTGAAGGGGAAGACGCTTATTTTCGTGAGCGTGGTTTAACCTTGCTTAAAAATAAACTCGTTCAACAGCCGGAATTGAATTACGTTTCCTTGCAGTCGGATTGTTCGTTAGACGAACTGTTAGGATCTCTTAACGGATATCCATTTTTAAGCGAAAAAAGAATGACCGTTTTGAGAGAGTTTTATCCGAAAAACGAGTTGTTCAAAAAGGGGCTTAAAGAGTATTTAGAAAATCCGTCCGATTCGGGTGTGTTGGTTATTCTTAACGAAAAACCTTGCGAGCCGTTGAAGAAATTTTCTTCGGTTTGCGTAGTGGATTGCAAAAAAGCAGAAACGGGGTTGTTGGTAAAGTGGATAAAAGCAGAGTGCGCTCGTTACTTAGTGGAAATTGACGGCGAAACGGCAAATCTTCTTGCCGAATATTGCCTTTCCGATATGACTAGAATAGAAACGGAAACTAAAAAGTTGACGGCGTACGTTGGTGACGGTGGAAAGATTACCGTTAAAGACGTTTCGGATATGGTTGCTCGTGAAACCGAATATAAGATTTACGAAATGACCGACTATATTGCAAAAGGCAAGTTCGATCTTGCTTTATCCGTCGTGAAAGATATGATGGCTAAAGGTGAAACGGGACAACGAATTTTATCGTCGGTATATAATTATTATAGACGGTTGTTGCATGCGTCTATAAGTGGAAAAACGGCAAGTGAAATCGCAACGGCGTTCGGTATGAAAGAATACCCTGCGAAAAAACTTTTAGAACAGGCTGTTAAGTTCAAAAAACGTGCGCTTAAAAACGCCGTGGATAATTTGACGGAAGCTGATTTTTTAATTAAGAGTGGTCGTATGGACGTTAATCAACAAACTTGGCTTACTTTGTTTGGGATAATGACGGATAAATAGGAGATATATATGAATTTAGGACAAAGACTGTCGGTTTTCTGGCAGAATTTTACGGGAAATACTGAAACAATGATAGCGCTTATAGTTTGCGTTATCGTATTTGCAGTGATGTATTATTACCTTTTGAAATTTTTATTCGATAATAATTCCGGTGCGTTGGTGGCTCTTTTCGTGTTCGTAATGCTAATAGGCGCAGGTATTATAACCTTTATTGAGAACTTGAATACAAGTATTTATCTCATTATCCCTGCAGTATTCATTATGGCAACCGTAGTTCTTTACACGGTGGAAATTAAACGTGTATTATGGGATCGTAGAAACCTTAAACTTTTAGACGTTAAACACGATTTGTCGTATGATAGAGAAGAAATTCACAACTGTATTAGCGAAATTATAAGGGCGCTTCAAAACATGTCTAAAAACGACGTGGGTGCAATTATCGTGCTTGCTAACGACAACATTACTAATCAAATACTTGATAGTGGCGTTAAGATAAACAGCGATATTAGTAGCGAACTTATAGAAAGTATCTTTTTCCCGAAAACGCCTTTGCACGACGGGGCAATGATAATTAACGGTAATAAAATCGTGGCGGCAGGTTGTTTCTTACCTTTGTCGCAAAACGTGGATAATATCCCTAAAGATTTCGGCTCAAGACATAGGGCTGGAATAGGCGTGACGGAAACGCTTGACGTTGTTAGTATTATCGTTTCAGAAGAAACGGGTATTATATCGATTGCAAGAGCAGGCAAGATAACTAGATACGCAGACTTTGACGCATTGCAAAAAACACTTAATAGATATTTTTGGCAAGAACTTGAAAGTTCAAGACGATAAGGAGAAATTATGAGCGATAGAAATTTTCATCACGACGTTGATAACGAAAATAAAAAGGGTTCAAAGTCCACTTTAAGAACTCTCGGCATAATTGCTCTTTCGGTGGCGCTTGCCGTTTTAACGGTTGTTGTTATAAGTTTAAATTTGAAATAAAGGTGCAAATATGAATTACACAGGATTAAAAGCAGATAAAATTTTGTTGCCGGCTACCGACGACTTTACTTCATGGGCGTGTATAGCGTGCGATCAATTTACTAGCGAAATCGATTACTGGAAAGAACTTGCAGAACAAGTGAAAGGTAAATCCACTACGCTAGATTTAGTTCTTCCGGAAATATATCTTAACGATAATCCGGAAAAACGTATTGCCGATATCAACGAAAATATAAAAAGATATATCAAAGAAGGGCGTTTTAAGGCTCTTGAAAAAGGTTTTATTCTCACCGTGAGAAAAACACCTTTTGTAGAAAAAAGAATAGGCTTGATCGGTGTGATCGACCTTGAACAATACGATTTCTCTCAAAAAAGTGATGCGCTTATTAGGGCAACCGAAGGTACTATTGAAGAGCGTATCCCCCCACGCCTTAAAATTCGTAAAGACGCAGACGTTGAGTTTCCACACGTAATGGTTCTTTTCGACGACGAAAAAAGAGAAATAACCGAAAAACTTTATCAAGATAGAGCAACTCTTAAAAAAGTGTACGATTTTGAACTCAATATGGGTGGTGGACACGTAGAAGGATATTTCGTGTCGGATTATCAAACGATTATAGATAAGTTCTCTCAGTTATTAAATTCAGAACGACTTGTTGCAAAGTATGGTAGAGAAGATAAATTTGCGTTTGCAGTTGGCGACGGCAATCACTCGTTAGCAACGGCAAAAACGCATTGGAATAACGTTAAGAAAACTCTTGGCGACATTGAGAAAGAAACGCATCCGGCAAGATACGCACTCGTAGAACTAGTTAATATTTACGACGAAGGTATTTATTTTGAACCTATCTATAGATTTGTTTTCGGCGTGGATAAGAAAAAGTTTATAGACGGATTAAGTAAAGTAGACGGTGGCGTAATGGGTGTTTACGACGGGAGGGCGCTTAAGACGGAAAAGGGTAAAAATCAACTTCCCGAAGGTATTAGGGCTGTTGATAAATACGTAAAAGAATTTATTGCTGAAAACGGTGGCGAAGTAGATTACGTTCACGGTGAAAGCAATCTTAAAAAGTTGGTGGACGAACGCACGGATGCCGTAGGTATTCTTTTTGAGAAATTAGACAAGTCGGACTTGTTTAAATACGTTTCTCAAAACGGCGCTTTCCCAAGAAAAACTTTCTCAATGGGCGAAGGCGTAGAAAAAAGATATTATCTTGAAGGGAGAAGAATTACGAAATGATAAAAGTATGTAAATTTGGTGGAACGTCTATGGCAGACGCTAACGCCATTAGACAAGTAAAAAAGATTATAGAAGCAGATCCTAGTAGAAAGTTCGTGGTGGTTTCTGCACCCGGTAAGCGTTTTAAGAACGATATTAAGATTACCGATACTCTTTATAAATGCTACGACGAAGTAGTTGAAACGGGAAGTTGTAAAGAACACTTTGCAATTATTCGTGAAAGATTTAAAGATATCGTAAGAGATCTTGAACTTACTTTGGATATCGAAAGCATTTTGGATAAGACGGAAGAAGATATTTGTCAAATTAAAACGGCAGATTTTGCCGCTTCTCGTGGTGAATATTTGAGCGCAATCGTGGTTTCGGCTTTCTTGGGCTTTAAGTTTGTAGACGCTTCTGAACTAGTTAGATTTGATAGCCATGGTAAACTCAATCAAGACTATACCGACGACAAGGTAAGCACCAAAATCGGACAGTTAGAAAAGGTTGTTGTTCCTGGCTTTTACGGAAAGGATTTTCAAGGCAATATAAAGACTTTTAGTCGTGGTGGTAGCGATATTACGGGTTCTATTATCGCTCGTGGTGTAAAGGCTGATCTTTACGAGAACTGGACGGACGTAAGTGGGTTTTTAGTATGCGATCCTAGAATCGTGCCAGAAGCAACGCCTATTAAACAAATTACTTATAAGGAACTTAGAGAATTGTCGTATATGGGTGCGCAAGTATTGCACGCAGAAGCAATCTTCCCCGTAATGAAAAGAAGAATTCCTATCAATATCAGAAACACTTTCCGTCCTGAAGACGAAGGTACGATGATAGTTCCTAACGAAATGTATCAAGGCAACGGCGACAGCATTGTAACGGGTATTGCAGGTAAGAAAAACTTTACCGTTTTACTTATTGAAAAATCGCTCATGAACGCAGAAGTAGGCTTTATTCGTAAAGTTCTTTCAGTAGTTGAACATTACGGGTTAACCGTTGAACATTTGCCGTCTGGTATTGATACGCTTTCTATTATTCTAGATTCAGACCAACTCGCTAACGGCGTGCTTACGGATTTGGTAAATGAAATAAGAGAAAACGTTAACCCCGATTACGTTCACGTTATGGAAAACATATCTCTTATCGCAACGGTTGGACACGGTATGACTCGTCGTATGGGTACTGCCGCAACCTTGTTCAAAGCACTTGCCGACGAAGGTATTAATATTAAGATGATAGATCAAGGTTCAAGCGAACTTAATATTATTATCGGTGTAAATAATAGTGATTACGAAAAATGTATAAGAGCAATTTTCAAAGCGTTTAATTAATAGGTTTTAATAATAAATGAAAAGCACTTTCCTATGAAAGTGCTTTTTTGTTATCACTACTTTTGGGGTAAAAGAATATAGTAATAAAGGTGGTACAATTTGCACGTTAAATAATTTTTTGTGTTTTTTGCAACATTGTCTTTTTTTATAAATTGTTTGCATTTTTTTGTAAACATAGTATAATTAACATTATGTATAATAATAATGTAATTTGTTTGAGATTTGGAGGTTACGATGGATTACGCAAAAGAGTCACTCCGTTTGCATGGTGAATGGAAAGGCAAGATCGAAGTTATATCTAAAGTTAAAGTAGAAAATAAAGAAGATTTATCGCTCGCATACACCCCAGGTGTAGCAGAGCCTTGTTTGGCAATACAAAAAGACAATTCTAAGTCGTTTGAATTAACGGGTAGGGGTAATTTAGTTGCCGTTATAACCGACGGCACGGCTGTTTTAGGTTTAGGCGATATCGGTCCAGAAGCAGGTATGCCCGTTATGGAAGGTAAGTGCGTATTGTTTAAGACCTTTGGTGGCGTAGACGCTATTCCACTTTGCGTACGTAGTAAGAACGTAGACGAAATAGTAAACGCAATCAAACTTTTTGCTGGAAGTTTCGGTGGTATAAATCTTGAAGATATATCAGCACCACGTTGTTTTGAAATAGAAAAAAAATTAAAAGAAGATCCGGAAGTAGATATCCCGATTTTCCACGACGACCAACACGGCACGGCAGTAGTTTGCGTTGCTGCGTGCATTAACGCATTAAAACTCGTTGGCAAGAAGTGGGAAGACGTAAGTATCGTTTTCAGTGGTGCAGGTGCTGCAGGTGAAGCGATTGCGAAACTTATGATCGCAATGGGTGCAAAAGATCTCGTAATGTGCGATAGACACGGTATAATTTATAAGGGCAGAGAAGTTGGCATGAACTCGGCTAAAGAAGAAATCGCAGAGTTTTCAAACAAACTCGGTAAAAAAGGCTCTCTTGCAGAGGCGCTTAAAGGTGCAGATATTTTCGTTGGCGTAAGTTCACCAGGGCTTTTAACTGAAGAAATGGTTAAGAGTATGAATAAGGGAGCAATCGTAATGCCTATGGCTAACCCCACGCCTGAAATTATGCCTGAACTTGCTATTAAGGCAGGTGCAGCAGTAGTTGGTACGGGTAGAAGTGATTATCCCAACCAAATTAATAACGTTCTTGCTTTCCCGGGGATTTTCCGTGGCGCATTAGATTGTAGAGCAAGCGATATTAATAACGCAATGAATATTGCAGCGGCAAAAGCCATTGCAGGGCTAGTTTCTGATGAAGAATTGAGAGCAGATTACATTATTCCAGCACCGTTTGATCCTAGAGTAGCGTCAACGGTTGCAGAAGCAGTTAAAAAAGCAGCCAAAGAAACGGGCGTTGCTAGAAAATAATGAGTTTTTACGAAAGAGTTTACGAAATAGTAAAACAAATTCCTTACGGTTCGGTTATGTCTTATGGTGACGTAGCCGAACTTTTAGGTAACGGAAAAATGGCAAGGCAAGTCGGGTGGGCGTTGCACGCAAATCCGTCGCCCGAAACCATACCTTGCTATAGAGTTGTTAATAGATTTGGGCAAGTTAGTAGCGCATTTGTTTTCGGTGGTGGGAACGCACAAAGATCGCTTCTAGAAAACGAAGGCGTAATTTTTGATGAAAAAGGTTGCGTAAAGCCTTGCTTTTTTGTAAAGAATAAGATATAATGATTTACGCTATAAGAACGGGGTGTAGCGCAGTTGGTAGCGCGCTTGGTTCGGGACCAAGAGGTCGTGGGTTCAAATCCCGTCACTCCGACCAAGAAAAAAAGGTAGGCTAAATGCCTACTTTTTTTCTTGTGTGACGGGATTTGAATTAAGGAGAAAATTGTTTAAGCAATTTCCCGTAGGGTAAACAGTGGACACCCACTGTTTATCGGGTATGGTCGTTTTAACTTAAATTCGTAAAGAAAATAATAAAAATCGAAAAGCGATTGACAATAAGGTTTTTTTATTATAGTATTAAAATATAACTAAATTTTAATACGGAGAATTAAAATGAATCTTAAGGTTGATTTCAGTAAAATTGTAGGCAAAATTAAACCATTGCACGGGGTTGGGCAACCACCTTTTGCCGGTTCAGACTTCTCAATGTTTAAGTACTTGAAAGATGCCGGAATACCGTATTCAAGATTGCACGACGTAGGTGGGGTGTACGGTGGTTTTCGTTGGGTAGATATCCCTAATATTTTTAGAGATTTTGATACTGACGAATATGATGAAAACAGTTATGATTTTACCTTTACGGATTTAATGATAACTGCGCTAATTGAGAACGGGGTAGAGCCGTTTTTTAGACTAGGCGTTACCATTGAAAACGACGCTTTGATAAAGGCTTATAGAATTTATCCACCTAAAGATTACAAGAAGTGGGCAGTAATTTGCGAACATATAATTCGCCACTATACCGAAGGGTGGGCAAACGGCTTTAACTACGATATTAAATACTGGGAAATTTGGAACGAGCCGGATAACTATGAAGACGTGTATGAAAACCAAATGTGGCGTGGAACGAAAGAACAGTTTTATGAGTTGTACGCAGTTGCGTCAAAGCATTTAAAGACTTGTTTTCCACATTTGAAAATAGGTGGATACGCCAGTTGTGGTTTTTACGATATCAAAAAATCATACATAGAAAGTGCAAAATCTTCACCACGGTTTGAATATTTTATAGAGTTTTTTGATGGGTTTATGGAATACATCAAAAAAGAAAATTGTCCTTTGGACTTTTTCTCGTGGCATAGTTACGACGGAATAGAAAACAATATAGTTTACGCAAAATACGCAAGAGAAAAGTTAGATAAATACGGCTATTATGATACGGAAACCACTTGTAACGAGTGGCATATTGCGCCTAGTAGAGAAAGTCGTGGCACTTTGAAACACGCATCACAAATAGCAGGAATGATGCTTGCTTGGCAAGATACGCCGTTGGATTCGGCAATGATTTACGACGCGCGCTTAGGCCCAAGCGTTTACGGCGCAATGTTTAACTGTTTAACATACGAGCCTTATCCTGAATATTATACCTTCGTTGCTTTTAACGAATTGTATAAACTTAAAAACCAAGTAGAACTTTCAGGACAGGAAAGTGGCGTTTACGCCGTAGGGGCTGTGAACGATAAAAAGGGCTGTTTAGTAATGGCTAATACTAACGAAGACGAAGTTTCGTTAGAAATAGAAACTAAAGGCAAGATCGTTAAGGCGTATAATGCAATTCAGCAAGGGGATAATCAAATACTAAACCTTACTAAATTACCCCCGTATAGCGTTGTAGTCGTGGAAATAGAACTATAAGGTGAAAAACTAAAACCGTGATTAATTTTAATCACGGTTTTTATTGTATTAATATTTTAACATAATTTGTTTTGTTTTTAACATTGACAATATATAATTGCTTTGTTATAATTTAGAAAAAAGTTTGGAGATATTTATGGATTACGGTAGAGAAATGACTCAAATAAGTGATGGTTTAACACAAACTGCTGCTTGTTGTAGCGCAACGGTTTACGATAAGGCTAACGGATTAGCGTTCGTTTCGTATATGACGGGTAACGTTAAGCGTTACGGCGAATCAAGTGGTAAAATTTGTTTGTCGGTATTTTCACCTTCTCAACCACACAACGTTCGTCATCGTGTAATAGATAAAGGCGTTGGACAATCTAGAGGTTTGCTTTGCACGGCTCACTATCTTGTTGGCGACGCTAAAACTAGAATGTTATTCACAACGACTCGTGGCGACAAGGCTGCCTACTATAGGGATTACGATTTTTACGAAGATTCTCTTTCCGAACGTAAAGAAGTGTTTTTACGCACGAAGAAAGGGGACGTTCGTCTTAATAACCAATCGTATAAGGCTTACGTTGAAGAATTTGGTTTTCAAGTTTCTGACGGCGCAGAACCTATCGTAAACAAGGTTTCTCAATATAAAGGCGAATTTTATACGGCAGTTACCATTGACGGCACGGGCTATCCTATACTTTGTAAAATAGAAGATAATATTTTAGTTCCTTTTGCAATTTGTCCAGAGCCTACCACTTATGAGTTCAGATATTTTATGAACGACGACGGCATATTCGGTATGTACCGTTTCCCACCGGACGATCATGGAACGGGGCACGCCGCTTACACCATTTCTCGTGACGGTGGAAAAACTTGGAACACCAAGATTTTTGAAGATGGTATTCAATCACGTCCCGACATTATAGAATATTACGGAAAGCCACTTATCGTATACAACTACAAGAGCGATAAGTCGATAGAGAATTTCCCGATAATGCACAATTCTCGTAATGCTATAAAAATTGTTTACGACGATAAGGTAATCTTTGACTGGTTTACCAAATACGGCGTAGTAGAGTACGAAATAGTGAGCGTTTGTGGGGATTTATACATGTCTTTTGCAAACTGTCCACAAGCCTTATCAACCGAAAACGGTGGTGCGTGGATAGAAGAGGGACACCCCGTTGAACAAGGTAAAGAAGCAATTCAATGGATGAAACTTGGATATTTACTTAAATAAAGAAAACGGTAGGCAAAAACGCCTACCGTTTTTATTGTTCGTTTTAGTTTTTATAAAAGAACTTCCGTTTTGTTTTCCGAATAGATTATTCTATCGCCACTATCACATAACGAATCTATAAAGTCAAGGTATGCTTGCTTGTTAGGGAAACGTGGTTTGTGTTCGGCAATAATTTTCTTTGCAAGTTCAGCGTCCTTTTCAAGTAACATATAAAGCATTGTTACTTGCCACTTTGCGCTGTTTACACATGCTTTTACAGGGTCTATAATATAATAGTCGTTGCCGTGTGCCGTTCCCGTTGCGCCACAAGCATAGGGGTGAACTACCGGCATTATGCAAGATAAGTCGCCCATATCCGTACTGCCCGAACCGGTTTTAGTTTCTACATTAAACGGTTGGTCGGGGAATACCTTTTCAAAAGCGTCTTTAGCAAGTTTAAGCATATTTTCGTCGTTAATATGTGGGGCGTAACCAGGTCTATCTACTATTTCAACGTTGTTGTTGAGCGATAAAGCCGCACCGATAAGGGCTTGGTTTATTTTTTTATTTACGTTTAATATTGCGTCAAAAGATTTTCCACGAACGTAAGTTTCAATAACGGCAGTTTCAGGGATTGCGTTTACCATATCGCCCCCGTGCGTCATTATCGGGTGAAAACGAATAATATCGTCTTCTTGGAAAGTTTCTCTTATAGCGTTGCAAGCGTTAATGCCACAAGTTGCGGCGTAAAACGCATTTTTACCCTTGTGTGGGCTACCACCGGCGTGCGCTGCCTTTCCTTTGTAAATTATACGTTTGGGTATGCAACCTACTGCACCGGGTTTTGAACGAAAACTATCTAAAACGGTAGTGTGTACCATAAAAGCAAGGTCAACGTCGTCAAAGTATCCACGGGATAAAAATTCCGGTTTGCCACCGAAGTATTTGATCACGCCTTTTGCTATAAGGTTAGAACGGAACTCAATTTCCAAAAGTTCTTCTGCGGGAACGCCGCAAAGTTTAATCTTTCCGCAAAGCCCGTCGGTAACGCCCGGCTCTTTTAACGCTGCAGCAAGCCCAAGTAGCGCCGCGCATTGCGCGTTGTGCCCACAACTATGAACCGCGCCCGTTACGGGGTCGGATTCGGGGTGAGAAGGGCAGATTATAGAATCTAGTTCGCCGAGAACTAGAACGGTAGGACCTTTTTTGCCCGTGTCAAAAGTGGTATAAAAACCAGTAATGCCGTCTGCATAAGTTAATTCGTATCCGAGCGCGGTAAACTTTTCGGCAAGGTAAGCCGTAGTTTTGTATTCCTTAAAGCCCGTTTCAGGGTTTTTCCAAATATAACGCTCTGCGTCGAGAATAAGTTGTTTGTGTTTTTCGACTGCATTTATTAAAATTTCCATAATATTATTCCTTAGAAGGATCTATAAGTTCTGCAAGATAAGGTAGTTCTCTATATTTTTCAGCATAGTCTAATCCGTAGCCAACAACGAAGCCACAGGGGATATCAAAACCAACGTAATCGGCTTTGATGTCTACTTCACGGCGTTCTTTTTTGTCAAGGAAAGCACAGATTTTAATGGATTTAGGATTGCGCTTTTTAAGGTAGTCAACGAAGAACTTTAAGGTTTTGCCACTATCAATAATATCTTCTACGATAATAACGTCTCTACCTTCTATGTCGGTTGTAATATCGCTATGCATTTCCATTTCGCCACTAACCGTACCGTTTTTATAACTTGAAAGTTTTGCAAAGTCAAGCATAATAGGGCGTTTAACGTTTTTGGTGATATCTGCAAAGAAATAAACTGCGCCTTTAAGCGTGCAAATAAATACGGGGCGACGAATAGAGTTGTCAATACTTGAATAATCAAGCGTTATTTGGTTAGCAAGTTCTTTAACTCTTTTTTGAATTTCTTCTTCCGTAATAAGAATTTTAATGTTGTTGTTCATTTTAACTCCTTTATCTTTTGTTTGATTATTTATCGGTAAGCGAAAGTTTGATTATTCGCTTAGAGTTTTCGTCAACTTTAACTTTGTCAGAAATAGCAACGCCAAAGACGCACAAAATTTCATTGCCGTTGGCGAGTAGTGGAATATCGTTTCGCAAGCGTAACGGGATTTTCTTATCGGTCATAAAATCACCAAGCGATTTAGTCCCACCACCGAATTTAGTAAATAGGTCGCCTTGAGTTCTAGTGCGTAAAAGGGCGTGTTGTGGTATTTTATCAAGGTCGGCGTATAGCCCGTTAGCAAGGTTTAAGCCTTGTCTTTCAACGAGTTCAATATTTATTACTTTGTTGTGTAACTGTGTTATTCCGATAGAAAAGGGTTTGCTTGTGTTAAGGTTTTCGGTTTGTTTGTAAAAAACGATACCGTCGTATTCCTTAACTGCTATTATGCTTTTGGGTAAACTCATAGCCGATCCGTTTTCGTTGCCTATTAGAGCCGTAACCCCGTCTATATGTGATTTTTCCCAGTCTTTGGTAACACCTAGTAGTTTAAGTGCCTTTATGGTCGCTCTTGCAAGTAGGGCGATAGGGCAAGGTAGAGTTATTTTTGCGCCGAAATCGGCTTCTTTAACGAAAGCATCTGCTTGTTCGTCAAGATATGAGTTTTCTTGTTCTGCAACTGTGGCAAGACGAGCAATGCTACGATCTAGTTCGGGGAACTCTAACTTAATTTTGGGTATTATTTCGTTACGAATATAGTTTCTAGTATAGTCGTTAGAAAGGTTAGTTTCGTCCGTTACGAAAGGTATTGCGTTTTGCTTTATGTAATCGTCAATTTCGGCTTTTGAAACAGATATAAGTGGACGCACTATATTGTCTTCACGAGTGGGTTTGATGCCTGTAAGACCACTTAACCCCGTGCCACGGAAAAGATTGAATAAAACGGATTCCGTGTTGTCTGAAAGGTGATGCGCCGTAGCGACCTTGTCGCATTTGCCACTATTAATAGCGTCTTGAAAGCACTTGTATCTTAAAATGCGAGCCGCTTGTTCAATAGAGAGTTTGTCTTCTTTAGCCTTTTTTATGCTATCAACCGAATAGGTTAGGATAGGAACGTTATTTTCGTTGCAGTATTTTTTAACGAATTCGGTATCTGAAACTGAAGATTCCCCACGAATACCGTGTTCAATATTTAAGGCGATAACCTTAATAGAGTATAAGTTGGCATTATTAAGCATATAATAAAGTAGTGACATAGAATCTTTGCCACCAGAAACAGCAACGGCAACCGTATCGCCTATATTAAAATATTGTTTCAAATTAATTAACATATCTAGTTTATTTTACCAAAGGAATTAAAAAATTTCAAGTAATAAGTTATAAAAATTAAAATATTTAAATTATATAGTTGACAAAATCAAAAATATAGTATATTATAAATAAGCATTTGAAAAGAAAATATCGCGGGATGGAGCAGCTTGGTAGCTCGTCGGGCTCATAACCCGAAGGTCGTGAGGTTCAAATCCCACTCCCGCAACCAAAACACGAAAAAACGGCTTTTTTGAGCCGTTTTTTTCATTTTATCGCTTATTTTGCCCCAAAAATTAAGTGATTTAACCACCGCACTCCCCGAAAAAGTCGTGTTTTTGGGGAGTAAACGGGGGAGGAATCGCCTTTAATATTCTACCTTTTTTGCCTGTTCTAGCATAAAGGACGGGGGAAAATGCGTGTAGGTGTTATCGGTTAAACGGTCGGATTTGTGGCCCAACCAACGCGCAACAATCTCTTGAGGAACTCCGCACGTCTGGCAACGAGTGGCGAACGTGTGGCGCAGGTC
Source organism: Christensenellaceae bacterium (assembly GCA_045654165.1). Lineage (GTDB taxonomy): Bacteria > Bacillota > Clostridia > Christensenellales > Borkfalkiaceae > UBA1259. The sequence continues at coordinate 37,818 of JAZOMV010000002.1, forward strand.
GTAAAGCCTGAAGCCAGGAACAAGTTTGTTGAAAATCTTGCCAAGTTCAGACGTCGTTTTTAACGGTAGCGCCGAACGGATGCGCGCGACGTAAGGTTCGAGCATGGGCGTAATGGGAATGTCTTTATAAACGACGGCGTTCTTCTTTTGCTTACGGTTTCTAAAAGTCAAAAAACCGTCTTTTTCAAAAGCCAGGCTTGAGAACTCGCAAGGCCGACAACCGGTATAAAGATATACGACGAACGCCAACTCGTAAGGCGATCCCTTTATGCTTTCAACGAAATTTCTTTCAACGTCTAACGGTAGCGCCTTTCCGTTCACGCGCTCGTGCAAAGGAATTTCAACGGCGCATATCGGATTTTTTGAAATGACGTCGTTTTTAACGGCGTAATCTAGCACGGTTTTAAGGATATAAAAAAGGGCCTCGGCGGTTCGCTTTTGCCCTTCATCAACGTAGCCGTTTAAAAACTTTTGGATAAACGGCGCTTTTATTTCTTTAATCCGAATTTTTTTGAAATAGGGAACGACGTGGTTTTTAAATCGGTTGTATTCGTTAAAGAACGTTTTTTCGGAAACGTTCTTTTTCTTTACGTCTTGCAAAAAGTTTTCAGCAAAATCTACGAATATAACGTCGGTCCCACCCAAAAGCGCGTCGTGCGCCGTAAGTTCTCGGCAGAATTCAAGCGCTTTTTTCTTTGCTTCTTTGTAGTTTGTGCTAGAGAAAGATTTTTCAAGCCCGGCGCGTCGGTATCTGAACTCGTGCAAACGGTCGTTTTCTCTGTATCGATAGGTAAACTCTTTTAATTTTGGCATGTCTTTAATCTCCTTTTTTGAAAAAATATCCAAGATTTCGAGTTTATCTCCCACGTTATTAACTTGTAAAGGAACAGAAAACGGCGCAACGGCGCCGTTAAGAAGTCGCTCGGTTTCTGGCGAAACCGTCGCTTCAGTTTCGTAAAAATAGTTTAGCAGTTCGCCCAAAAGGGCAGAAGTTATTGCTAGTTGTTTGATTGCAGTTTTAATTCTTTCGTGATACATAAATATTCCCCCTAAAAGTGTTGGAATACGAGTATATCACAAACGGCGCCACTTGGCGTTTTATTTTTTTAAACTCTCCGCCTGCAGTTCGGTCAACGTTTCAAGTTGCATTTCTAAAACTTTCACGTGGCGTGGGTCAAGCGCGCGCATTTTTCGGATAAAGTCCCACTCTGCAGGGGAAAGTTCGGCGCCGTTGCTTGGTTTTTGGGGAACGTTCCCGAAATCGTCTTCGTGAGAAACTAGGAAATCGATGGAAACCTGAAAAACATCTGATAAACGGATCAATGTTTCAATGGAAGGATAGGCTATTTCGTTTTCGTAAGCCCAAATATTTTTGTTTGTAGAGTTAATTTTTTCGGCAAGTTCTTTTTGCGACCAGCCTTTTTCTTCTCGTAATTCTTTTATTTTTAGCATTTTTTATTCTCCTTTTCAAATATTATCTAAAAATTTTAGAAAAAAGTCTTGACAATCTAAAAAAAATAGATTATATTTTAAACAAGTCTAATATTTTTAGACTGAAAATGCAAGAAAGGGGAAGGAGGAAAAAACCCTCGTACAAACGAGGGTGTAGAATTTGGAATTTAATTTTTATTTTACATTTTATTAGCGACTGCGAAAATTTGATCTGAACAGTCGTTGATGGTAGAGTCTAAATCCGATATTTTTTTGTTCAAAGTTGAAATTTCGTTTTTTAGTTCTTTAATTTCGTTGATTAATTCTTTAACTAAGTTTTCCATTATTCCTCCTTTTCCAAATTCTACATTTACATTATACCACAAAGAAACAACTGTTTAAAGCAATAAGGGGAAGAACTTTCCCTTTTTATAAATTTAATTGCAACTTGATTTTCAAGTTCAATATAAAACACAAAAAGGAGAAGGAAGAATGCCCGTAAAAAATAAATTAGCGATTCCGATAAGATACGATATTTTCTTGCAAGATTTATCGCATGACTATCAAGATTTAAAATATTTAGGTTACGCTAACGACATCGAACAAGCAAGGATTTGTTGCAAATTGCTTAAAGAATCATTATTGACAGCAAGCGCCCGTGGTGTTTGTGATATAAACTATAGTAATTGCACCGTTATTTTTAGGCCGGTTTTACATGATAAAGAGCATTAGTTTTAATCAACAAGAAATAATAAATAACATTTTATTGCTATACAACAAAGGAAACCCGATTGATTTTGATCCTTGTTATAACAAAGGGGGCTTTTATAGAAACGGTATTGTTAAAGAGCCGAAGAAAAAAAGCGATTTAGTGCCTTTATCGCCGAGCGTAGAAAAACTTGACGTAAGAGAACTTCCCTTTGTAGGCGAATTCAAATGTATTATTTTTGATCCCCCTTTTATTGTTGCTGGGAAGAATTGTAAAATGGGAAAAGCGTATGGCTCGTTTACAAATATAGATGAAATGCGTTTGTTTTGGAAAGAAAGTTTTATCTCGCTACAGCGAGCATTAAAAAATCGTGGAATCCTAATCGTTAAGTGTCAAGACTTTGTATATGGAAGAAAAAACTATATTTTTTTGGAAGAAGTTTTATCTTTGGCACGAGATAATAATTTTCAAATTAAAGATTTGTTTATATTACTTGCAAAAACAAGAATGACAAGAATCAAAAAACAGCAACACGCAAGAAAATACCATTCGTATTTTTTAGTGTTCAAAAAGGTTGCAACTTGATTTTCAAGTTCAATATAAAACGCAAGAAAAATGGATTCGCTTTTCCTTATGAAAAAGTGTGTAGCGTACAAGGAAAAGTTTTCCGTGGGGTTCAGTAAAACTTATTTTTTGAGTCAAACCTTCTAAAAATTCTACAAAAAAATAAAAAGCGAAACGTTGATCCGGGTTTTTGCGTTTACCGGTATTAACGTTTAGAGGAGAAGAAAATGGAAAAGAACAAGACAACAGAACAGACTACGTCCGAACGGACGCAAGAACAGACAATGCCGAAGATTAAAGTTATTTACTTAAAAGCCGGCGTTGACGAAAAGCCGGAAGTGCTAGAGATTGAAAGAGATAATCTAGAGCAAAAGAAAGAACTTTTGAACTGTCGAACGATTAAGATCGTCGCACGCAAGATTTTTGGAAAGCATTATTTTATAATCTGCGACGACGAAGGACGACTTAAAGACGATTACGTTGTTTCGGGTTTAGGCTATAACTTTGATTTGGCGTTTGTGGGGAACTTGCTTATTTGTGGTATCGATACGGTCGAAGACGGAGAACTAGAACTCGGCAGTTTAAGTGATGAAGATATTAAACAAATAAAACGTTCGATCATAGAATACGCAAGAATAAATAAAAAGACCGGTGAAAAGTCAAGGGCCTACGCCGTATGTGTGAGTTACGGGAGGTAGGATATGATTATAAAAGACTTATTAAGCATTTTGTTTTCTTTGATAGGGATATCAATAGGTTCTGCTTTATTGTATTTGACATGGCCCGAGATAAAAAACGCTTTTAAGGAAAAAGAGTGCGACTGTGAGGCAAGGGCGCACGGATGCAAGGGTAATGATAAAGATTGTCCGTATAACGGATATTGGAGAAAACACGATCCGTGTTATAAGTGCCAGAATAATCCGAGCGAAAAATGCGAAAATTGTCCGACGAGAATCGAATACAAAATAATGACGGACAAGAATTATCCCCAAAAATTAGAAATTCACGGCGACGATTGTGGCGATTGTGAAGAAAGATTTTCGTGCACCGGGAATTGCAAATATATACAAGAGGTTGAACGTTGTGATAAAAATTAGAATTTGGGGACTTCCTGAAGAAGTTGCAAAAACAAGAAAAGCGCTTGAGGGTGCATTTAAAATCAATTATACGTCTACGCCGTACCCAGACAAAGGCGAGAGTAAATACGTAAGGCAATACGTAGAGGCTGAAATCTATGGCGAAAAAATTCAAACTGAAACAACCGGAAAAACAAACGGTTTATAAATTTGCGACAGAAACCGGAAAGATTTTATCTCTCCGGTATTTGTGCGTTAATGAGAAAGGCAGGCTTGCGTTTCAGAACGCCGAAACAAAAAACGTAGTAACGTTATCAAAAAAACGGTTTAGTTATCTTGAAACGTTTTGCTTGATCGAAAAGAAAAAGGAGCTAGGAAATGGAAAAGGAAATGATAAATAAAATCGAAATTACGGACGAAGAAATCATACAAGCGTTTGAAACGTGCTTGAGTTCAAAGGGTTGTGAGAACTGCGCTTTTTTCGATCCAACGGACGAACTTGAAGAAGATTGCGTGCGCAGGCACTCGAGAATCGCACTTGAACGTTTCAAGGAATTAGTAAGAGTGAACGACAAAGTTTTAGAAAAAGACGCAAAACGTCTTTCTGAAAAAACAAAAATCAACGTTATGAAACTAAAGGTCGGCGACGAAGTAAAAATTTCGTCTGGGTTCGAGTTCGAAGTCTTTGGGGACAAAACGTTCAAAATAAAAAGTGGGCCCGTTCGAAATCTTTTTGGGAAATATATGTTTTGCCTTGATGGTATCGGATATTACGACGCCGAACGACTAGAAAAAGTGGAGGTGTCGGACAATGCAACGAACGGTTGAAGATTATATTGTTTCGTGGGTAGATAAGAAAAAAACGACGCATTGCGTTTATTTGTCGGACAGGTCAGAGGCTATCAAACTAAAAGAACAAGTTCGGCAAAAGGGATCCGTTGCAAGAATAAAAAAACGGCTTATTACGTATACGGACCCGATAAAAAAAGTCAAAGTGGTTTAAAAAAGGAATCTTTTTTAGGCATTATCAATTTCTCCTGAGGACGGAAACGTCCTCAATATATCCCTTAACGTTGGGCGTTGTGGCAGGTCGGATCTGTCGGGGGAAATCAAAAAAAGGAGGATACAACGTAATGAAAAAGTATGCTTGGATTATCAGTCTTATAGCAGGTTTAATTATCATCGGTGGCGCTGTTGCTGGCGTTCTTGGTAACAAAGACGAAGATAAAAAAGAAGACACCGGAACTGAAACTGCATGCGTTCAGGTTGTAGAAGATTAGTATGCAACCGGGCATATGTACAATGTGCCTGCAACTCGTTCGGCGTGTGCTTAACTTTTTGCCAACGTTGCAAGATTGGTTTTCACACGTCGAAAACGGGTTAGCAACGCAGGTTATCGCTTTACTGTTTGTTTGCTTTGTTCTGCCCAAAATCGTTGATTTTGCGTTTTGGGTGGTGGATTTGATAAAAAAAATAATAATAAAATTCGAATAGGAGAAAAAACATGACGAAAAAATTAAAAAATATTATCATATCGTTTTTCGTTGCGATCTTTGTTTTAACGGTCGCTTTTTTCGGCTTGTTTTCTAGCGAAACGGTAAATGCGCAACAGAACAAGTTTGGACCGTTAACGAACGGGTTATATGAATTTGACGAGGGCAGATATATTCATAGGGAGATTTCTGGGGAAACGTTGGGACTAGGTGTTGAACTACTAAAACTGTCGCCAAAATACGACGACTTAAACAAGATTGAAAAAGACAAAACGGAGTTTTATGGTGTTCTAAAAAAATCTCAGTTTAGATATACGATTACTTTATGCAGAATAACCGGCGAAAAATCTTTTAATGAAGTAGGAAAACTCGTTGTCAATTTTTATTATGAGGTTGTGGGCATTAAGCCTGTTATGAAAGTCATGATTCTAGAACAAACTCTTTCGTACAGCGAAGGTTTTATTTCCGGTTCTCAGTTTGAGGAATTAATTAACAAGGAAGACTCGCAAGCCTTAAAAAATGAACATAAGAAAAAATACAACAAGGACGGCGTTAAGTATATAAACTCTGGAACAGTAGTTGACGATCGGTTTATGGGCGACCACATATTGCTTAAAGTAAGGGTTCCGTCCGCTTACAACAGATATTTTATTAAATTTAACGAAGATTTTAAACTTTGTACGTATACAGGTGTTTTTAAGACGACATATGAGTGGAGCCATCACGATCCCGTATATTCGCCTGAATTATGTGTTTACGACGTTTTAATTTCAATGCGTGACAAAACGCAAGGGTTTGAGGGGTACGAATACAAGGAACAAGCTTTAGATATTATAAACAACGTTGAAACTAAAGAGGTTACTGTTGAGTATTTGGAAAACATAGACGGGACACCATTTGCAAAGAGAGTTGAGGCCGTTGTTAACGTTCCTGTAACGGAAGCCGGGCCAGCAGTTGAAGACGTTTGCGTTCAGCTTGGCAAAACGACGCTTGACGTTCACGATTCGTATGCTTACGAGTTTGAAAAAGTGACGGATACTATCTACCGTGCAAAATATTTGAAAAATTCGTTTTTTAAGGTTGTAACCAAAGACGGAAAAGACGAGTTCTATTATCTTGATATAAACAAGTCGTATCGTGATATGTATTATCCTTTCGTAGAGGCCGGGATAATAGACGAGGGGTTATACGAATATCAATTCACAAGAATTATTGACAAGTATCCGGCAATGCGGAACTTCAGTTTTAATGAATTATACGGGACGTGGGGTTTTGTATCTTTGCCAAACACAAAAACCTTAAACAAAGTCTGGACGACTCTGTTTGATCTTGAAAACTCATACGTCGGCGCCGTTGGGATGTTTTCGTTTAACGATTCGTTATCTAGGGCAAATTACAATAAACTTTTGGATGAGTTTGACTATAGTTGGATAAACAAGGCTTGGGATTGGGTAACGGACAACACAGACGCTTCGTTCTATATATTCTGGACTGAACCGGGAACTGAATTTGTCGCAATAAAAGAAGGTGGTGCAGATTCGGGAAAATCCGTTCAGGCGCAACAAGTAGGAAAAACGGCGCAAAAATTAAATAGTGCGACGGGGTCGGTTTTTGACGCCGCTGTTAATTCAACGGTAGATTTGGCCGGAGCGATTGGAAGTATCGCAAGAGGGATGAGCAAAGGTGTAAACGGTTTGTTTAGTTCTGGCTTTACGTCAATATTAACTCTTTGCGCTGTTGGTTTTATAATCTATTTGTTGTTTTTTCAAAAAAAGAAAAAAAGGAGATAAACTAAAATGATTAAAACAAAAAGAAACGTACTTTTAACAATTTTGTCGGCGTTTTTAGTGGGCCTTTTAAGTATAGGCTTGCTTCTTGCGTCGCCAAAACAGGCAAGCGCAGAAACGAAAAAGGTAACAATGCCAGACACAACTGGCTATTTTGAAACGCCACTTGTTAAAGGGATTGACCTATCAAATAAAGTCGTAAGATTTTATTATGACGACCAAACGGACACGGCAGATGGTGTTGATTTAGGTGGTGTTACTTATAACTCCCGTTTGGGTTTATTTGCAGAAGGGTGTGTACATATAAGTCTATGGGACAATTCGCCGATATATAGATACACAAACGAATATTTTGAAATTTATTTAGACGTTGACTACCTAACAAGTGAAATCACACGTTTAATGATAGAAGACGAGTCGTGGACTTCTGAAGCCGACGCAAATTTTGACGATTATTTCTTGCAAGCTTGTACGTTAGACAAAGAAAATTGTTATCCAAATTTAGGCGAAACTTCTGCGCCGAATCCTGATTTTGCCGTATACGTTCTTTTACCTGTTCCCGATACTTCTAAATACATAGAAACTGAATCGGTTGATTATACGACAAGTTTAAAAAATAAAGTTATTAGGGTTTATGATTACGCAGGCGAAAATATGCTTTTCGAAATTTGCGCAAACGGTCCGTTGTTTGATAATGGTAGAGTATTGAACGATTTTAACGGACATATAGTTCCTATTAACAAAGGGCTTGATTATGTAGACTATTATTTCCACGAAGACGTTTTGTGGGCTTTCTGCCAAAGCGACGATATAACGCCGGACGATTTTATGTTTTCTTGCGTTTTAGGTAACGAAGACCTTGCAGAACCGGGCGAAGATTATAAAGGTGTTTGGGTATTAGAAGCACCAGAAGAAACCGAAGAACCCGAAGAACCCGATAATTCGATAGAAGACGAAAAAGTTCTTGACAAGTGGGCTGGTTGGGTAAACGACCAAACGGGCTGGGCTTTGACCGGTTCGTCGCTTGGAATCATTGCTGTTGCAGTGGTTATTGTGATTATAATTAAGCGCAAATAATGAAAAAAACTAAAAAATATAAAAGCCTGAAGAAGCCGTCCTTGTTTCGCCGTGTGTGGAAGATTTGGTTGTATAACATAATCTGGTCGGTCATCTTCTTTGGGCTTTTTTTGAAAAATTATACGATAGACGAACTCTGTTTAGAGATAGACCATTTTTTAATGTGGTCGTTCTATGATTTGCGTTGGCAATTCGTCGTTATAGGCGTTTCATTTTGGTTCTTTTTTAGACAAATAATGAAAGATATTAATCTAATAAAATTCACGATTTTGACGGCAAAACACGACAAAGAAATAATCGAAAAAGGTGGCTACAAACGAACCTACGAAGGAAATGAAGGAACGGGAAAGACGACGAACGTCGCATACGACACGTTAATGCTTGCGTGCGAAAAAGACCGGCAAATGCACTTGTCGTATTACTTAAAACTGCCTTTTTCCGAAGAACTAAAAAACGACGTTGATTTCAAGGTTCTAAAGGAAAGTTTTGATTTTTTCGAAGGCAATCCCGACAAAATACCACATCTTATGTCTAACTTTGAAATTGAGTACGACGGGCTTAAAAATTATCCGTTTAGCATGGAATACATTGATCAAAAGAAACGGCTAGCTGAAGGCTTTGCTTGTGGTTTAACTGAATTAGGCAATATAATGCCGAATTCGTGGAGTAGAATTCCTGCTGATCCAACTAAAGATAAAAACAACGCAAGAACTAAAAGTACGACGTTGTCGCTTTGTCGTCAATTCTTTGATCTGACTATTGTCGGCGATGAACAACGCACAGGAGAAATTTTTCTTGCGTTTAGAGCGCTAGTTACTGAAAACAAAGACCTTAGAGAGCGTAAAAAGTGCCTTAGACCGAAATTTCTTGAAATTATACTCGATCATATAGAACGTAGAGTTTTTCGCTCTGGTAATAAAATTATGCGCTTAAAGTTTAAGGTAAAAGAAAAACCGAAAAAAAAGTTGTTTAAAAAGTTAAAGCGTTTGCAAAAACCACTACGGCGCAGAGCACGTAGATATATAAATTTAAGCAAGTTAATTCGAGTATTAGGGTTTTATAAAGTGAGTTATGATATACGGGACGCTACAAGTAATCTATTGTTAGAAGAAGGGCTTACTGCCGTAATTTCGGCTGATTATCCCATGCGTTTTGATACTAGAGGCGAGAGATTTAACTATAGTTTATATACAGAAAGCCCAGAATAAAAGTTTTGTCCCCTTTTCCTTTCTCTTATTTTTTTTCTATTGTTTTTTTATTTTTTTAACTCGCTTAAAAAATAAAAAACATTTACTAAACAATTTGAGAAAGGAAAAGGGGGAACTTTACTACAGCGAGAGTATAAAAAATATATAAAATCAATCCGATAAAAAACAATGGTAATCCACCGTAAATATACGGTGGTAATCCTATACTTTGAAAAAACCGACGGGGCGAGCGCCCGGCGAAAAAATAAAGGAGAAAACGAAAATGACAAAAAAGGATCTAAAAAACACAAGACAATTTAAAGAAGCGCTTAAGCGCTCGGAGCAAGCCCGTAAAGACGGGAAAACGATCGGCTACGCATACACGAACAACGTCCCGCTTTTTTGGTGCGTTAGGTTCGATATATCGACGTTAGAACTCTTGACGTACTGTTTTATTAGAGATTGCACGAAAAACATGAAAGAGCAAGCCTTTACGGGTTCGGTCAAAGGGCTTTGCGCTAGGTTTAACACTTCGGCGCCGACGCAACGTCGCGCGCTTGAAAACCTTGAAGAGAAAGGCTTTATCCGAAAAACGACAAGCACCAGGGGGCAAGCGCAATGGGTAAGATATACCGACGAATTAACTTTGTATTGGGCCAAGGAAGACGAGCGGAAGGTCGAAGATATACTCGAAACGGTATTGGTTAGAAGGCAGGCGATAGGGCGCAGATAGCGCTTTTTAAAAACAAAATTAAGGCTAGACGGGGAGCGTCTAGCCTTTTCCGTTGTAAAAATTCTTTATAGCATACAATAAAAATTTTTTACACTATACAAGCCGAGTAAAAAAACTTTACACTATGCAAAAAACGGCAAAAACGAGAAAGGATCTTTCCGACGTGCGTTTCCTGGAAAAATAAAAAGGTATAGTATAAAGAATTTTGTTAAGTTAGGGTTTTTTTTGGTGGTGGTAAAATTCTTTACACTATACAAAAGGCGTTTTTGCGTAGCGAAAACGCAAAAAAATCTTTTTACCCGTTGTAAAAATTCTTTTCTTTGACGTATAGAATAAAGAACGTTTACACAAGAATTTAATTCTTTAAAATTAAAATTTAAATAGAATAGGCGCGCGTGCGCGCGTAAGCGGTTTTCTTTTGGAAGAGCCGACGTTAGCGTCGGCGCTGACAAAATGAAAAGGTATAAGCGCCAAACTTCCCGAAAATCGAGAGTTTAACGGGTAATAAACGGGGAGAAAACTCAAAATCTCTAGTGTTTTACTATGTTTTTTAAATATGTGTTGAGGCTCATAACCCGAAGGTCGTGAGGTTCAAATCCCACTCCCGCAACCAAATGAATAGGAGTCAAGATTTTAGACAGTTTGATTAGACTGAGCTAAAATTGACTCCTATTTTTATTTGTAATTTGTTAGCGAATTTAGAAGTGTGTATTATTAGACAAAAATTTTGCAAACATATAAAAATTGGGGAACAAACGTTAAAAAGGTAAAACAATATGAACCGTGCAGATTAGACTTCACGGTTTATTTTATTATAGTAGGCTTCTTCCTTTTGATTGGGAGTTTTGTAATTGTTTGCTCGGTGAGGGCGGTCTTGATTATAAAATTTTATGTATTCGCCTATTCGTTGCTTAAATTGTTTTACAGAAGAATAAAAACTTCTATATATTTCTTCTTGTTTGAAGGATGAAAAGAAAGATTCAACAACACCATTATCATAAGGATTACCAGAATGAGAAAAAGATTGCAAAATGTTGTGTTTTAATAACAACTTTCTAAAAGCAAATGAAGTGTATTGACAACCTCTATCGGAATGAAACATTTTAGGGGCGCAATGATTTCTTGTGCTCAAAGCTTCATTAAAAGTGCTGGTAACTAATTGAGTACTTGCTCTTTGTGAAATTTTATAAGAAATAATTTTCCTAGAATATAAATCCATAATTACACAAATATGGTAACTCTGTTGCTTATATGAAATTCTCGTGCAATCGCTTGCCCAAACTTGATTGGATTCTTTAACGTTAAAATTGCGTTGTAAGTAGTTTTTGGGTGGGTGTAGCTTATTCCATAATGAATGGTCTCTTTTTGCTGTTGAACGAAAACTACGAAGCCCCATTTCTTTCATCAGTTCTCGTACTAGTGGTTTGCTTGTATGAAAACCTTTTGTTTCTAAAACAGCAACAATTTTATCCGAACCAAACAACCCCCGACTTTCTTCATAAATTTTCAATATTTCATCTGATAATATTTTTCTCCTTTTTGCATAAGACGTTTTTTCTTTTTTATTTCGCAATATGTGGTTGTAAAAAGTGCCCCTACTAACATTTAACGCTTCGCATAAAACTCTAACACTAAATTTGCCATATAGTTTTTCTAGTTCTTTCAGTTTTGTTTGTAGAGGGGAATGAACAGTACAATTTACTAATTTTAGCACTTGATTAATTTGCAAAAGTTTTTGGTTTTTCTTCTTTTCGTTTTCATAAGCGGATATGTATTTAATTTCTTCTAAATTCTTAATGTGTTTATATTTCTTTATCCAATAGTATATGGTGCTCCGTGGGATATTAAATTGAGAGATTATTAGTTGTACATTTTGTCCGTTTCTATGTTTAATTAAACAATTTTTTATTAAAGTAAAATTATATGCGTTTTTATACATTTAAAGCAATCCTTTTTATTATTTTAGTACTATACGATTATATTAAATTGCCATAAAATAATAAAGTATTAAACTTTTAAAAATATAATTTTCGACATAAAAGTATATAATTTTTATTCAAAGGCGAAATTATTAACTAAAAATG
>JAZOMV010000003.1:0-2838 GCA_045654165.1 Christensenellaceae bacterium
TTTAATGCTTTAATGTTGTCAACTAATATGGATATTGAAGCAACTCAAGCATGTTGTTTAGGCTGTTACGTGTTGTATGATGCGTTTGTTCGTGGCTTGGTTGATGAAAAAGATTATAACGATATGTTTGCAGTTGTAAAGGTTGAAATAGATCGTTATGCACAAGCGATCAAAAATGGAAGTTTTGAAAAAACCACAAAACTTTTAGACTGCACGATTATTGCTTATGCGTTTGCCGTTCTTGCAAAAGATTTAAACAGAAAAGAAGATTTTGAATATTTTTCAAATATAGCAAGTTTTTGGACTGATGCTTTTGGCGTTGACGGGCTTTTGAAAGATGGCTATCCTTATTATGAGGGTAATTGTTGGAATTATTCTTTCCGTTTTGTTAATGACGTTGCAAAAAGGTTGGAATTGAGTGGTGGAAAAGAAAATTTAATTAAACAATTAGATGCGTTCTTTGGCTTTACCGACGAAAATGAGTTGTTTGATCGTTTTGAGGGTTTCAATAATGAAACGGATATGGAAACACCTTATTTTTATCATTACGTAGGTAGATATGATAGACTATCAAAAATAATTCAAGAATGCACTAGTAAATGTTTTTCTCAAGGTCGTGATGGCTTGCCGGGAAACAATGATAGTGGTGGTTTATCATCCTGTTATATTTGGAATTTCTTGGGAATTTTCCCTATAAGTGGACAAGATAGTATGTTTATAGGGCTACCTCAAGCAAGAAAAGCTGTATTGCATTTGCCAAATGGTAAAAAACTACAAATAGTTTCTAAAGTGAAAAATGGTATTGTTAATCAAGTTTTCTTTAACGACGTTTTGATTAATGATTACAAATTGTCTTTAAAAGATTTACTTTCTGGTGGGAAACTATTATATAATTAGTTAAATAAAATTTTTGTTGCTAAAAGTCTGAAAAGACTTTGTAGGGAAATTTTACACGGGGCAGTTTACGCTTTAGCAATACAATTTTTAGGGGTGATAAAGTTATGAAAGACATTAAACAAATTGTAAAAGAACCTGTATTTTTTGAAAGAAATAGAGTTTATAGAATATATAAAGGTGGAATGCCTTATAAAGAACTTTTTAACGACGGGTTTGATGACGGCACGGATAACATGTTTCCCGAAGAGTGGATTGCAAGTAAGGTAAAGGCTATTAATCCAAAGTACTTTGGCGAACGTGACGGTGTGTCTAAAATTAAAGATACTAATATTTTCTTTGACGATTTATTAAATGAACATAAAGAAGAACTTTTGGGGGATAGGAAATACGATTGCTTGGTGAAATTTTTAGATAGTGCAGTAAGACTACCTTTCCAAGTTCACCCAACAAAAGATTTTTCTAGAAAACATTTTAATAGTGAATACGGCAAAACTGAAGCGTGGTTAGTTGTTGCAAAGCGTCCTAATGCCAAACTTTACTTTGGTTTTAAGGATAAAATCACAAAAGAACTGTTGTCGGATCTAGAAGAAAAAAGTGAAGTTGAAAAAGATATAATGGGCAATCTTTTAGCAGGGGTTGACGTAAACGTTGGGGATATATGGCTTATTAAAGCCGGACTTATTCACGCAATCGGTGCAGGTTGCACGATAGTTGAAGTTCAAGAACCAACAGACTTTACAATTCAACCTGAAAGATGGTGTAACGATTACCATATATCGTATGAAGAAGAATATATCGGTTTAGATAAAGATACGGCTCTAAATGCAATTAATTACGATATTTATGGGGAAGGGGCAAAGGCTTATGCAAAAGTAACGCCGACTGTTGCAATCGATACGCCGACTTATAAAAAAGAAGTAATGATTAGTTATGAAGATACGCCTTGTTTTGGCGAAAATCGACATACTATTCAAAACGGTGGTAGTTTTGTTATGGACTTTGCGCCAAGCGTGTTTATATGTCTTGACGGAAACGCTGTTATAACGGGCGAAAATTATAGAAAAGAAATAAAAAAAGGCGATTATTTCTATTTGCCGTTCGTAGCCGAAAATAAGTTTACCGTGTCAACGGAAACTAGCGCAACGCTTATAGAGTGCCTGCCAAGTAAGCAAAAATAAATTAAAGGAGCAAAATTTGCTCCTTTTTTGTTTTTGAAAAACAAAAAAATCGCTAGATAAATACTAACGATTTTGGTGGAGTAAGAACAATCTAAATCGAACCGTTTATAAGTTTATTGAATTGTTCAACTGCATTTTTTTTATCTTTTATTTGATGAATTAAAATGTCTTCTTGCCCGTTTTCCGTTTTGATTTTTAAGAGAATACTACCGCTTTTAGATTCTTTTTCTTTGGGGTGGATCGGCGCAACTTCGGCGGATATAACACTGGCGAAACCGATTGTTTTTTTGAAAACGCCTTGATAGATTATAATATTTTCGTCTTCTTTAATAATTACTGCGTTTGGTAAAGCAATTAAAGATACAAGCGAGATAAGTGTTATAAAAGAAAGACACACAATAGCAAAAATTCCAATCCAACGGAAATCGGTGGTTAGAGATTTTACGATAGTATAACCGCTAACCAAGCAAGAAAAGAGCACCATAAATAAGATAAACCAAAAAATGTTTTTATCTCGTTTTGCAATAATTGTTTTCATAGTTATTTTACCTTATAAAATTTATTTTATAATTATAATACAATAAAAGCAAATTTTGCGCAATAGTTTTTAGAATAAAAATTAAAAAAAACTTAACACGCACTAGGGGGTGCGCTTACAATATAAATCCCTTTTAAACAACATTTATTTTTGGGCAAAATAAAAAACCTAAATCAAATCATAGGTGTTTAAATTTAGGTTTCTCTTGGTGGGCAGGGGTGGATT
>JAZOMV010000004.1:0-28039 GCA_045654165.1 Christensenellaceae bacterium
CGTTTGGTGTCCTTTTTTCGTGGTGTGGAAACGAGATTTGGTTTAAACCCTTGGCTCGGTCGCCTTTGATGGACTTGTCTTTACGGGCTTAGTCCTGCGATTTATCGCAGTATCCCCTCTTCCTAGCCATTAGAAACCTAAAAACCCCCTTGCAACAAAATGCAAGGGGGTTATTTTTATTTGTGTTTTATTACGCCAACAAGTTTTGCTATTTCCATTACTACTACAGGAATAAACGCTAAACCTAATCCAACCAAGTAAACCCACCATTCAAGCCATACCAAACCGAAAGCAGTTTGCAAGAAAGGAACGAATAAAACTAGCGAAGTCAATGCTATTGCGCCAAGTGCCGCAAGATTTAATTTTCCATTTGAGAACGGACCTATCTTAAACAACGATTTATCCGAACGCATATTGAACGCATGAAATACTTGTGAAAGAGCCAAAACGATAAACGCAAGCGTTCTACCACTTTCTATACTTCCACCATAATATTGACCAAGCAAGAATCCTGCGATTGAAAGCACGCCGAACATTACGCCTTGTAATGCAATTCTCAAACCTAACCCGTTTGCAAAAATGCCTTCGTTTTTGGGCTTAGGTTTTTGTTTCATTACGTCGGACTCAACGCCTTCCATACCAAGAGCGATTGCCGGTAAGCTATCGGTAACCAAGTTTATCATAAGAAGTTGCATTGAAAGGAAAGGTGCAACTTGCCAAATCATCATGCACATAAACACGGAAACGATTTCGCCGATATTAGTACCAAGCAAGAACCCAACGACTTTCTTAATGTTTGAGTAAATGCCCCTACCTTCTTTAACTGCGTCTACTATCGTTGCGAAATTATCGTCGGTAAGCGTCATATCTGCAGCGCCTTTTGCAACGTCCGTACCCGTAATACCCATTGCGCAACCTATATCAGCCGCTTTGAGTGCAGGTGCGTCGTTTACACCGTCGCCCGTCATTGAAACTACTTGACCTTTTCTTTGCCATGCCTTTACTATTCTTATTTTGTTTTCGGGCGACACACGTGCGTATACGGAAATCTTTTCTAGTTTTTCTGAAAGTTCGTCGTCGTTCATTTTATCCAACTCTGCGCCCGTAATAGCCATATCCCCGTCAACCAAAATGCCTAACTCTCTAGCGATTGCAGAAGCCGTTACAACGTGATCACCCGTTATCATAATCGGCTTAATACCTGCTTCTCTACAAACGGCTACTGCTTGTTTTGCTTCAGGTCTAGGTGGATCTATCATCCCTACTAACCCCATAAAGGTAAGCCCGTTTTCAAGTTCTTCACTCGTAAGTTCAGCAGGCAATTCGTCTATGATTTTATACCCTACTGCAAGCACTCTTAGCGCAGACGAACTCATTTTATCGTTCATCTCTTTTGCCCTTGCAAAGTTACCGTTTACGCAACGGGCTTCCATCATATCTACTGCGCCTTTAACTATAACGTACTTTTTACCGTTTATAACGTTTACCGTACTCATAAGTTTTCTATCTGAATCAAACGGAATTTCTGCTATTCTCGGATAGTCTTTATTTATTCTTTCTTTTGGCAAGCCGTTGCGATGCGCCGCAAGAACTATCGCCGTTTCCGTCGGGTCGCCGATATGAACTTCTTTATCCCCGTCGAATACCACAGATCCGTCGCAACAAAGCGCACCGTAAGTCAACAACGTTTTTACTGTTTGGGAATTATCCGTCGTAATATCTTCAAGACCGTCGCCCCCGTCTACATACGCTTTAACTAGCGTCATTCTGTTCATAGTAAGCGTACCCGTTTTATCTGAACAAATTATAGATGCGCTACCTAAAGTTTCCACGGCAGGAAGTCGTCTTATAATAGCGTTCTTTTTAACCATGCGTTGAACGCCGATAGAAAGAACTATGGTTACTATTGCAGGCAAACCTTCAGGGATAGCAGATACGGCTAGAGAAACGGCTATCATAAAGATTTCTAAAGGTTTCATACCCGTTGCCAAACCAACGATAAATACGATTGCGCACGCCCCTAACGCTACTATACCAAGATATTTACCAAGTTTTGCAAGTTTCTTTTGCAAGTTGGTTTGCGTTTCGTTTTCGTTTGAAAGTAGGTTGGCAATCTTACCCATTTCGGTATCCATACCGATAGCAGTTACTACTGCAGTTGCCGTTCCGTAAGTTACGCTACACCCCGAAAAAACCATATTAGTTCTATCGCCTAAAGGTGCGTCTTCTTTAACTTCTACGCTAGCGTCTTTATCTGCAGGAACGGATTCGCCGGTAAGCGCAGCCTCTTCACATTTAAGACTTACGCTACGAATAAGCCTTGCGTCTGCAGGAACGAAATCACCTGCTTCTAGCAAGATAATATCGCCTACTACAAGGTCTGATGCGTTGATTATTTTTTCCACGCCGTCACGAATTACCCTTGCGTGTGGCGCACTCATATTTTTAAGTGCGTCTAACGCCTTTTCTGCTTTGCTCTCTTGCACCACGCCCATTACTGCATTGATAATTACTATCAAAAGAATAAGCACGGGTTCAAAAAACTCGTTCATATCCCCTTCTACGCAGGCTACAACGAAAGAAACTACTGCCGCAAGAATAAGAATTATAATCATTACGTCTTTGAACTGTTCAAAAAACTTTACTATCGCCGACTTCTTTTTCTTTTCTTTAAGTTTGTTAGGTCCAAACTTGTCTTGTAGTTCTTTTGCCTTTTCGCTAGATAACCCTTTTACTGAATCGGTTTCTAGCGAAGTTAAAACGTCGCTTGTTTTTACGCTGTGATATTTCACTTCTCTATCTCCTTTTCGCATTAACCTATCAATGAAGTTATGCAAATTTCTAAACCTATTAAAATTAATATAACGCCACCCATAACGGTTGCTTTACCAGAAAATATCGTGCCAAATTTTTTGCCGAGAATTACACCTAACACACATATAGAGAAAGTAACTACCATAATTATTAGTGCCGATACGAACGCCATTATAAAAGTATAACTTGCTATCGTAAACCCTACCGACAATGCGTCTATAGAAGTTGCAATTCCTTGTACCAAAAGCCCACTAACCCCTACGGACGGCTTACACTCTTCGTCGTTTTTAACCCCGTCTATAATCATCTTAATCCCGATAAAAGTCAATAGAGCAAAGGCTACCCACGGCACGAACTTTGTCAATACGCCAAAGGTTTCTACCAAAGTATGTATACAAACCCAGCCTAATAACGGCATTAACGCTTGAAAAAAGCCAAACACCCCTGCTATTGAAAAGATTTTAATTTTTTTCATACACGGTTCGTTAAGCCCGTTTGCAAGCGATACGGAAAACGCATCCATCGCAAGCCCTACGCCCAGCAGTATACTGCTAACGAAAAAGGTAAAATTCACTATACTTTCTCCTTAAATATTATTTACTATTTTATGTAAAAACAAAACAAGTATAACCGTTTGGCTATACTTGTTAAAATCTTTTATATATTACAACACGTACAACCATATAGGAAATACGTGAGTCTCGTATTTTCAAGCAAACCAGACTTTTACGCCAAGATGTTGACTTGCTCCGTAATATTTATTACGCTTACTACTCCCTCACGAGCATTTTTATTATACCATAAACTACAAAATTGTCAAACGTTTTTTCACTCTTATTAAAAAAGCGTTTTCTTTAACGTTTCTAATAGTTCTTTAGATTTTGCCATATCGTCGGTTTCAGCGGCAAGCCTTAACAAAGGTTCTGTGCCTGAAAAACGACAACAAAGATATCCACCGTCTTCAAAATAATACTTAACCCCGTCAAAATAGCCGACCTTGCTTACCTTTTTATCTTTAAATTCAGGGATAAATTTATCTTCTAATAAAAGTTTTTGTATTCTAGCCTTATCTTGTTCAGAAAACTTAAAACTATCTTCGGCAGTATAATATTCCCCGTACTTTTTAGTAAGTTCAAGATAGAATTCAGAAAGAGATTTACCTATTCTTGCAACCATTTCCACAAAAAGCCCTGCCGCATACACAGAGTCTTTGCCGAAAATATGCCCCCTAACCGTAAGCCCACCTGAAGATTCGCCACCAAGAACGGCGTCAGTTCTATCTAACATAGAAGAAATATGCTTAAAGCCTACGGGTACTTCGTAACAAGTTTCGCCAAAGTCTTTTGCAATAGCGTCAAGCATGTGCGTAGTCATAAGGTTGCGTACTACAGGACCTTTCCAACCTTTATACTCGTGCAAATAATAATATAGCATTGCTAAAATCTTGTTGGCTTCGATATATTCGCCGTTAGCATCTATAATAGCAAGTCTATCCCCGTCGCCGTCTACTTCTATACCCAAATCGTAGCCTTCGGTTGCTACACGGTGGCGTAAAAGTGCAGACTGCTCATAACTTGGGGCAGGCATATTCCCACCGAAATATCCGTCTTTATTTGAGTTCATAGTATCAACCGTACAACGTGCGCTATGCAACATTGTGAGCATGGGGTGCGTTGCAGAACCGTGCATTGAATCGAAAAGAATTCTCAAATCAGCATCTCTTATACTATCCACGTCTATCTTTGACAAAATCGAATCTATAAAAGCGTTGAACGGACCTTTTAGGTAGGTTATTAAACCTTTTTCGCAAGCAACTTCAAAATCGATTGATTTAGGTTTAGCAGTTGCAATAAGCGTTTCTATACGCTTGGTCGTTTCAACGTCGGCATCTCTACCTTCTTCAATAAAGAACTTAATGCCGTTATATTCAGCAGGGTTATGGCTTGCAGTAACTTCCACACCGTAATATAAATTATCGTTCTTTACGGTAAACATTACCAACGGGGTAGGTGCTGTTCTAGTCATAAAAAGGCTTTTTATTCCGTTCCCACTAAATACCTCTGCTATCCAAGTAGCAGATTGTTTGGACAAAAATCTTCGGTCGTACCCGATCATTACGGGTTTATCCGTTCTATTTTGTTCGAACATATAATCACACATTGCTTGAGCAACTAACCTTACGTTTTCTTTGGTAAAATCGTCGCCTATTATTGCACGCCAGCCACCTGTCCCAAATTTAATCATAATCTCTCCTTTTTATAGCACGAGTTTTGCCTCGCTACCTTTACAACGATCTTTAGTAATAATAATTTGTTTATCTATTCTTTCTTTTAACTCTTTCACGTGGGATATAACCCCAACCAAACGATTTCCTTCAGTAAGACTTAAAAGCGCTCTCATTGCTTGATTTAACGAATCTTCGTCAAGCGACCCAAACCCTTCGTCTATAAACATAGTATCCAACTTTATCCCCCCTGCAGATGCTTGTATTTCGTCTGAAAGTCCAAGTGCTAGTGCAAGAGAGGCCTTGAACGATTCGCCACCAGATAAAGTTTTAACACTACGAACCGTGCCGTTATAATAGTCTATAACGTCAAGATCCAAACCACTTTGGCTACGGTTGTTTTCGGCAACTTGTTTGCGTTTTAACTCGTATTGTCCTGCCGTCATAACCATAAACCGTGTATTCGCACGTTCTATTATCCTATCGAAATATGTCGTTTGAATATAGGTTTCTAACATTATTTTCTCTCGTTCTTTCAAATTCCCGTTAGCAGTATCTGAAAGTTCTTTTACCCACGCAAGGCGTTTTTCCGTTTCAACCAACTTTAACGAACCGTTTTTAATATTCGACAAAGCCTTTTTATTCGCAGATAAACGAACGGCGATATTTTCTTTAATCTCACCCAAGTCGGTCTTTTTAGTTTCAAGCGTTTTAATTTTAACAAGTAATTCGTCTTTACCCGAAAAATCCAAGTCGGCAACTTGTTTTTCAAGTTGTTCTTTTTTCACCGTCAACGCCGTAATTTCGTTTTTCACTTGAATAAAGTTTTTTTCAGAATTATCAATTAACTTTTCTAGTCCGTATCTTTGGTCGGTTAAATCTTTTATCGCCGACAAAGCAACAGCCTTACCGTCATAGCGTAATTTTTCTTTGATTTCAGTTATTTGCTTTTCTATATGGGTTTTTGCCGTTTGTTGCGACGATACTTTGACAATAAGTTCGGTTATACTTTCTTCCGTTTGGGCAATTTGTTTTTGCCTTTGGGGAATTTCTTCTTCAATTTGTTCTTTTGCTATCTTTTTCTTTTCTTCTTGGGTAATTTCGGCTTGAATTTGTTGCAATTCGATAGTTAGCGCACTTTCCCTTTGGCTTAAAAGTTCTTTTACGCTCTCAGTATCCCCGTTTATGCCTATCTTTAAAAGTTCTTCCGTTAATCTTTTATCCCGTTCTTCTATTTTTGCAGATGCCTCTGCACAATCGGTACTCTTTTTGTTAACTTCTAAATTCGCTTTTTCTACTTTTTCTTTCAACTCTTTAAGTTGCTCTTGAGTAGGTGCGTTTTTTGTTTTTAAGGCTTTACACGGATGCTCTAAACTACCACAAACGGGACAAGGCGCACCGTCAGCAAGAGTGCTTGCAAGTATACCTGCCTGCTCTGATAAAAACGCCGTTTCCATATCGTCGTATTCGGATTTTTGCTTTTTATAATCGGAAAGAGCATTTGCAAATTCTTCTTGCCATCTTTTATAAATAACTCTTGCCTTTTCTATATTCAACAAGTCGGTTAAATACTGTTCAACCTTTTCTTTCTCGTTATTCTTTTCCGATTTAACAGTTATCAACTTTTCATAATTTACAGATGCGTTAGTAAACTCTTTAGCATCTTCAATTAATCTTTCAAGTTTTTCTTTTTGTTTAACGCAAATTTCTTGCGTTTGCTTTCTCTCTTTATCAAATATTTCTAAATCGGTTTCTACTTTTACAAGTTCTTTTTTCTTGTCCTCAAAACTATCGTAGTCTTTAAGTTCGGCATTTAGTAAACTTATCGTCTTTTTAATTTCTTCAAGTTCGGGTTTACGGGCTTGTAGCGTATCGTATTCCACCTTTACACTATCTAAAAACTCAATCGTTTTAGCAAGATTTTCACAAGTCGAAACTAGTTCGTTAACGGCTTTTTCCCCGTCTAAAATCTTTGATAATAACTCGTTAGCGTTAAGAAATTCTTTATCGGCTTGCTTTATTTCGTCAGTTATATTTGCAAAAAGCATTTCGTCGGCTTCTATAATCTTTTCAGCAAGCACAATGCAATCTTCAACGGGCATTTCCCCTGCCGTTGCCGATTTAAGTTCTACGCTTAAAGGATGACTCTCATCACAAGTAACACCATCTATATACTGCTTTACGCTTTGATATTCGCTCTTGCGTAAATTTTCTAGCGCAAGGTATTCGGTTTTAAGTTGCGTTTGCAATTTATCGTAAGGTTCAGTCTTAAATATTTGACGGAAAATCTTTTTTCTGTCTTCAGTAGACGCTAAAAGCAATTTCAAAAAATCGCCTTGTGCTATCATTGCGATTTGCAAAAACTGTTTTCTATCAATGCCGACTATTTCTTTCACGGCAATATCTACTTCGGTTTTTTTAGCAACTACTTTACCATTAGGCAAAATAAGTTCAGCGTTTGCTTTTTGAACGGTTTTACCTTCACCGTGAAGTTTACCCCTTTCGTATTCGGGATTACGGCGCACGGTATACACCTTGTCTTTACACTCGAAAACAAGTTCCACTTCGGTAGGCGTTTCCGGTTTAGCGTACTGTGAACGCAACATAACGGGTTCTCTATTTTGACCACTTGCTTCACCGTACAAAGCAAAAGTTATCCCGTCGAATATCGTAGTTTTACCTGCCCCCGTATCGCCGGTAATAAGATATAAACCACTCTTACCAAGAAGTCGTAAGTCTATAACGGTTCTGTCTGCGTAAGGTCCGAAAGCCGACATCGTAAGTTTCAACGGTCTCATTATTCAGCCCCCCAAATCTTTTCCACGAGTTGTGTAACTAATTCTTTTTGATCATCAGACATTGCCACCCCGTTTTGAACGGCGTAAAAATCAGAGAATAAATCGAACGGGGTTTTACTCTCTATATCGGTAGCCGTTTTAAGCACGCTAGAATTTCTCGTTCGTGTATTAACGTATCGCATTGCCGTTACGTTGTGATACACTGTGCGAAGTTTAGCCATTGCATCTGGTATTTCTTGCTCGTCAGTAAGCGTTATATACACGTAGTCCGTTTGCCAAGTGGTATTTTCATAATAGGATTTTTGCATAATATCTGCATACTTACCACGAATTTCTAAAAGGTTTCTTAACGGGTGTAAAGCAAGGCTACGCACGATTAAAGATCCTTTATCGTTTAGTTCAACAACCGTTATAGTCTTTTCGTCGTTCGCCTCTGAAAGCGAATATTTTAACGGCGTTCCTGAATATCTAATCTTATCGCTTACGCATTTTTGCGCACGGTGTATATGCCCTAGCGCAACGTAATCGAACTTTTCAAAAACCGATGCGTCTACGTTATCCGTACCACCAACCGAAATTTCTTCTGAATCCGTTCTAGATGCCCCCGTCACGAATTGATGCGTTATCAATATATTACGCTCTGCTTGGTCTAAATCAAGGTCGTCAATAACGGCACGAATAGCGTCTGTAAAACTTTCTATTTGATCGCCGTAAAATCTTCTCACGTGCGACGGCTTTACGAAAGGCAACATAAAAATATTAATCTTACCAAACTCGTCGCTAAGACTAATTTTTTCAACCTTACCGTCGTAAACCATGGAAATATAAATGCCACTTTTATCCATTAAACGTGCGCCAAAAGAAAGTCTTTCGGGTGAATCGTGGTTTCCACTTATAATAAAAGTCTTTACTTTTTCAAGACTTAAAGCAACTAAAAAGTCGTCAAACAAGCGAACTGCTTCACCAGACGGTACTGATTTATCGTAAACATCACCGGCAATAATAACCCCGTCAGGTTTTTCTTCACGAACGATTTTTAATATGGATTTTAAAATGTATTCTTGATCTTCTATCAACGAATATTCGTTAAGACGCTTTCCGAGATGCAAGTCGGATAAATGTAAAAATTTCACCTTAATTTCCCTTTAAAATAAAGTAGTTTAATTATACCCCACTATTGATTTTTTGTCAATAGCAAAAAAGACTAAAAGCGAAACGTTTTTTGTTTCGCTTTTTTTGTTTTAATATTTAACGCTATATAAAATATCGTCGTAAGTTGGGAAAGAAGTAAATTCATTGCCAACGTACATTTCCATCTTATCAGCAACGCTACGAAGATTTTCCATATCCTTAAGCAAAGTATTTTTGCAGTACTTAGCCTTAGTAAGTGTTGCCCAAGCATTATTGAATTTTTTAAGATCTTCGGCAAGTTTTTCTATAAGTTCGCCAAATTCGTCTGCCATATCGCTTATCCTAACTGCTAATTTGCTTTCAAACGAACATGCAAGGTTTCCGATAGACTTTTTAAGTTCAAGTTCTTTCAACAAGAATTTTTCAAACCTTAACACGGCAGGCGTGATTTCTCGCCTTGCAATATCAAGTGCCGTTATGGCTTCTAAATGAACTATATTGATATAGTTTTCTAAAAGGATTTCGGTACGAGAGTGAATTTCGCCCTCAGAAAGAACTTTATGTTTTTCAAACAACTCAACGTTCTTTTTGTCGGAATATCTAGGAAGAGCGTCTACCGTAGATTTAAGGTTTACAAGCCCCCTACGCTTAGCCTCTTTTTCCCATTCTTTAGAATAGTTGTTACCGTTAAAGAGTATACGCTTATGATTTATTATCGTTTCTTTAATAATCTTATTAAGAGTTACGGTAAAGTCGCTTGCTTTTTCCAACTCGTCGGCAAACTTGCTTAATTCTTCAGCAACGATAGTATTTATAATAAAGTTCGGGCAAGCAATGTTGGTTGCAGAGCCAACCATACGGAATTCAAACTTATTACCTGTAAATGCAAACGGAGAAGTTCTATTTCTATCCGTTGAATCTTTAGGTATCGTGGGAAGTACCGAAACGCCTATTTTAAGATGCGTTTGTTCTTTTGCGTTATATTCAGCACCTTTTTCTATTGCTTCTAATACGGCTTCTAATTCTTCGCCTAAATATATAGAAATAATCGCTGGTGGTGCTTCGTTCGCACCTAAACGGTGGTCGTTCCCTGCTGACGCTACGGAAATTCTTAAAAGTTCTTGATATTCGTCCACAGCCTTAATAACAGCCATTAAGAATAACAAGAATTGAGCGTTCTTTTCAGGCGTTGCGCCCGGTTCTAAAAGGTTATCGCCAAGATCGGTGCTTATAGACCAGTTATTGTGCTTACCACTACCATTTACGGTTGCAAACGGTTTTTCGTGCAACAAACACACCAACCCGTGCCTATTAGCAACGCTTTTCA
Organism: Christensenellaceae bacterium; assembly: GCA_045654165.1. Taxonomy (GTDB): domain Bacteria; phylum Bacillota; class Clostridia; order Christensenellales; family Borkfalkiaceae; genus UBA1259. Next base: position 10,295 of record JAZOMV010000004.1, read on the forward strand.
TAAGTTCCATCGTTATTTGGTTTTGATCGGACGCCGTGTTGGTTGACGTATATACGGGCGCAAGTTCGTGTTGAGCAGGCGCTGCTTCGTTGTGCTTGGTTTTTGAATACACACCAAGTTTCCAAAGTTCTTCGTCTAACTCTTTCATAAACTTTGAAACTCTTGGTTTTATTGCACCGTAATAGTGATCTTCTAATTCTTGACCTTTTGACGGACGAGCGCCGAAAAGCGTTCTACCACAGTTCATAAGGTCTATTCTCTTTTCGTAAACCGATTTATCAATAAGGAAATATTCTTGTTCAGCACCAACGGTAGGCGTTACCTTTTTAACCTTGTTGTTACCAAACAAACGCAAAATTCTAAGGGCTTGTTTATTAAATGCTTCCATAGAACGCAAAAGCGGGGTCTTTTTATCAAGCGCTTCGCCCGAATATGAACAAAACGCAGTAGGGATATAAAGGCTGCCGTCTTTTACGAAAGCGTAAGAAGTTGGGTCCCAAGCCGTGTAGCCACGTGCTTCAAACACGGCACGCAAACCACCTGACGGAAAACTAGACGCATCCGTTTCGCCTTTTACGAGAGATTTTTCGGAAAGTTTCATTATTACTTCGCCTTCGCCGAAAGGTTCTATAAAACTATCGTGCTTTTCAGCAGTAATACCCGTCATAGGTTGGAACCAATGGGTAAAGTGAGTTGCGCCTTTTTCTATCGCCCAGTCTTTCATAACTGATGCAACCGTTTTAGCATAGTCGTTTGAAAGGGGTTTACCGTCGTTAATAGCACGGCGAACTGCGTCGTACGCCTCTTTTGGCAAACGCTCTTTCATCACTTTATCGTTAAATACCATTGACCCGAAAATTTCCGGAATATTTTTCCCGTTCATAGTTTCTCCTAAACTAAATCTTTTGTTTACTTATGAATTGTACCATTATAAAAGGGTATTTGTCAATCTTTATATAAATAAATATAAGTTATTATTATATATTGACGCAGATTTTTTTGATAAAAATTCTTGTAAAACCCAACTAAAATATGTTATACTTATACCATAATTCCATTAGGAGAAACATTTATGTTGAACAAAAGACCTGATTCAATGCAAAGAATAACAAATCCCGAACTCGCTAATGCTTTTATTGACGAACAAGTTAAAGAAGTTAGAGCACAAGTTGGGGATAAAAAAGTACTTCTCGCCCTTTCTGGTGGCGTTGACAGTTCAGTAGTTGCCGCACTTTTAATTAAGGCTATCGGCAAACAACTTGTTTGCGTTCACGTTAACCACGGCTTAATGCGTAAAGGCGAGAGTGAACAAGTTATAGAAGTTTTCGGAAAAGAACTTGACGCTAACCTTATTTATATTGACGCTACAGATCGTTTCTTAGATCTTCTTAAAGGCGTTTCAGCACCCGAAACTAAAAGAAAAATTATCGGTGGCGAATTCATTAAGGTTTTTGATGAAGAAGCATCTAAACTCAAGGGTATTTCTTTCCTTGCTCAAGGCACTATTTACCCTGATATCATTGAAAGTGACGGCGTTAAAGCGCACCACAACGTTGGTGGTCTTCCCGAAGATATGCAATTTGAATTAGTAGAACCCGTTAGACTTTTGTACAAAGACGAAGTTAGAGTTGTTGGTAAGGCTTTAGGTCTTCCTGCATCTATGGTTGATCGTCAACCCTTCCCCGGTCCAGGTCTCGGCGTTAGATGTCTTGGCGCTATTACTCGTGATAGATTACACGCTCTCCGTGAAGCAGACGCTATTTTGCGTGAAGAATTTGATAAGTGTGGTCTTGCAGGTAAAGTTTGGCAATACTTTATCGCTGTGCCCGATATGAAGAGCGTTGGTGTAAAAGACGGTAAGAGATACGAAGGTTGGCCTGCAATTATCCGTGCCGTAAACACCGTTGACGCTATGACTGCTACTATTGAAGAAATTCCTTACGCAGTTCTTCACCACATCACCGATAGAATTACGCACGAAGTAGACGGCATTAATAGAGTTCTTTTAGATCTCACACCAAAGCCCATCGGCACTATTGAGTGGGAATAATATTTTAATAAAAAATAAAAACACGGCGAAGTCGCCGTGTTTTTTCATTATAAAATCTTTGAGTTTATAATTAAATCTGCAGTTGCCGTGTTCGTTACGATAGGCGTGTTATATACGTTTGCTATGCGTAGCAACGCTTTTACGTCTGGATCGTGTGGTTGTGCTTGCAAGGGATCACAAAAGAATACTACCAAATCAATTTCTCCTTCTGCCACCTTTGCGCCTATTTGTTGATCGCCACCAAGTGGCCCTGAAAGATAACCTTTCACCTTTAATCCCGTTGCTTCTTCTACTCGCTTAGAAGTAGTACCCGTTCCACAAAGTTCAAAATTCTTTAATATATCTTTGTTGTTTTTTGCCCACTCTATCATTTCGGGCTTTTTGTTGTCGTGTGCAATTAGCGCAACTGTTTTAATAATCTTTTTCATATTTTCTCCTTTGTATTTTAAGGTAAAAAACCGACGGAAATCCGTCGGTTTAATATTTTATTTTGCAAATTCGGTTGCACGCCATTCTCTAATAACGTTAACCTTAATTTGACCAGGATATTCCATTTCTTCTTCAATCTTTTTAGCGATATCTTTTGCCAAGAATAAAGTTTGAGCGTCGTTAACCTGATCGGGTTTAACCATAACACGCACTTCTCTACCTGCTTGGATAGCATAGCATTTTTCAACGCCCTTGAAACTAGAAGAAATTTCTTCAAGTTTTTGAAGTCTTTTAATGTAATTCGTGGTCGTTTCACGTCTTGCACCGGGTCTTGCACCCGAAATAGCGTCTGCAGCCTGAACTAAAACTGCTTCTATAGTCTTTGGCTCTACGTCGCCATGGTGAGCAAGGATAGCGTTTACAACGTTGTGGTTTTCTCTAAATTTCTTTGCAAGATCGCCACCTATTTGCATGTGCGTACCTTCGATTTCAAAGTCAACCGACTTACCCAAATCGTGCAATAAACCTGCACGCTTTGCAAGGGTAGCGTCTACACCAAGTTCGTTAGCCATAACGCCTGCAAGGTGCGCAACTTCTAACGAGTGCTTTAATACGTTTTGACCGTAACTCGTACGGAATTTAAGTCTACCTAAAAGTTTAACGATTTCGGGGTGAATACCGATAATACCACATTCGAAAACAGCTGCTTCGCCTGCTTCTTTAATTTGTTGATCAAGTTCTTTTTTAACCTTTTCAACCGTTTCTTCTATTCTTGCAGGGTGAATTCTACCGTCTTGAATAAGTTTTTCAAGAGCGATACGAGCAACTTCACGCCTTACGGGGTCAAAACCAGAAACGATAACTACTTCCGGCGTATCGTCAATGATAAGTTCGATACCCGTTGCGTTTTCTAAAGTTCTGATGTTTCTACCTTCTCTACCGATTATGCGTGCTTTCATATCGTCACTTGGTAACGGTACTACCGAAACGGTAATTTCAGACGCTTGTTCGGTACTGCATTTTTGAATTGCAAGGCTTACTATTTCTTTGGCTTTTCTTTCGCCCGTTTCTCTTGCTTCGGCTTCTATATTTTTAACCAAACCAGCAGCATCACGCTTTGCTTCGTCGGTAATGGTTTCAATAAGTTGAGCCTTTGCTTCTTCCTTGCTCATTTGGGCGATCTTTTCAAACTCTTCAATCATCTTTTCGTGTTGGGCTTCTATTTCACCCATCTTCTTGTCGAGTTCTAGTTCTTTCGCCTTTAATGCGTTCTGTTGTCTTGTCGTTTCTTCGTTGCGTTTTTGAAGATTATCTTCTTTCTTTTCAAGCGATTCTTCTTTCTGATTAAGTCTGTTTTCCATCCTTTGTAATTCAGAACGCTTTTCTTTAGATTCTCTTTCAAACTCGTTACGAAGTTTAATGTCCTGTTCTTTTGCCTCTAAAAGGGCTTCTTTTTTCATAGCCCTACTTTGCTCTTCGGCTTGTTCAATTATTTTGCGTTTTTGCTCTTCTAAAGTCCCTTTTTCTTTTTCAAAGTTATTTTTGGTTCGCTTTGCGCCAAACAAAAAGCCAAGCACGGTTCCAACGATTGCAATAACTAATGCAACACCCATAAGAATATATCCTAAGGAATCCGGTGCTAAGAACAGGGAGCCGTAGTTAAAATTCTGCATATTATTATGCCCTCCTGTTTTTTTATTTGTTGCGTGTAAAAAACACGCCTTTTAACTAATTATATTGTATAACAAAATCAAGTAAAAGTCAATGATATAAAGAAAAATCTTAACCTTAAATTTCTTTTTTGCCGTTTACTGCTTCAAGTATTCTATTCTTGATTTCTTCTGCTAATTCTGGGTTAGATTCTAAGTAGTTTACAACCTTTTCTCTACCTTGACCTATTCTTTCGCCGTTGTAAGAGAACCACGCCCCACTCTTTGAAAGAATATCGTATTCAAGCCCCAAATCTATCAAACAACTGCCGTGCGAAATACCTTTGCCGAAAATCATATCGAATTCAGCAGTCTTAAAGGGTGGCGCAACCTTGTTTTTAACGATTTTAGCCTTAGTATGATAGCCGTAAGTACCTTCGCTATCTTTAAGCGCATCAGATTTTCTAATATCGATACGAATACTTGCGTAGAATTTAAGTGCCTTACCACCGGCAGTAACTTCTGGATTACCGAACATAACGCCAACCTTTTCACGAAGTTGGTTGATAAAGATAATACAAGTTTTGCTCTTGTTGGTAATAGCAGTAAGTTTTCTCAACGCTTGGCTCATAAGTCTTGCTTGCAAACCTACGTGAGAGTCGCCCATATCCCCTTCTATTTCAGCCTTTGGCGTAAGTGCAGCAACAGAGTCTACTACGATAATATCAACTGCTTTACTATTTACGAGCGATGCAGTAATATCAAGTGCTTGTTCGCCGTTATCCGGTTGGGAAACGTAAAGTTCATCTAAATTAACCCCTAAATTCTTTGCGTAAACAGGGTCTAAAGCGTGTTCTGCGTCCACGAAAGCAGCAATGCCACCTGCTTTTTGCGTTTCAGCAATAGCGTGCAATGCAACGGTGGTTTTACCTGAAGATTCCGGCCCGTAGATTTCTATAATTCTACCACGAGGGAAACCACCAACGCCTACTGCTATATCGAGAGATAAGCAACCCGTAGGCAAAACTTCTATATTAGTATCGCCTGCAGTTTGTCCTAAACGCATAATTGCGCCTTTGCCGTATTGTTTTTCAATTTGCGCCATAACGCCTTCTAGTGCTTTTAATTTGTTTTCATCCATTTTTCTATTCCTCTATATGTTTTTTAATTTTTTTATTGCCAAAAACAGCGCAGTATTCTTTGCCGTTTCGGTTATTTGCTCTCTATTACCGGTTATAACTTGGCGATAGGTATGAACCCCGTCTTTCATGCCTATGGCTATATAACATAGCCCGACGGGCTTTTGCGTATCGTCGCTTTTAGGCCCTGCTATACCCGTCGTAGATATAGCGAGATCGCACTTGCCCGTTTTTAATAGTCCTGCCGCCATTTGATAAGCGACTATACTACTAACTGCACCTTCTTTAATCAAGTCGGCTTTTTTTACGCCTAGCCGACTTTCTTTACTGTCGTTTGAATAACTTACCACCCCTTCGTGCACGTAGGCAGATGCGCCCGAATTAGATATTATTGAAGAAACGACCCTACCTGCCGTAAACGATTCTGCAACCGAAAGTTTTAAGTTTTTAAGTTTCAAAAGGTCGAATAACCTTTCGCTAAGCGTAGTATCGAACTCTGCGTAAATATTTTCTTTAAGTTCGCCTACGATATACCGTATAACTTCTTGCGAAGAAGCCCCACCGTCGCCAAAATTTAAATTTATCGTAAAATCACCGTTCAGTTCGTCAACCGTAACCATAAAATCGGAAATTGATTTTGCTTTGTCTAGGGTGGTGAAAAGTTTATTCTTTTCGCCAAAGTATTTTAGTATTAACTTTTTAATCTTTATACCCAACTTGTTTTCTAAATACGGCAAAACGTATTTTTCACACATAGGTTTAAGTTCTGCTAAATTCATAGGCAATAACGCTAGCGTAAACTCGTTATCGTCGAATATAAAGCCTTGATACGCACCTTTAAGATTAGGAACGACCGTTGCTTCTAACGGCATAGTCGCATAGGTATCCGAATACTCTTTGCCGTCGGCAACGCATACTGCGTCTAAAAATTTTCTTGCGTTATCGTTTTCCATCATGGGTGCATCAAACACGTCGGAAACGATTTCTTTTAAATCAAAAGAAAGATTTTGACTTTCAAAAACTATAAGATTATCAACCGTATCTTTATACTCTAAAAGTCTACGCTTAAACCGTAAATCGTCGGTTTCTGCAAGCACATCAAGAGTATCTATATCTATCCCCGCATTTTCAAAACACGCAGAAATACTGCTGTAATATTCAGCAGGTAAGGCTACGTTTTCCGTTTTGAAAAATATAAGAGCAGTTTTCATAATCTCAATTAGTTATCCTTAAGCACTTGTTTGTTTTTAACTAAGTATTCCGTTCCCGAATATATGGTGAGCAAAGTTGCAACCCCTAAAAGAACCAACCCAACGATATTTATTACACTATAAAGTCCGTTAGAGAAATCTGCCCCCACGAGAAGAACTAATATCGCTATATCTTGGAAGAAAGTTTTTATTTTACCCGACTTGTCTGCGGCAAGAACTACGTTTTTAGATGCCGCAACCATACGAAAACCACTTACGATAAGTTCTCTAGCGAGAATAACTGCAACGGCTATTGCACCGTAAGCAGGTAATATTTCAACCCCACCATTTGGTATTACAAGCATAACGATTAATGCAGTAGACACCAAAACTTTATCTGCTATAGGGTCTAAAAACTTGCCGAGATTAGTAACGAGATTATATTTTCTTGCAATATAGCCGTCTAAAAAATCCGTTGCCGCAGCGAGCGCAAAAATGATTGCCGATATAAGATAATTATAGGGTATTTGTGGAATAAAATATATCGCCGTAAAAACGGGAATCATTATCAATCTTAAAATACTTAATTTGTTTGGTAAATTCATACAATCTCACCGTACAGGTCGTAACCCGTTGCCTTGTTTATTTTCACTTGGTAATATTTACCGTATTCTATTTCTTCCGTTGAAAAGAAGAAAACCTTTCCGTCTATATCAGGCGCATTAAAATATGCTCTACCATAATACACCAACTCGTTTCTATCAAAACCTTCGGCAAGCACGGTTATAGTTGACCCGATAAAAGATTTAAGCGTTTCTTTTACAACGGCTTTTTGAACGGAATAAAGTTTTTTATGGCGTTTAGTTTTTACCGACTGCAACACCTGCCCGTCTAACCGATAAGCCGGCGTATCTTCTTCTCTACTGTATTTAAAAAACCCTGCGTTGAAAAGTTTTGCGTTGCGTATAAATTGAACTAAATTCTCAAACTCTTCTTCACCTTCGGTAGGAAAGCCTGTAATAAAAGTAGAGCGAATTGCAATACCCTTTACTTCTCTTTTTAGTTTTTCAACAAGTTCTAAATACCCTTTACCCGTACCCTTTCTATTCATTAGTTTAAGAATTCTATCGTCTGCGTGTTGGAAAGGAATATCTATATATTTAATGAGTTTGGGGTTGGTTTTAAGTTCGTTTATTAGTTGATCGGTAATATTTTCGGGATAGCAGTATAAAAGTCTTATCCCCTTTACGCTATCTAACGCCGAAAGTTCTCGTATCAACCCTACTAACGTTTCCCCATTTTTAAGATCTGCGCCGTACCTAGCCGTGTCTTGCGCAACTAAAATAAGTTCGTTTACTTCACCTAGCCCCTTTGCTTCTTCTATCAAATCAGCAATAGGTACAGAGCGATATTTGCCACGGATTTTAGGTATTAAACAATAAGTACAATGGTTAGAACAACCGTCTGCAATCTTTAGATACGCATACCCGTCGGTAGTGAGCATACGGCGTTTCCCACATTCTTCTCTCGGCAAGCCTACGGCGTTTACTCGTTCGTTTTCATAAATTCGATCTATAACCGAAAGTATTTGACCGTAGTCTGAAACGCCTAAAAACCCATCTACTTCCACGAGTTCGTCCATAATATCGCCAACGAATTTTTGTGGCAAGCAACCGGTAACGATAATTTTTTCAGCAACGCCCATCTTTTTAAGTTCTACAGACCACAAAATTTCTTCTATGGCTTCTTTCCTTGAACTTTCTAAAAATGCGCAAGTGTTTATTATAATTATATTCGCCTGTTCGGGATCACCTACTATTTGATGGCGTTGTTGTAAAAGCGCAAGCATCTTTTCAGTATCCACACGATTTTTATCGCAACCAAGAGAAATTACGCCTATTCTTTTGTCTTTTACCATAGTTTATCCTTAATAAGAATCCGTTCTAGGTCCAAATCTTTCTTCATATTCTTCTTTTGTAAGTAATACTCTACGAGCCTTTGAACCTTCGTTGCCTGAAACAAACCCAAGCCTTTCCATTTTATCCACCAAACTACCTGCTTTAGGATAACCCATCATAAACCGTCTTTGCAATGAAGAGATAGAAACGGTTTTTGTAGTTACGGCAAACCATAGAACTTTCAAGAACAACGGATCTAATTCGTTGCCGTTATTTTCGCCACCATCTTCATCATCACCGGCAGTTTCTTCGGGTTGTGGGTTGGTTTCTTTTTCCAAGAATTCTTGCAATTCATCATCAAAATACGCTTTGTTCTTTTCTTTGATATAACTTACAACGTTGTTGATTTCGGCATCACTTATCCATGCGCCTTGATATCTTTCATACCCTGCCATACCAGAGTTTCTATAGAGCATATCGCCGTTACCTAGCAATTTTTCAGCCCCACTTTCGCCAAGTATAGTCTGCGAGTCTTGGAAATTCATAACTTTAAGAGCAATACGGCTAGGCAAGTTTGCCTTAATCGTACCCGTAATGATATCTACAGAAGGACGTTGAGTTGCTAGAACCAAGTGAATACCTGCCGCACGAGATTTTTGTGCAAGCGCACGAATCTTTGCTTCCATATCCCTTTTACAAGTTTCCATTAAATCGGCAAGTTCGTCTACGATAATTACTATTCTAGGCATCTTTGCAACCGTGTCGTTTGCAACTTGTTCGTTATACGCTTCTATATTGCTTATAGCGTTTGGCGCAGTTTCAAACATTTTGTATCTGTTTTCCATTTCGTTATACGCCCATTGCAATACGGCAAGCGCTTTCTTGGGTTCGGTAATAATTTCGTCTATCATCAAATGTGGCAAGTGTTCGTAACAACGGAAACCTACACGTTTGGGATCTATGAGAATAAGTCTTAAATCTTCTGGACTATATCTCATAATAAGACTTACTATCATTGCGTTAAGACAAACGGATTTACCAGAACCTGTTGCGCCTGCGACAAGATAGTGTGGACCTTTAGCAAGGTCGTCGCTTATAGATTCGCCAACGATATTTTTACCGATAGCAAACATTAACGAACTAGGCTTGAATTTTTTACCAGCCATACCTTCAATTACAGCCCTTAACCCAACGGTATCAGGTATTTTATTTGCAACTTCTATACCGACTAAATTTTTACCCGGAATAGGTGCTTCTATTCTTACGCCGTTCTTTGATTCTAACCACATTTTCAAGTCGTCGTCAAAACTAAGCACTTTCTTTACGGGAACGCCTGCAGGCATCATTATTTCGTATCTTGTTATACTTGGACCTTGAATATAATTTTGTGGCGTTACGTTTATATGGAATTGTTCAAGCGTATCTTTTATAATTTCCATACGCCTTTCGTGGTTTTCGCCTGCTTCGTCAGACTTTTTATCGTAAGTTTGCAATAAATCTAGAGGTGGACGGAAATATTCCCTATTAATAGGTGGCTTAATTTTTTCAGGCTTAGGTGGTGGCGTGGTTTCCGTAGTTTGTTCGGGTGCGCCAAAATTGAAAGAACGAGAACGACTGCCAAGGTTATCGTCGGATTGAACACGACTTGTAAACGACGGCTTTTCTTCTACGACAGGTTTGTCGATATTCCCTAACAAATCGCCACGAGAACGCCTTATCACGTTTGATTCCGGTGGTGTTTCCACTATTTCCGGCTCTTTTTCCGTTTCAATAATTTCTTCTTTAATTTCTTCTATTTCAGGTTGATATTCGCTAGTTAGTGGACGAACGATTTCATCTAAAACTTGATCGGGTTTAGAAGTTTCAAACACTTCTTCAGTTTCAAGATATTTATCAGCAAATCTTTCGGCGTTTTCACTAGCAGTATTTACAACTATTTCGTCGTTATGTTCGTAGAACGGAATTTCCGTTTCCGTAGTAGTTTGTTCTTCTTTGGGTTGCTCTACTATATCGGGCGTGCGTTCGGGAACGTAATCGGAAACCGTTGCTTTTTGAACGGGTGCACCGTTATAGTTTTGGTAAAAATTCTGCGAAGAGCCGTCCCTTATAATAGACTTCGGCTTTGCGCTATAATCTATACCCAAAGTTTTTTGAACGTCTATTTGCGTTGGGGTTTTAATATAATCAATTTTACTCTTAAGTTCTTCGCTATACTGATTAGTGTAAGTTTGTGAAGTAGTAGTGCCAACGTTTATTCCACCGTCTGTAACACCGAGTTTTAAGGTCGTGCTTTCTCCTTTCTTTATTTCTCTATTCGTCTTTACGGCAAAGTCATTAGGATTATTAACGAATAATTTTTGTTGTGGCTTGTCTTTTGAAAAATCAACGTCTATGGGATAATCTTTTTCCCCGTCTATTTCCACACCCAAATCTGCACCAACCGTTTCAGGCACGTAAGAACTTTTAAATTTATCAGTCGTTTTAACCGAAGTTTTTACAGGCGCTTTCATAAACGAATACACGAGAGCATATACGTCTATCGCAAGCAAAACGCCAAGAATTACGAAACTGCCTACTTCGTCAAAAAGTAAAGTAATAGGATAAGCGATTAACGCAATAAAGATACCACCACCAGAACAGGTTTTAGCACCGTCGTATCCCATCAAATACGATTTTTCAAGATATTGCCAAAAGGTCAAGTCTGAACCCGACATGGTTGCAACGTGTGCGATAAGCGCAATTAATATAAGCGCCAACACGGTAAGGACTTTAACGCTTTTAGAAACGGGCAATTTTTTTTCGGCAACAAGCATAACGCCAAAAGCAATAAGCCCTAGCACAACTACGAAAGCCAAATATCCAAATAACCCGTGAAAGAAAAATCTCACGAGTTCACCGGGCACGGAAAATATAACCCCACCCGTAATCAAGCATATTAACACAAGCGTAGCAAACAACACCGTTACGATACCAACGGTTTCTTTCGTAAATACTATGCTTTTATCTTTTTTCTGATCTTTTTTTCTCCCCAAGCCGTTCAAAGTACACCTCACAATATTTATCAAGATAAATTATACCAAAAACTTGCGACATTTACAATGCTTTAATGATAATTTTCTAAATAAATAATATAAAAAATATTTAAAATTAAAAATGCGTTCATTTGAACGCATTTTTATCTCTTGACTACTTGCTTTGGAAAATCATTCTTCCACAGTTGCCACACTCTATTACTTCGCCTTTTTTAAGTTTATCAATTTCTACTGCAGACAATTCCATATTGCATCGTGGATTGCCACAAACTCCCCCTCTTACTTCGTAGATTACGGGATATATTTTATCAACGTTACGCTTTTTAAGATATCTTTCCATCAACGCACCGTCAACTTTAGCCTTTAACGCATCAAGGTCTTTTTCTATCCCTGCTTTTTCCTCTTTAAACTTGTTTTGGAGTTCTTTATATTTGGGATAAAACTCGTTATATTGTTCTTGTGCCGCTTTAGTCTTTTTTATAATGCTTTGATATTCTTTATAAAGATCTTGAATTTCCTTTTCAATCTTGCTCGCCTTGTCGCCAAGAGCCTTAATCTTACCGATAAGTTCTTCTGCCTTTTTAACCAAGAAAGCAACTGCTTTTTCGTCTGCGCTTTCGTCTAAAGCGTTTGCGATTTCGCTTTCTTGTTCTTGAAGTCTAATTTGTTCTTTGGTTGCTTGTTCAAAAGCAGACAAAAGTTCTGCAGCACGATCGTCGAGTTTATTTACGCTATCGGTAACGCCTTCAATATACTTTTTTGCGATTGCCGCCTTTTTTCTTTCTTCGCTTTCTAAAAGCGTTTTTTCAATTTCTCTTAATTTTGCGTCTGTTTCTTGATACTTTAACAATTTTTCTACCATAATAGGTTCTCCTTTTACACAAATCTTTTGTCACGGAAATAATAAAATTCCACTTGATCTTTAATAGAATTTTTTACCCGTTCGTAAAATTTATAAAAACCGTAATCTTCCGAAACGTAATGCGGAATAATCACTACCTTTTTACCTTTTTCAATCAATTCTTTAAGTTGATGGTGCTGAATATCAGAAGTTATTATCGTATCAGCATCCGTTAACCCTTTCTCCACGCTTTCTAAAGCGCACGATCCACCACTACCACAAAAAGTCGCTATCTTTTTACTTAACCCTTTGCCGTAAAACACACCTTTATCCGTTGCCAACTCTTCAATTACCGTATTGATTACAAAACTAAAATCTTGACCAAATTCAAACTCTCTACCGTAACCGTTAACCCCGTCTACAAGATCCAAAATTTTATTATTTTCGCCACCGAACGCACTTGCAAGCGATTGATCTATACCGTCTTGCGCTATGTCGAGATTTAAGTGCATTGATATAACGTTTAAGTCTAACTTAATAGCGTTAAGCAAAGGTGCAGTTTGATCTAAAACACTTAAACTTTTTATGGGTGCGTAAATGGCTGGATGATGGGTTATAATCGTGTCGCAACCAAGTTCTTTCGCCTTGTTTACGACTTCTAACGAAAGGTCTAACGAAAATAATATTTTGTTTATTTCGTCGTGATTTCTAACGATCACGCCACTATTATCGTAACCACCACGCTCTATCATTTTATAACTGAGTTCTAGTGGACATATTTTTTCTAAAACACCGTTTAGGCTATCAATTTTCAACATATTTTTCTAATCTTTCTTTTCGTTCTAAAATTTCCGTTCTTGCTCGTTCTGAAAGGTCTTTCTTCTTTGCATATTCCGAAAGCTTTTCCACTTTCTCTTTAAGCATATCGGTAAAATCTTTCGATCTATTTTCGATATTCGTTCTACCGAACTCTATTTCGTCGTCAGTAAGAAAGTCTTCGCCTTTTTCTAAAACCAAAAGGTCGTAATAAACGCCCGAACTAAAAAATATATAATCCTTTTTTATTCTATATCCCTGTTTTACGGCGCATACACGAACTTTATCGGCGTTTTTCATAGGTTGTAAAACCAAGCGATCGGGCAATAACGGCGCACCGTTTAGTATGCTTACGATTTCTTCGCCACCCATACCGGCAACGAGAGCAAGATCGCAATAACCTACCTTTTCAAACCCGTTAGAAACCACGCTTTTCGCTTTGCCTGAAACCATTTCGTCTTTTAAGAGTTCTTCTGCTTTTTTTAAGCACTTTGCGCTTATGTCGGAAATGACAACTTGCTCTGCTTTATTGCTTGATATCATTGCCTTTGCAATATACCCGTGATCGCAACCTATATCAGCGAAAACCTTGCAGTTTTCTAGTTCGGAAAATATCCTTTGTAGTCTATCCGTCATAACTTATTCGTCAAAATCCTTAAGTTGTTTTATTCTTGACGGATGACGAAGTTTACGAAGTGCTTTCGATTCTATTTGACGAATACGCTCTCTTGTAACGTTAAATATTTTACCAACTTCTTCTAGCGTTCTAATTCTACCGTCGTCAAGTCCGTAACGCAAACGAAGAACTTTTTCTTCACGAGGGGTAAGCGTTTCAAGAACTTCTAAAAGTTGTTTCTTTCTCATCATATCGGAAACGGCGTCAGTAGGCGCAGTTCCACCTTCGTCTTCAATAAATTCGCCCAACACGGTATCGTTTTCTTCACCTATCGGGGTGTTGAGAGATACGGGGTCTTGAGCAATTCTTTGAATTTCCATAACCTTTTCAGGTGGCAAATCCATTTCCATACCTATTTCTTCAGGGGTGGGTTCTCTACCAAATTCTTGCAACAATCTACGAGAAACTCTCATAAGTTTGTTAATCGTTTCAACCATGTGCACGGGGATTCTTATCGTTCTTGCTTGGTCTGCAATCGCTCTCGTAATCGCCTGTCTTATCCACCAAGTTGCATAGGTAGAAAACTTAAATCCCTTTTGGTAATCGAATTTTTCAACGGCTTTCATAAGCCCTAAATTACCTTCTTGTATAAGATCCAAAAATTGCATACCCCTACCCATGTAGCGTTTTGCAATAGAAACTACAAGTCTTAAGTTTGCTTCAGACAAAAGGCGTTTTGCACCTTCGTCACCATCCATCATTCGCCTTGCAAGTTCGGTTTCTTCTTCCGGATTAAGAAGTGGGACTTTACCTATATCTTTAAGGTACATCTTAACGGGGTCGTCCATATTAACTTCTTTCAAAAGTTCGTCGTAAATTTCCTTTACTCTTTCGTATTCGTTAATAATTTGAACTTCTTCCGTTTCAAACATCTTGTAAATTTCTTCAAGTTCCGAAGGTGTAGTTTGATATTTTTCTAACCTATCGAAAAGTTGAGTGGTGGTTATACTACCACTTTTTTTGAATTCGGCTATAATATCTTTCGCAACCGTGCATAATTCGGGTGAAAGTTCTTCGCCAGATACTACGAAATCCATATTGATTTGCATCTTTTCTTTTTGTTCCATCTTATTTGCTCCTATAGTAAAATCCCGTTTAATTACTGTATTTTTGTTTTTCTGCAATAACTCTGTTCATTTCTTTTGCGAATTCTTTTCTCTTGTTCGTATCCGTTTCCGACTGAAATAACGCCGTTAATCTTTCAACTTCTTTATCAAGCGCTTGCCTTTTTAGAATATTAACGCAATCAGAAAAATATATCGCTTGATCGTATCTCTTATTTTCTTCACATTCTAACCCTGCTATTCTAGAGATTTCTTCTGAAAACTCATCAACAACAGTTTGATACAAGTCGTTAAATTTTGGCGTTTCCCCGTTCTTTTGCTTATCGGCAATATATTGCTGTATCGCCTTATGCATAGGCAACGGAAACTCTATCGTCGTTACGTCTATCTCTTTCGCAAAGTCTTTATTGAATAGATACGACGCCAAAACAAACCGTGACGCAACCGATATTTTGTCACCAACGTTGTCCGTAAATTCGGGCGTTTGTTCAACCTTTTCAGGCTCACTAATCGTGCTTACTGCAAACAGTTCTCTTTTCAATGCTTCAAAAGTCGTTCCCGTTTTATCCCTAACCACTTTTAACAAGTCTTCTTGTTCGGCAGGCGACGGACTTTCGGAAATAACCTTTATTGCGTTGGTAACGTATTTACGCTTTCCGTCTATCGTATTGATATCGAAAGTTCTACCAACTATATCCAACTTAAAGTCTATAAGTGGTTTTGCTTGGTCTAATAGTTGTTGATAGCCGTCTTGTCCCATCTTTTTTATTACGTCGTCTGGATCCATACCGTCCGGCAAAGCAACCACTTTTACGTCAAGCCCTTCTTCTTTAAGAATTTCTAAACCCCTAATCGCCGCCTTTTGCCCTGCAAAATCCCCGTCGTAACTTATATACACTTTATCCGTGTACCGTTTAAGTATTCGGGCTTGATCTTTAGTGAGCGCAGTACCCATACTTGCTACAACGTGTGGAAAACCTGCTTGCGACATAGAAACTACGTCAAGGTGCCCTTCTACCATGATAACGCTATTAATACCACGCTCGTTCTTAACCTTTTTCAAGTTGTTAAGATTAAAGAAAGTTTTGCCTTTAGAGAAAACGAAAGTTTCTTTAGTGTTTATGTATTTTTGTTCTTTACCACCGTCTATACGCCTGCCTGCAAACGCCAAAACGTTGTTGAATTGATCTATCATAGGTATTATAAGGCGATTGCCTAGCCAGTCGAAATACCTACCGTTCTTTTCGCCGACAGCCCCCGACGCAACCATATCTTCATACGAATAACCTTTTGCTTTTAAATGCTTAGGCAACCCGTCGAAATCAAGCGAAGCCCCCATACCAAACCTAGTGATAGTTTCGGGTTTTAATTGACGAGAAAGAGCGTAATCTAAATGCTTTGCACCTTTATCGCTCTTTAAGTTAGCGACGTAAAACAAAGCCGTTTCTCTCAATATCTCTAAAAGTCTACTCTTTTTTTCTTTTTGTTCTTTAACTTTTTCGTCGTCATAGTTAACGTCGGGCAAAGGCATCTTTGCTCGCTCTGCCAAAAACCTTACTGCGTCGTAAAAATCTAGAGATTCTATTTCCATTATAAAACTTATAACGTCGCCACTTTTATGACAACCGAAACAATAGTAAAACTGCCCTCTTGGATTTACTGAGAAAGACGCCGTTTTTTCGTGATGGAAAGGGCACTTTCCCCAAAAATTCCCACCACGCTGTTCTAAGCGCACGTATTTACCCACTACGTCTACTATATCGTTTTTGTTTTTAAGTTCGTCTATGAACTTTACGTCAAATCCTTTCATTAGTTATAGTTTCCATTTTTTAGGCACGAAAATCTCGTTAAAAGTATTTACGACGTAACTATCCGACATACCTGATATGTAATCGCTTAAAACGGTATCTTCCCCGTCTACTTCCAAACGATCTTTGAACATATCCGGCAAACGATTATAGTCTTTCTTGTAATATTCGTAAAGCGCCGTAATCATACGAGATGCCCTTTCTTCTTCATCTTTTAATTTTTGTTGAGTATATACTCTATCGAACATAAAAGTTCTTAATTTCATAGTTGCATAGGCAACTTCTTCACCCATTTCAACCTTGTTTTGACCGTCGCTATTAAGATATATCGAATATATCATAGCGTTAATACGCTTGCTGGAAGTTTTGCCAAGTATTTCAATAACGTCTTTAGGCAAATCGTCTACGCTGATAAACCCACCAACGATAGCGTCGTCTATATCGTGATTTATATACGCAATGCGATCGGCAATACTTACGGCTTTTCCCTCAAGCGTTTGTGGGTTGCAACTAAGTTTATGGTTTATTATCCCGTCAACGACTTCTCTAGTAAGGTTTAATCCCTTATAATCGTTTTCTAAAACGTCTACCACTCTACCCGATTGAATATTATGCTCAAAGCCGTTAGGGTTAAGTTTGTTTAATATTCTTTCGCCTGCATGCCCAAACGGCGTATGCCCTAAATCGTGCCCTAACGCAATGGCTTCTGTCAAGTCTTCGTTAAGCGACAAAGCCCTTGCAATACCACGAGCCACTTGCGAAACGTTAAGCGTGTGCGTAAGACGTGTTCTATAATGATCGCCTTCGGGCGAGAAAAAAACTTGCGTTTTGTTTTTCAAGCGACGAAAAGACTTGCAATGTATAATCCTATCACGATCACGTTGAAAATCCGTACGCATAGTGCATGGTGTTTCTTCTCTAAGTCTTCCCACCGTGTCTGCCGACTTTTTAGCGTACGGGGAAAGAAATTTGTTTTCAAATTTAACGGTTTTTTCTTTCATATCGTCATCCCGTAATTTTTCGTTACATATAATAATACGCCGTTACCCTGCGTTTTTCCTTTTTTAAATTTAAAATTTTTTTAAATTTTTTTATTATTTTATAATAAAAGGTGCACCCCGAATATTTCGAGGTGCATATTTTTATAAAATCT
>JAZOMV010000005.1:0-9512 GCA_045654165.1 Christensenellaceae bacterium
AAATTCGGGGGCGAGATATTAACCGAAGAAACCATTAAAAATATAAACGAATTATTTTAAGGAGAAACTAAAATGAAAATTGCTTTCGTGGGATTTGGCGAAGTTAATACGCCAGTTGAAATTATTGAAAGAAAATGCAAAAAAGCCGTTGAAGATTTATCGGCTTTTACAAAAGAATTATATCCTATCTACCCTATTACCGACGACTATGATGAAAAGGACGTGAACAGGGCAATCGACTACCTAAAAGGAAAAGATTTTGATTGCCTAGTTTTATGCGTTGCAGGGTGGATACCAACGCACGCAGTAATCAAGATAGCCGAACAGTTCCGTCATATTCCAATGGTTTTATGGGGGCTTTGTGGTTGGATTGAAAGCGACGGAAGATTAGTTACTACTGCCGACCAAGCAGGTACTTCTGCTCTTCGTAAGGTAATGAAAGATTTAGGCTATACCTTTAAGTACGTTTACAACATTATCGGTAAGCCGTCTAGAGTAGACGAAGTTCTTTCTTTCTGTAAGGCTGCATCTGCATTTAAGGATATGCGTTCTGCTAAGATAGGTCACATGGGTTACCGTGATATGCACCTTTACGGCACGCTTTTCGACGGTTGTTCGTTAAAGAAAACCATCGGTCCTGAAATTGAATGTTTTGAAATGCTTGAAGTAGTTCAACGTGCAGAAAAGATTACCGATGCCGCTATCGACGAAGTTATCAACACTACCGTTAATAGTTGGAAATTTATGAAACAAGCAGATATGAGTATCGTTCGTCGTGGCGTTTCTTACTACCTTGCGTTAAAGGAAATAATTGACGAAAGAAAGTACGTTGCAGTTTCTCTTAAAGACGTTGACGGTATGAAGAAACTTTTAGGGTTCCCCCCAGCAATGATCTTTATGCTTCTTGCAGATAGAGAAGGTATTTGTACTATCCCTGAAAACGACTGTCTTGGTAACGTTACTCAAGCAATCATTAAGGCTCTTACCGGTCAAATCGGTGCATACCTTGAATTCTATGAATTCTTTGAAGAAGGCGTGCTTGCAGGCGTACCCGACTACGTTCCTGCTGAAATCGTTGACGGGCAAGTTACCGTTAGCCCTGAAGCGTTCGGTCTTTTATCTCAAGGCGTTCTTAACGTATCTAAGGTTAAGACGGGCGTTGTTACTATGTGTCGTCTTACCACCGAAGATGGTAAGTACGTTATGCACATGGTAGTAGGCGAAGGCACTACCCCACCCAAGTGGGAAGAAGCTGGTTGGGCTCAACCTGCACCTCAACTTCCTGCACTTAAAGTGCTTTTGAAAGATACTGAAGACTTCACCGATAAGGTTATGGGTCAACACTATATCATTTCTTACGGCGACAATTCTAAGATTATTAAGGAATTCTGTAAGATTGCAGGTATAGAAGTTATCTAATTTAGTAAAGAAAAAGGCGCTTATATAGCGCCTTTTTTAAAATAGGTTTTTTATGAATAAAGAAATTTTTGGTTATAAAGACGGCTTAGCCGTTCATAAATACACGCTTACAAACGGCGAAATAACGGCAACCGTGTTAAGTTACGGCGCAATATGGCAATCTTTTATCGCACCCGATAAAAACGGTAAGCCTACCGACATTATCATAGGTTATAAAACGATAGAAGAATACGCTACACGTTCAGGCTTTTCAGGCGCAATAGTTGGTAGAGTTGCAAACCGTATCGCTAACGCAGAGTTCACTATGAACGGAAAGGTTTATAAACTTTCTAAAAATAACGGTAAACACTCTTTGCACGGGGGGATTAACGGGTTTAGTTCTAAGATTTGGGAAGAAGTTGCTCTATCCGAAAACTCAGTTACTCTCAAGTGTTTTAGTGCAGACGGAGAAGAAGGTTACCCTGCCAACGTAGAAGTTTTCGTTACTTATACCGTTACTGAAGACGGGGTGAAAATCGACTACAAGGCAACGCCGGACGGGGATACCCCCATTGCGCTTATAAACCACGCTTACTTTAATCCTAACGGGGAAGACGGTGGCGCTTGTTACGACGTTGAACTTCAAATTGATGCAGACGCTATCGTTCACGTAGACGAAAAGAGAATACCCGACGGTGCACTAACTAGCGTTGACGGGTCTGTTTTAGATTTTAGAACGGCTCGCAAGATAGGGGATTTCGTTCACCCTACCGATCCGATTTTGGTGGATTTCCACGGCTACGATTTTTGTTATGCCCTTAACGGAAAGGGGTATAGAAAGGTTGCAAGCGCTTACGGGGATAAGAGTGGTATAAATTTAGAAGTTTATACTGATATGGATGGATTGCAGTTGTATGCGGCAAGATGTTTTGTCGGTCTGCAAGGTAAATCGTGCGTGCTTTACGAAGGCAATAGTTTTTGTTTAGAAACGCAACGCTATCCTAACGCAGTTAATTGCCCTAACTTCCCAAGTCCGTTCGTAAAGAAAGGTCAGTCTTTTATTAGTACGACTTTCTATAAGGTTAAATAAAATGAAAAAAATAGTAATCGCCCAGTTTTGTCACGAAACTAACTCGTTCAACCCTAAAAAAGCCGATAAAAAGGCGTTTGAAAATTATAGGTGGCAAGTAGGGGCTGAACTAATAGAAAAACAACGTGGCGTAAGTACCGATTTGGGTGGGTTTATAGATTATATTGAAAACTTCTCAGATATTACGCTTATTCCAACCGTAGGGCTAGAAACTATGCCGTGTGGACACGTAACCGACGACGTTTACGATTACGTTCTTGAAAACGTGCTTAAAACGATTAAAGAGAACTTGCCTATCGACGGTGTGTTTTTCCATTTTCACGGTGCAATGGTTGCAGAAAGTCACCCTGACGTAGAAGGGGATTTGAGCCAAGCGATAAGAAATCTTATCGGTAAAGACGTGCCTTTTATGGGTACTTTAGATTTGCACGCTAACGTTACCGAAAAGATGGCGAATAATCTAGACGTTCTTATTCCTTACGACTGCTATCCACATACGGATATTGCAGAAACGGGGCGTGCCGTTGCGAAAATATTTATAGATACGCTTTCGGGTAAGATAAAGCCGACTATTGCTTATAGAAGAATACCTTTCTTGCTTCCACTTTTCCCAACGGAAAACCAAGAAATTCGCCCACTTTACGATCTTGCAATGGAAATGAGAAAAATGCAAGGGGTACTAGACGCAAGGTTTACGCATGGCTTTTTTGCTTCGGATATAGAAGAAATGGGTATGAGTGTTTTGGTCGTTACTAACGACGATAAAGCGCTTGCAGAAGACCTTGCAGATAAACTTGCAATGCGAATTACGGCGCAGAAAGAGCGTTTAAGAATAGATTATCCTACTTTAGAGCAGGCTTTAGATTACGCTATGAATAACGACGGACCTACGGTAATAGCCGATTCTTCCGATAACCCTGGCGCAGGGGGCTTTGGCGATTCCACGCATATTTTGCGTAGAATTTTAGAGCGTGGAATAACGGGTGCTGTGGTTGCAACTATCTTAGATCCTGAAAGCGTTAAAAAGTGCGAAAAAGCAGGGGTAGGCAACACGGTTGACCTTTCGCTTGGTGGGCATAGTCCTAAGGAGTTTTCGGGTGGACCGTTAAAAGTAAGGGCGTACGTTAAGGCTATTACTGACGGTAGATACGTGTTTAAGGGTAAAATGAACCACGGTTTGTGGGGAACGCACGGCAAGGCGTCCGTTATAGAGATAAACGGGAACACGGTTATAGTAACTTCACTTCCACGCCAACCGTTTGATTTAGAAGTTTTCAGAAGCCACGGAATAACCCCAGAAGAACAAAGAATTTTGGTGGTTAAATCGTCAATACATTTTAGGGCTGATTACGGAAAGATAGCGAAAAAGATGTTTACGCTTGCGCTTGACGGCGTTGCGTCGCCAAACCCGAAAAATTATAAATATAAAAATTATAAAGGATAATTTCTTGTAAAAGAGTTTTAAAAGCACGGCTTATTGCCGTGCTTTTCGTTTGTGAAAAAAATAAAGTAGTGATATAATAATTTTGTTTGAATAAAAGAAGGTGTGTTATGCAAGCGACGGAAATAAAAGATTTTACAAAAGGTAACGTATCTAAGCAACTCATAATTTTTGCGTTGCCGTTATTTTTATCTAATCTTTTGCAAGTTGTCTACAATATGGTAGATATGATAGTGGTTGGCAACGTTCTTGGTAAAGCAGGGCTATCTGCCGTTGCTATCGGTGGGGACGTAACCAACCTTATGACCTTTATTGCAATGGGTTTTGCAAGTGCTGGGCAGGTAATAATAGCAAGGTACGTGGGGGCAAACGAAAAGAAAAAGATAGGTCGTTTCGTCGGCACAATGAGTGGTTTCTTGCTTTCGTGCGCATTATTCTTAAGCGTTGTGGGCGTGGTTTTTCAAAACGGGTTATTAACCGTGATGAACACCCCTAAAGAAGCGTACGACGGGGCTTGGGCGTATTCGCTTATATGTATACTCGGTTTAGTATTTATTTACGGGTATAATATTGTTTCGGCAATACTTAGGGGTATGGGCGACAGTAAGCACCCCTTTATATTTATCAGTATTTCAGCCGTGCTTAATCTTGTGCTAGACTTATGGTTTGTAATAGGTCTTAATATGGGTGCAGGTGGCGCAGCGCTTGCTACCGTAATAAGCCAAGGCGTAAGTTTTGTTTCCTGTACCGTGTTTTTGGCTATTAAACGCAAACACTTTGAACTTGATGTTTCCATTAAAGAATTTTTCAAGTGGGATAAAGGTATGCTTTTAGACCTTGTAAAACTAGGTACGCCGATGGCGATAAAGTTTGCAGCCGTTATGGTTTCTAAACTGTTTGTAAATGGTTGGGTAAACGGTTACGGCGTTGCCGTGTCTGCTTTTTCAGGAATAGCGCATAAACTTAATAGTATTGCTATTTTAATATCTAACTCAATGAATACGGCAGGCTCTACAATCGTAGGTCAAAATCTTGTTGCAGGGAAATTTGATAGGGTAAAAAAGACCTTGCTAAACCTTTCTATAATAACGCTAACGGCTTCTGCAATAATGTCCATTTGTATAATACTTTTCCCCAAACAAATCTTTGCATTGTTTACTGAAAGGGGGGATACCGACGTTTTAGCACTTGCCGTGCCTTACGTTCCGATAGCAGTTGCGTCTTTCGTTGCAAGCGCATTAAGGGCTGTTATGAACGCATTGATAAACGGTAGTGGTGATTACAAAACAAACTTTCTCACGGCTATATTAGACGGTATAGTATTAAGAATAGGCTTGTCGTTATTGTTCGGTTTAGCCTTGAATATGAAGCACTACGGCTTCTGGCTTGGGGATGCGTTAGCAGGGTTTACGCCTTTCGTTATAGGTTTAATCTTTTATTTTACAGGCAAGTGGAAAAAATACGCAAAAGTTAAAAAAGAAGATGAATAGTAAAAAATGCCGTACGGACCGTACGGCATTTAGTTTTTTATTCGGGTTTTTTCTTGAATAACGGTTTGTCGCTTGAACAAAGAAATGCGCCGATAATCATTAGCCCAAGAGCGATAAAGAAAGTATAGTTAGGCAAGGTGGTAAATATCGCTAGCGACAGTAGAGCGCCTATAAAGGGTGCTACGGCGTAATAAGCGCTAGTTCTAGCAGCGCCTAAAAGCCGTTGAGCATGCACGTAAAAGAAAATACTTAAACCGTAAGCAACAAGCCCCACGCCTAGTATTGCAAACACGCACCAAAGATAAATAATTCTTTCGCCTAGAATAAATCCTATCACGATAGACCCCGTGCCGGAAAATATGCCTTTTAATAACACTATTTGCAAGGGGTCTTTAGAAGATATTTTTCTCGTGCAGTTGTTTTCAAAGCCCCAACAAATCCCTGCTAGGATAATGAACAACGACCCTAAAGAAAACTTTATTTCAGAAAGATTGCCGATAGACAAAAGACAGCAAGATAGGGTTACGAACGAAATCCCAAGCCAAAGCCGAAAACTAATTTTTTCCTTAAAGATAGCAAGCGCTATAACGGCAGTAGCAACAATTTCAAAATTGTTTAATAGTGAAGCGTTTTCTGCCGTAGTGGATTTTAGCCCAAGCAATAAACAGATAGGTGCTAAAATATCCAAAACTATCATTGCAACGGTAAAAGGTAGTTCTTTAATAGTTAACTTGGTTTCTATGGTTTTGCTTTTGCTGATTTTTCTAGCAAAAGCGATTATAGCCATACCGAGCCCTGCGCCTAAGTATAAAAACCCTGCAGTTAAAGTGGGTGGCATATAATCTAATAGAATTTTAGAAAGTGGTGTGTTTAACGCATAAAGACATGCTGCTAGCACGGCAAGGAAAATCCCCGTCTGTATAGTTTTATTCATAATTAAATTCTTTTTACGCTTTTGATAATAACGGGTTCGTTAGGAATATCGTCGTAACCACGCCAGTAGTGTGTACAAACTTCGCTAATTTCCTTTGCAACTTCAAGACTAGCATTGTCAACGACCTTGCCGAAAGCGGCGTATTCCCCGTCAAGATAAGCGCAATCGTCTACGCAAATAAAGAATTGACTAGTAGCAGAGTTCTTGAACATAGTTCTTGCCATAGAGAGAACGCCCGGTTGGTGCTTAACGTCGTTTTTAATGCCGTTAGAAGCAAATTCGCCTTGAATTGCAGGGTAGGTTGCTTTCTTTTCTTTCAATCCGTCGCCGTCGTCAATAAAACCACCACCTTGAATCATAAAGTTAGGGATTACTCTATGGAATATAGTTCCGTCAAAGAATCCGTCGTCTACGTATTTTAAGAAGTTTTCTGCGCTGATGGGCGCTTTATCTTCAAAAATTTCAATATCCATGTGTTTGCCGTTGTTGAGTTCCATTCTGATTTTTGCCATAATAATCTCCTTTTTAGTATAAATTATCTTTCATATTTTAACATAATATACCATATCTTTCAACAGTTTTAATAAAATTTTAGTAGTAAAAAAGAAAAGAGCAAAAATACAAGTTTTCTTTTGAAAAACTTAACAAGTATGTTATAATACAACTATAAATTTGTGGAGAGATTTATGGAAAAGAAATTCAAATGGGTGTGGAAAACGGAAATCTTCAGTTTTCTCGCTATAGTCTTTGGTTCTATACTCGTAGCAATGGGGTTGCACGTGTTTGTTTACAAAGCAGACTTCGCACCTAGTGGGATAGACGGGCTTGCAACCATGTTACAGTACTTGTCCGAAGAAAAATTCGGGCATAAAGTAAACGCCGGTATATTCACTTTTGCGCTTAATTTACCATTGCTTATCGCAGCGTGGTTTGTTCTTAAAAAGCGTTACGTAATATATACGGTTATATACACGATCGTAGTATCTGTTACTTTGATGCTTTTAGACACCTTTGGGTTTCCACAGTACGATTGTACTTCGCCGAATACTTTGAATAGCCACGTGGTTGCCGCTATTTTCGGTGGTGTGGCGCAAGGGCTTACGGGTATTATGCTTAGACTTGGTGGTTCTTCTGGTGGCGTTGACGTAATGGGTAGCATGATACAAAAAAAGATGCCACATAAAAACGTAGAAAACATTATTGCACTTTTAAGTTACGTGGTGGTTGCGATAGCGTTTTTCGTTTACGGCAATCTCAATTCGGTTTGCCTTTCGGTTATAGAAATTTTCGTTTGCGAAAAAGTAACTGCTGCAATATTGAAATCTAATCGTTCGGCAGTTAAGTTTGAAATCGTTACGGATAGAGTTCACGCAGAAGAAATTAAAAACATTATAATATTCGACTTAAAGCACGGCGCAACCGTATTGCAAGGTCAGGGTGCATTTAGCGAACAGGATAAGGAAATGATAATTTGTCTTATTAACTATCGCCAAATCCCAGAGTTTCTAAAAATGATGAAAAAGTTCCCCAACACTTTCTTGTATTATTCAGACGTTGAAGGTATTCGTGGTAATTTCGATTTTAATAAGGACGACGAAAGTCCAGAAGACGCAAAACTGTTAGCGCAAAAATTAAGCCAAAAGAAATAATAAAAAAGCACTCGTTTGAGTGCTTTTAATTTTTTATCACGATTATTTATCGTATTCAGAAGTGTAATTATCAAAATAACCTTGTATCCAAATGATCGGCGTACCCTTGTCGCCAGAACCCGAAGTAAGGTCGCAAAGCGAACCGATAAGGTCGGTTAAACGACGTGGGGTAGTTCCCATTTGACCAACAACGGTAGAATCTTTTTCGGCAATTCTATTCTTGATTGCTTCTTTCAAAGCGTCGCCCGAAAGGTCTGCGAAATCGTTATCTGCAAGGTATTTAAGTTTAAGTTCGTTTGGTGTGCCTTCTAAGCCTTTGGTGTAAGCAGGTGAAACTACGGGGTCAGCAAGTTCCCAAATTTTACCAACGGGATCTTTAAATGCGCCGTCGCCGTAAACCATAACTTCAATATTTTTGCCCGTTGCTTCTTTAAGGCGTGCTTGGATAGCATCAACTAAAGGTTGGCAATCACGTGGGAAAAGTTTAACTGATTCTTCGGTAGACTTGTTAGAACCTAAAAGACCGTAACTTTCGTTGTAGCCACTACCTTTAACGGGTGCGTTAAGAATTTCATCTAAACCAACAACGTTAGCGCCTACATTCTTTAAAAGGCGTTTGGTGCGTGCTCTAGTGTGGATATCGCAACAAAGCACGTTATTAGCGTAAGGAAGAATTGCTTTTGCGTTGTTAGCGAAAATGATTTCGCATTCTGCGCCTTGATCACGAACGAGTTTAGAATAGTATTCTACGTAATCAACACCTGTGAAAGTGTGTTTTGCATAGCCGAAAAGTTCACGATACTTGGCTTCGGTTAAAACGTCGGTGTAAGGATTAACGCCCTTTTCGTCAAGCATATCCATATCGATAAGGTGGTTACCAACTTCGTCTGACGGATAAGAAAGCATAAGTACGACTTTTTTAGCGCCCCTTGCAATACCTTTAAGACATACGGAAAAACGGTTTCTTGAAAGGATAGGGAAGATAACGCCGACGGTTTCGCCACCGAGTTTATTTTTAACGTCTTCAGCAATATCGTTGATGGTAGCGTAGTTGCCTTGCGCCCTTGCAACGATTGCTTCGGTCATAGCGATAACGTCACGATCGTTGAAAGAAACGTTTTCAACAACTGATGCTTCTAAAACCGAATCAACGACAACCTTAACGATATCGTCGCCACTTTTGATGATGGGGGCTCTTACCCCACGAGATACTGTTCCGAATAAACGACTCATAACAAATCTCCTTTTGAGAATTTATTTTACGTGAATATTATATCACGAACTAAAAGATTTTTGAACGATTTTTTTATTTTTAGGTATTAAAATTTCTTATACCCCCGTGATCAGTTCTAATTGTTTGTCGATAAACATATTTATACGGTATGGAATTATCATTTAGCGAATTGAAAAAAAGAGACGTTATAAACGTGCCGGACGGCAGATGTCTAGGTAAAATCACAGACCTTACTTTAAGTTTTCCAAAAGGCGAACTTGCAGGGATAATAGTTCC
>JAZOMV010000006.1:0-2270 GCA_045654165.1 Christensenellaceae bacterium
GGAACTTATACCGACGGAGGTATGTTTGGTTGCGTTGGTGACGGTGGTATTGTTAAAAACGTAGCAATCGTTAACGCAACACTTGCAGGCGACAGAAAAGGTGTATTTGCTAAAGAAATGAGAAATTGTCTTCTTGAAAATATTTTAGTAGACCTTGTATCTGTTAACATTTCAAACGGTGGGGCATTAAGTTATTTGCTTAGTGATGGTTTAATCTTAAGAAACGTAGTAGTTTACTATCCTACTGATTCTGTAGGTACAAACGGTGCAATTGGTAATAGTGTAAAAGTAACTGCTGAAAACGTATACGTAATTTCTGATAAGGGAATTTCTGGGTCTTCAACAAATGTAGTTGACGGTACTTTAGTACAAAAGGCTGCTGGAACTGCATGTGCAGAAGTTGGCTTTACAGGTCTTGGCGATAACTGGGTACTTACTGGAGATAAAGCAATTTTCGTTTCAACCCAAGAGTTTTTAGACTAATAACAATTCTTGATTAAAATCAAGGTGTAAGCATAAGCGGGTATGCCTTGACATACCCGCTATGTTTATAAAGGAGAAACTGTATGAAAAAATGTAAATTTTTACTTTTAGTTATAACGATAATATATACTTTTATATTCGTTGCGTGTGGTTCAAGTTCGACGGGCTTGCAAAACAGTGAAAGTTCTAACGTAGAAGATTCCATTAAAAATGAAAGCGTTAATATTGAAAGCGAAGAAAGTACGGAAAGCGAAGGGGAAAGTTCTCAAGAGCAAGAAAAACCTTTTACTTTAAATGATTTACCGTCGTCGATTTCGGTTGGTACGGGCGTTTCTATTCCGTTACTATTGCCCGAAGGAACGGCATTTGAAATTAGTACGACGACAAATGAAGAATTAGTAAACTTAGTTGCTTACGACGGTGAAAATATTACCGTAAGCAAAGATATAGATAAAGAATTTTCTTTTAATATAAGTCTTACCAACGAAAAGTATAATCAACAAAAAGAAATAGTCGTTACGGTAAGAGTAGAAAAAATAAAATTGAATAAAACGTTTGATTTGTTCTTAAATAGTGCAGACGGCGATAAAAATATAGAAATTTTAAAAGATTTAGGGCTATTTAGGGGAGTAAATAAAAACACCGTATATTCGGCAAAATTTATTGAGTCTGGCAACTCAATCCCTTGTGTTGCGACGGAAAAAGGGGTTACTTTAGAAGTTTCCAACGAGTTGTTTGGCGAGTGGGATATAATTCTTTCAATGAACGGCGAAGAAATTGAGTTTAGGGTTGCTATTATAACCAAAGCGATTAGTACGGCAGAAGAACTCGTTAATTTTAAGTCTTACGCAATAGTAACCGACGAAGGTATTTCACCAAGAGATAACGGACAAGTTTATAAAATGGATGGTTTCTTTACCCTTGCAAACAATATAGATTTTAGGGGATATAGGACGACGCAAAACTTTTCCTTTGCGCCTTGGGCTTGTGAAAAAGGTGGTACTGATTGGGGACTTATCGGTACGTTCGACGGAAGAAATTATACTATTTACGGTGGATATTACGCAGAAAGTGGTATTTTCGGTTGTATAGGCGACGGTGCTGTTGTTAAAAATCTTGCTATTGTAAATGCAACGGTAGAAGGCGATAGAAAGGGTGTTTTAGCAAGAGAAATTAGAAATTGTCTAATCGAAAACGTTTTAATTGACGTTACTTCCGTAAGATACGAAGTTAATGGTGTCTTCTATAATTTGTCAAATGGTGGGGCTATAGGTTCGTTAATTTACAATGCCACCTTAAAAAACGTTGTTGTTTATTTTCCTTTAAATGGAAATGCGTCAAACGGTGCTCTTGCAAATCACGTTGATTGTAAAGCCGAAAACGTTTACGTTATTTCTAATAAAACGTGTGGTGTTTCTTCTGATAAAATAGAAGGTACTTGTTTTAAATTTGCACACGGAACAATTTGTGATGAAATTGATTTTGTTGGTTTTGGCGATAACTGGATATTTACAGGCGAAAAAGCAGAGTTCGTTTCAACTGGAAATTTTCTTTTTTAAGGATTGAAGATATTGTGAAAAATATATGCAAGATTTATTGAAACTGGACGTTTTTGGTTGAAGGACTATTTGTTAAAAAGGAGTTGAAATTATGGAATTAAAATTAAGTAAATGGAAATTAAAATCTGAAAACATACTTGTAGATGCCTGTGTTCCGGGGGATATTACTAATGATTTGTATAAATCAGGAGTTATAGAAGATCCTTTTTGGGGCTTAAATCATATTAA
>JAZOMV010000007.1:0-4258 GCA_045654165.1 Christensenellaceae bacterium
CTTTCAGAAGAAACCGATTACACGGCAGAACAAATTGCAAAAAAAGCACTTAAAATAGCAAGTGAAATTTGCGTGTTCACTAACGACAATATTATTTGCGAAGTTCTTTAAGGAGTAGAAAATGAATTTAAGTCCCAAACAGATAGTAAACGAATTAGATAAATATATTATCGGACAAAAAAACGCAAAAAAAGCAGTTGCGATAGCACTTCGCAATAGATATAGAAGAAGTCAACTTACGCCTGCTGAAATGGAAGAAATAACACCCAAGAACATTATTATGAAAGGTCCAACGGGTGTTGGTAAAACGGAAATTGCAAGGCGTTTAGCAAAACTCGTCGGCGCACCTTTCGTAAAGGTAGAAGCCACCAAGTACACCGAAGTAGGTTACGTTGGTAGAGACGTAGAATCAATGATAAGAGATTTAGTAGAGTGTTCGGTAAGATTAGTAAAAGAAGAACGCTTTAAGAGAGTAACCGAAAAAGCAGGCGCTACCGTAGACGTAAAACTTAGCAAAATCGTTGCCGAAGTAAGAAAAATGGATAAGGGCGAAACCCCTAACGACATTTTTGAAAAGAATATTTTAGAAGGCTTAAAGAAAGGATATTACGATAACGAAGTAATAGAAGTAGAACTTGCCGATAATCCAAAGCCGATGGAACTCGTCCCTGGTGGAGGCGAAATCAGTATAGGCAGTATATTCGGCGACTTTATGCCTAAGAAACGCAAAAAGAGAAAACTTACTGTAAAAGAAGCAAGAAAACTTCTTTTAGACGAAGAGGCAGATAAACTTATCGATAAAGATTCGGTAAATGAAGAAGCGATTCGCCGTGCTGAAAACGAAGGTATTATTTTTATCGACGAAATAGATAAGATAGCGGCAAAGGGCAAAAATAGTAGTGGACAAGACGTTTCTAGAGAAGGCGTTCAAAGAGATATTCTTCCGATAGTAGAAGGCTCTACGGTAATGACCAAATACGGCTCTATAAAGACCGATTATATTCTCTTTATAGCGGCAGGTGCTTTCCACGTGTCAAAAGTAAGCGATCTTATTCCCGAATTGCAAGGTAGATTTCCTATTTTAGTTGAACTTAACAGTTTAACCAAGCAAGACTTTATCGATATATTAACCACGCCAAGAAACGCAATCACGATACAATATGCAACTCTTTTAAGAGTGGACGGCGTTGAATTGAAATTTACAGACGACGCTATTGCAGAAATCGCAACTATTGCAGAAGAAATGAATGCAACAAGCGAAGATATCGGGGCAAGAAGATTGCATACGGTTATGGAAAATCTTTTAGAAGAAATTTCCTTTAACGCAGGTGGCGATACCATGACGAAAGAAGTGATAATCGATAGCGCTTACGTTAACGAAAGACTTGGTAAAGAAACCAAGACAAAAGATCTTAAAAAATATATTCTGTAAGGAAATTGATATGATAAATATACCAAAAGGCACAAAAGACGTACTACCTCAGGATAGTTATAAATGGCAGTTTATTGAGAATACGGCAAGAAAAACGGCAAAGTTATTCGGCGCAAACGAAATTCGTACGCCAACCTTTGAACATACGGAAGTTTTCTTGCGTGGCGTAGGCGAAACAACGGACATAGTTAATAAAGAAATGTATACTTTCTTTGATAAAGGTAATAGAAGTATCACCTTAAAACCAGAAGGTACGGCAGGCGTTGCTAGAGCGTTTATTGAAAACGGCATGTATTCAAGCGCATTGCCGGCAAAACTATATTATATAACGCAATGTTTCCGTTACGAACGTCCACAAACAGGTAGATTGAGAGAATTCCATCAATTCGGGATAGAATTTTTAGGTGCAACCGACGCTAACGTTGATGCAGAAGTTATTCTTTTAGCAAAATCTTTTTTAGATAATATCGGCATAAAGAATATTAAACTTTATATCAACAGTATCGGGTGTAAAGATTGTAGAAAAAAATATCAAGATGCGCTTAAAGAATTCTTAAATCAAAACATTGACGGTATGTGTGAACTCTGCAAGGATAGACTTCAAAAAAATCCATTAAGAGTTTTAGACTGTAAAAACGACGACTGTAAAAAGATCACGGCAAACGCACCAAAGATTATAGATTACATTTGCGAAGATTGTTCAAACCACTTTGAAAAAGTAAAATCTTTGTTAGATGCCGTTAATGTAGAATATACCGTAGATAGTGGAATAGTTCGTGGTCTTGACTACTATACGAGAACGGTTTTTGAATTCGTTTCTGAAAATATCGGCGCACAAGGAACAGTTTGTGGTGGTGGTAGATACGATGGGCTTATATCCCAACTTGGTGGGAATGACGTTGCAGGTATAGGTTTCGCAATGGGTATAGAAAGACTTTTAATGCTTTTAGAAAACACCGGAGTTCAAATTCCTAACGATAACAAAGTTAAAGTTTATCTTGCGCCAATGGGCGAAGATGCTAATAGAAAAGTGTTCGAAATAGCAAACGGTTTAAGATTAAACGGTATTTCTTGTGATTTTGATCACATGAATAGAGGGATTAAGTCACAGTTTAAGTACGCAGATAAAATCGGTGCTGAATACGTTGGCGTTTTAGGTTCTAACGAACTTGCAGAAGGTGTTGTAAAACTTAAAAAGATGGCTGACGGAACGGAAACCCCTGTGGAAATTTCCCGTCTTGCTGAATTTTTGAAAGACTAATGAGAGAGCAAGGCGTAGTAACTGCCGTTGAAAAAAACAAGGCGATAGTAAAAGTAGATAAAAAAGATGAGTGTAGTAAATGTGGAATGTGTCTTTTTCCCAAGAACGCATCTAGCGTAGAGTTTACAGCCGTTAACGGTCTAGGTGCAAAAGTAGGTGACACGGTGGTAATCGAAACGGAAAAAGACGGAAAGTTTTTAGGCTCGATATTAGCGTTTTTAGTTCCACTTTTACTAATAGGTTTAGCCGTTCTTATAAACGGGCTATTTATAAAAAACGATTTGTGGCTCATGCTTCTAGCCGTAGGGCTAGTTGTCGTATGGTACTTAGTGCTTGCACTAATAGATAAAAGGCTAAAAAAACTTTTGGCGTTTAGCCACAAAATTATAGAGATAAAAATTATAGAAAAATAAAAAACATAGGAGAAATAAAAATGACGGATTTAACTTCAATCAAGATTGCAGACCCTGAACTTTACGAAGGTCTTGAAAAAGAACTTCAAAGACAAAGAAACAACATTGAACTTATCGCAAGTGAAAACTTCGTTTCTGAAAACGTAATGAAAGCCGCAGGTAGCGTTCTTACGAATAAGTATGCAGAAGGTTACCCCGAACATAGATATTACGGTGGTTGTCAATGCGTTGATATAGTAGAAAAACTTGCTATCGAACGTGCTAAAAAATTGTTTGGTGCAGACCACGCAAACGTACAACCTCACAGTGGCGCAAACGCAAACTTTGCAGTTTACTTTGCCGTGCTTCAACCGGGCGATACCATTATGGGTATGAGCCTTGCTCACGGAGGACACCTTACTCACGGTAGCCCCGTAACCGTTTCTGGTAAATATTTTAATTCAGTAGGCTACGGCGTTAGCGAAGAAAACAGCACTATCGACTACGACGATTTAGAAGCAAAAGTTTTAGAAGTAAAACCCAAAATTTTAGTATGTGGCGCAAGCGCATATCCTAGAGTTTTCGACTTTAAGCGTATTAGAGAAATTTGTGATAAAGTGGGCGCATATATGATGGTTGACATTGCGCATATCGCAGGTCTTGTTGCAACTGGTTTGCATCCTAGTCCCGTTCCTTATGCAGATTTCGTTACCACGACTACGCACAAGACTTTGAGAGGACCAAGAGGTGGTATGATCTTGTGTAAAGAAGAATACGCAAAAATTATCGATAAGGCAGTATTCCCAGGAACTCAAGGTGGTCCTTTAATGCACATTATCGCAGCAAAGGCAGCAGCGTTCGGCGAAGCGTTAAAACCCGAATTCAAAACTTACCAAGAACAAATCGTTAAAAATGCAAAAGCAATGAGCGAAAAGTTCTTAGAACTCGGTGTTAAACTCGTTTCAGGTGGAACGGATAACCACCTTATGCTTTTAGACCTTTCTGATAAAGACATCACTGGTAAAGAATTAGAACATCTTTTAGACGAAGTTAACATCACTCTTAACAACAACGCTATACCTTTCGATAAGCAAAAACCGTTCGTGACAAGTGGTGTTCGTATCGGTACTCCAAGTGTCACCAGCCGTGGCTTTAAAGAAGAAGATTGCGCAT
>JAZOMV010000008.1:0-10773 GCA_045654165.1 Christensenellaceae bacterium
TCAAATTCAAAAAGTAATTGTGCAAAATGATATAAAGCGCCATAAAAATAAAGACACTCCGCTCCATACATTTAGTTTTGTTTAGCATAATTATTATAACACTCATAAAAAAATTTTTCAAGTATTTTTGTGTGGATAAAAGAAAACTCGACTTGTTAAAAGACGAGTTTTCTAAAATATTCAATTAAAATCCCTAATGGAAGAGCGCTTTGCCTATCTTTTTTTCTATAAAATCTTTTTAATTTCTTTATAAAGGTTGTTTGCATAATGCTCAAAGCCTTGGTCGTTAGGGTGTAATTTTGCATCCGTGTAATAAGAAGAATCCTTTGGGACAAAATCAAAACCGTAAATAAAGTATACGTTATCAAATTGTTCCACTTGATCTTTTAGAACTTTTGCTACCGAAGAAAACTCACCACACGGTCTTTCTTCTTCAAGATCCTTTCTCCAAATAGGTGATATAATGGCAATCTTGCTATTTGGATATGTGGTTTTTAGGTTTTTAATAAACGATTGAGCGTGGTCTATTAAAATTTCAGGAGTAATGTTAGTATTGTTCCAGTCGTTAGTGCCGTACGCTACGGTAATTAAGTCGGGGATAAACGCATCTTTGGTTTTTGCAAGTTCGGGGAAGAATATTTCGCCACCGATAGCCTTGTTGTAAATTTGGTAGTTAAGTTTGTCGGCAAGGCGATTAGCGTAACTGTTAAACGAACGAAAAGCGTCGTAACCGTGCGTAATAGAGTCGCCAAACGCCAAAAGAATTTTTTCGGGTTTAACGGGCTTGATAAACGCACCGTCGTCAAGAATAATATCCTTAATTTTAGTTATGGTAGAAAATGGTAGATAAATGCAAATTTCTTTTTCACCATTATCAAAACTAAACGATTTGGTTATTTCTTTTTCTTCTATGCCGACGTAAATGTCTTTTGGCATAGATTCGTGCGAAGCGATTGCGCCTATAAATTTGCCGTTACAACAAACGTCTGCCGAATAGTAACTGCGCCACGTTCCGTTTTCAAACTTTACTGTTAAAGAAAGGGTAGTACTATCCGTGATAAAACGGAGTTTAATACCTGCAGAAGTTAAAGATTTCTGTTTGCTTACGGCTAGGGGTCTTGGATTTTCGGGGTCGTCATACAAAAATTCTTGTTCGGGTGTAAAACGGTGAAAATCAAAGTAACCGTCTTTTTCATAAATGTTTACGGCACCTTGAGTTATACTTTTTAATTGTTCTAAATTGAGTTTCATAATGAAATTATATCATAGCGTATTTCAAAAAGCAACTAAAAAGGTTGAGAAAAATCAAACCTTGTGTTATCATATAAGAAAATAAATTCGGTGAATAAATGAAGACTTATCTTTTTGATTTTGATGGAACTTTAGTGGATTCTATGCCAGCATTTATAAATGGAATGCTTAAGATTTTAGACGAGAATAATGTTAAATATGGCGACGATATAGTTAAGATTATAACACCTTTGGGCTTTAACGGAACAGCCGACTACTTTATTAACGACTTGGGCTTAGATATAACTAAAAGCCAACTTTTAGAGCAAATGCAAAAAAATATGATTGACGAGTATTTTTATAAGATACCTGCAAAAAACAACGTCGTTAAAGTTCTTAATGTGCTTAAAAGTCAGGGTGCAAGTCTTAACGTTTTAACTGCTAGCCCACATATCACTTTAGATGCTTGCTTGAAAAGGGTGGGGCTTTACGATCTTTTTGATAACGTGTGGTCGTGCGACGATTTTTTTACAACCAAAGCCAACCCCGAGATTTACGTAAAGGTCGCTGAAAAATTAGGTATAACCGTTTCAAACGTTTTGTTTTTAGACGATAATATTAATGCAGATAAAACTGCTAAACAAGCAGGTATGAAAGTCTGTGGGGTTTTCGACCCGTCATCTAAAGACTGCGTACAAGAAATGCAATCCGTATGCGACTATTACGTTTTCGATATGAACGAACTTTTAGAAATAGATTTTTAGTTTAATAAAACAAAAAAAATTAAAAATGCCTAACAAAAAGTTTGTAGGTATGATCATTTTAACTAGTGATAATCGTTAGATAGATTAGAAAAATAGTAGAAAAAACTTAACACTTAACCTTAATTGAACATTTTTATTTGTGTTTAGTTAGGGTTGTTTTTTATATTCAAATTTTAATTTACATTTTAAAGTTAGTCAATTTTTTATTTTAAGGTTGACAAAAGTTTTTACTAGGTAGTATAATAAAAAAAAGGTGTGATATGAACGATATTTTTTCTATTAAAAAATTTGATTTTCCCAAGGGTTTTGAGTGGGGTAGTTCAACTGCAGGGCATCAAATAGAAGGGGATAATATTTACTCTGGGCATTGGGCAAGCGAGCAAGAAAAACTTAAAAAAGATCCATCTTGCGAAGTTTCGGGCAAAGCGTGTAACTCTTATGAGTTGTACGCAGAAGACGTAAAACTTCTTAAAGAACTTGGTCATCAAATTTACCGTATGAGTATAGAATGGGCAAGGATAGAACCTGTTGAAGGGGAATGGAATAGTCAAGCCGTAGAGCATTACGTTCGCCAACTTGCTTTGTTAAAGGAAAACGGAATTAAAGTATTTTTAACTTTAAACCATTTTACCGTGCCTAAATGGTTAACAGATAAAGGGCATTTTCAAAAGTATGAAAATATAGAAAGTTTTTTGCGTTTCGTTGAATATATAGTGCCTATCGTGGCTCAATACGTGGATAGGTGGAATATTTTTAACGAATTCAACGGTGGAATGAACGAAACTCATAAAATCCATAAATTTAACTGTACGATCGGGCACGCAAAAGCTTACCATATAATAAAGAAATATTCTAACAAACCCGTATCAACTGCACATGCGTATATGGATTTTTACCCCGTAAGAAGACAAGATAAATTCGATAACGCTTTGGCTGATTATTACGACGCTTTCTGTAACGAATTTTTCTTTCACGCTATTCGTACGGGCGAACTTGTTATGGAAGGTATAGACGGTATCTACGATATGGATATAAAAAATTCTTTAGATTTTTGGTCTATAAATATCTACGATAGGAAAATGCGTGACGCACGCTCTAAAGAGATAAGGGGTAAAAGGTACGAACATACCTTTACGCCTATGATAGACGCACCTTTTTATTTAGACGAATTTTTCCCCGAGTGTGTTATAAGCGCTTTAACAAGATTGTCGGATAAGCCCGTGTTTATTTCTGAAAACGGTTGTTCTGCTGATGACGACGGGTTTAGAATAGCGTATATAACCGAGTATCTTTGCGCACTAAGTCAAGCGATTAAAATGGGTGTAGACGTTCAAGGCTTTTGCTATTGGTCATTGCTCGATAACTACGAATGGGGTTCGTTCAAGCCTCGTTTCGGGCTAGTAGACGTGGATAGAGAGAACGGTTTTAAGCGCACGATAAAGCCTAGTGGGTATTTTTTGAAAGAAATTATTGAAAACAATGGTTTCAAACCTGAGATGTTGACGGAATACTTAAAAGAGTTGCCAAAGGTTAAATATAATCCGTCGCAAGTATAAGGGGTAAAAATGAGTAAATATAAAATTATAGATTTTCATACGCACTTGTTTGATGCCGACGAATTCAATATATGTACACACGTTGAGCATTGCAATATGACGGCTGAAAACACTAAGCGTGATTTAACTAACCTTGGCGTAGAAAAGGTTTGTGGTTCGGTTGTAAATAAAAACCGTAATTATAATCCTGACTTTTCTTTCATTAAAGCACTTAACGACAAGGCTCTTGAACTTAGAGATTATTACGACGGGTTCTATATTCCAGGTTTTCACGTTCATCCTAGTTTCGTAAAAGATTCGATTAAAGAAGTTGAACGCATGCACAAACAAGGCGTTAAATTAGTTGGGGAATTAGTTCCGTATATGCACGGTTGGTCGGATTATTCGTGTAAAGAACTTAGCGAAATTTTAGAAGCCGTAGACCATTACGGCATGATCGTTAATTTGCACTCTAATACCAACTACGACGAAACGAGTATTAAACAAATGGACGAAGTGGTTAAAAATCATAAGAACGTAAAATTCGTAGGCGCACATATTTGCGACGGAAATTTGTTTGAATCACACTTGAAACGCATGGAAAAAAACGATAATTATTTAGTCGATCTTTCGGGTGGGGGGATTTACCGTCACGGCGTTTTAAGGCACGGTATAGATGAGTTCGGTGCTGAACGGTTTTTATTTGGTTCAGATTATCCTATCTGTAACCCTGCAATGTATATAGGTGGGGTGGCTCTAGACTTTTTGCTAACTGAAGAAGAAAAACAAAAGATTTTTTACGATAATGCAGTAAAACTATTAGGTATATAAAAACAAGCCCCGTTTTTCGGGGCTTGTTTTTTATGTTTTAACTTTTACTACTATTTTTTTAACGGGGGTGGGTTGATCGTTAACGGCTAAACTAGGTTTATGAACGTCGTTAGGGAAGAAGATTGCAAAATCGCCAGACTCTAAAACGTTTACGGACGACCACTCGCCGTCTAAAAAGAATTGTACGTCTTTTTCACCGTTATATACGGTCTTAGGCTGTGCTTTAGAAATATCTAGGGCTTTCATAAGTTCTTCACCCCAAACGATAAACTGAATATCAATATAGTATTTATGCGCTTCAGCAACGCCGTCAGCATCTTTTTTCGTGTCGTATTCTAAAACGGATGCGAAAATGTCTTTACCGTCAATTTCATATTTGCCGGGCGCAAGGTTTTCAGTTAAGGCTTTTTTAATAAAATCAAAGCCCTTTTCAAAATTTTTGTGTGTGGAATAATAAGTTTTACTGTTTTCAAGTCTATCAAAAATCATAACGTTTCTCCTTAATATGTTTTGCGCTAGTTAAACGCTTCAGAGTCAAAAGTAATTTCTGCCGAATATTTAACGTCGTTAATTCCGTTTAGCACGTTGTTAATACGTGAAGTGATATTTTGTTTTTGGTCTTTCAAATCTTCGGGTAACGGCAAATCAAAGAAAACTTTAGTAAACCCGTCGCACGGTATACTTCTAAAATCGTGAATAGAAAGTCTATTGTCAAAATTAACTAATTCCGTCGTAACGGTGTGCTTGATAAGGTTAAGTTCAGGGCTATCCGTTACCACAGGGTCGTAATGCACGGTTAGGTTAACGCCTATGTTTAAAAATTCCCGTTCAAACTTGTCGATAAGTTCGTGCACGTATAACGGATCAAGATTTTTGTCTATTTCAAAATGTATAGAACAAAACGAAACACCAGGTCCGTAATCGTGTATCATAAGATCGTGATACCCTATAACGATGGGGTATTCTTTTATTTTCGCAAGGATTTGCTCTTTAATTAACGAATCGTTCTTTTTTCCCAAAATAGGGGAAATCGTTTCAAGGGTAAGTTTAAACCCACTATAGAAAATAAACACGGCAACTAAAACGCCAACGTACCCGTCTATGAATAATCCCGTAAAACGTTCGACAAGTATAGCGATTAAAACTAAGGTAGTTACTGCCGAATCATTTCTGCTGTCAACAGACATAGCCCTAAGCGTTTCCGAATCAATGGCCTTTGCCGTTTTAGAATAGTAAAAAGATAAAAGCAGTTTGGCAATCGCAGATATTGCAAGCACGATAACCGTTGTCAATGAAAATACTACGCTAACTGGCGAAAGTATTTTTTCTATAGAACTTTTGCCAAGTTCAAAACCCACCAAAATAACTAACATAGCAATAACTAAACCCGTAACGTATTCGTATCTAGCGTGCCCGAACGGGTGGTCAGCGTCGGCAGGCTTTTGAGATGCCTTAAACCCGATAAGAGTAATTATTGAACTTATGCTATCGGAAAAATTGTTAAGAGCGTCTGCAATAATAGATATAGCACCCGAAAAAATACCAACAAGCAGTTTGCCCGTGGCAAGTAAAACGTTAGAAATTATACCTATAATGCCGGCTCTTTGTCCGGTTTTAGCTCTGTTTGAATTTGACATATACGCCTCTTGAAAAAATATTGATTAAATTATACAATTATTTCTATGATATGTAAAGAATAAAACTCAAAATCTTTTAAGTAATTTAATTTCTAATTTTGTCCATATAATTTTTTAAGATAAACGGAACGCCGTTTTCCCGTACGTTGTGCATAATATTTTTATTAAAATCCATAATCTTATTCCTTATATCAATAACGATAATATAATTATATACCAAAAATAAAAAAGATGGTATTCGTTATTAGAGTACAATCTCTCTTGGTGGAGTGTGTGCGTCACTCATTGAACTCTTAATTGAGTTTTAATCGCTCTCTTTTATTACTTTTAAATCTTCTTCTTTTACAGGAATTGTTGCAATATTTGGCAAATCAAACTCTTGGTCAAAGCAAACAAGCCATTGACCATTAATATTTCTTGGGTCACAAATCCATCCATCCATTCCTTTGTGAACACCTTCTTTTGCATACTTTTCTTTTTCAACTATAAGTTCAACTCTATCATATTCTTTCATATTATTTATCTCAATATGGTGTTGTTAATATTATTTTTCCGTTTGGATATACCATCCAACCCGATTGAAAGGTTACGTATCATTCTTTATCTTTTCTTTTTAACCTAATTTCTATGTTTATTCGTTGCCCATAATCATCTAGTCTGTCTAATTCATAATCACCAATAGAATAGGCAAGTTTTGCTTGTTTAATAAACTCTTGCTGTAAGTACCCTGAGTCCATTATACTATATCCCCAACTTTCAAACAAGTCTTTTTTACTATTTTCATTAGCGAAAATATATTTAGTAAACTTTTCAATAGGGCACTCTGCTTTTGCTGTTATTGACGGAATGTCTACGCAAAAACAATGGCAGTTTGGGTGTAATGGTTTAGGTGGACATTTATCTACCACAAAGCAACAGCCGTTGAGATTCAAACACATTGCACAATGTTTTGAAATAGTTCCTATAAATACGTTCGTGTTTTTCTCTGCGTTTGTTTCGGCGGGTCTTGTTCCTTCGTGTACCCATTTCACCCAATTTGTTGAAAATAATCTTTTTGTGTATTCGTTTGCTTGTTGTAAATTTGTCATATTACCTCCTTGTGCAGGAAGATAATATCACGACTTTTCCATTTGTCAATAGTTTACTGACATGGATTTTACAAAAAAATAACCTAACCCAGAACTAATGTTCGGGTTAGGTTACGATTGGCGGAGTGCGTGCGTCACTCATTGAACTCATATTAGAGTTTTAATATCTTTCATTAAGATAAAAAATTTTATTTAAAATCACTTGTTTTTACAGGTGTTGCAGAAAAAGTCTGTACTTGTTGCTTCGTCTTTTTTTCTACCTACGGAAGTGTTGTCAACCGTTCTTAAACGTAATTCTTTTATTGGATTAGGTGCTACTTCAAAACGATAGTCTTTACCATAATTTCTAATATGAGTATCGATAACTATATGAGACGGAACAATTTCTATCGTAGGGTTTATAATCTTTTGGAACTCGAAAAAGTTTGCATCTGAAGGGAGTTGGTTAACGTTAACGTAATCTTCTAAATTGCCGGTAAATTGAACGGTGCTTTCTAAAATATCCCTTACGTAGTCTATGTTTTCGTGTAGAGAAATAGGGTTAGGGAAGTTTCCGTCCGGTATAACTTCTTGCCAGTCTTTATTTTCGTATTCTTTAAGAAGTTCGCTTGCTTTATGTAAATGCCCAATTTCAATATCAAGGTTTTCTTCCCAAAGTTGCTTAATATACGGGTCGGTTTCCGTGACGTAGCAAGACCAATATAGATAACATTCGCAGTATTCGTGCCAAAGTAGCATTTCTAACCAACTTGCACTAGAATCCATTAAAGATTCGTATTGAGTTACGTGTTCTTCTTCAACAAGTGCTATTTCTTGGTATAATTTTCTTGATAATTCGTTGTTTGCAAGGTTAGTTATATTCATGTAATAATTCATTGTTTGCTGTTCGGCGGCAGTTATTATCATTGTAGATAAAATGGTTTGCTTATTAGCTGTTTTAGAGTTGATATTGCGTTTAACGTTATCTTTACTGAATCGATGATGAGAAATAGTAGGTCTACCAGGCATTATTTCGGTGTATTTACCAACTAAATTTTCGGCGAGAATACCTTGTTCCATATGTAGTAGATTAGCGTATCGATATAGATGGTCAAAATCTTCAAGAAGGGCAAAATCTAATGCCTTTTTAACGTAACAATCACACTCTCTTTTAGCAAGTTCTGCGGTTAAATCAACTGCTAATTGTTCGTAAGATATAGTGTGTTCAAGTGCGCTTTCATTTGCGGGTTTTAATAGTGAAATTTTAAGTTGTTGTTGTTTTTCTACCGACCGTGTAACGCTAATTTCCCTTCTTAAATCGTTATTGGTGGTATGTCTTGCAAGTTGGTGCGAAAACCAGTTAGCTTCAAATTCCGTTCCATTCATAAGAATAATTCGGGTTTTTGTATATGGGTTTACTTCATGTTTATTATATGCTTTTGGATAAAGATTCTTCCAATTTTGAAAACTGCTTAAAATAGATAAAGGTTTTTCGGTAAATGGATTCATAAAATACTCCTTATTAAAACAAAATTTTGCTTAATAATTATTTTATGAAATTTTTTAAAAAATGGTTACTTTCAAGTTGTATCCCATAGGGGAAAAGACTGTTAAACGCTAATTCACTAATGCGATTAACGTTCTCAAAACTAATTTTCTCTTTCAAGATTTTGTAGATTGGATAAGATTTAATCTTTTTTATTCCTTTGTGTTTTTTCTTTCGACGGGGTAGCCGAACTACAGCACGAAATACAAGGAGTAATATTTGAAATTTAGGTGAGACTTGCAAGGGAGAACGAATTTAATTTTTGGTTAAAATCGCAACTATAAAAAATTACAAAAATTCAATTCGCCTTGCAAGATTCGCTGGGGTGTAGTAGGATATCCCCAAAGAAAGAACAAAGGGGTATATTTACCATTGTTCTGGTGTGAAGTAGAAATGGGCTTAAATAGTGAACTCGCAATAGATGAACTTGAAGCGTTTGATGATGAAGAATACAAGAAGAACGGATTTAAGGTAAACAAGTTAGGCGATTACGATTTAACTTTAGATTTTGATAAAAGACCCGAATAAAATTAATAGAAAAACAGTCATTAGAAATATTCTAGTGACTGTTTTGTGTTATAAATCAAAAATACTCAGTTAAACCGACAAGGTTCAACTGAGTACAATCTGGCGGAGAGGAGAGGGGATACTGCGATAAATCGCAGGACTAAGCCCGTAAAGACAAGTCCATCAAAGGCGACCGAACCAAAGGTTTAAATCAATCGCCCCTCACCACACAATAAAAAAGGAACAAACCCGAACCGTTTGGTTCAACTTTGTTCCTTTATGGCGGAGAGGAGAGGATTCGAACCTCCGATACGTTGCCGTATACACGCTTTCCAAGCGTGCACATTAGACCACTCTGACACCTCTCCGTCAAGCAAAATATATTCTATTACATTTTTCAAATAAAAGCAAGTCAATTTTTTGGATATGGTAAAAAATATTAAAAAAATATTTAAAATCTATTTACAAATTTACTTTTTTATTATATTATAATTATATAATGTTTATTAGGAGGAAAAATTATGACTTGGTTTAACAAACAGAGCCGTTTAGTGCAAATTCTTTTACTTCTTATCCCCGTAGTTAACTGGGTTACAGAACTTGTAGTAAGATGGTCAACTTGGCTTAAAAAAGGCGGGTTACTTAGACTTGTCATCTGTATTCTCGTTACTATTCCTAGTGGTATCGTTTTTGGGTGGCTTGATCTTA
This sequence comes from Christensenellaceae bacterium, assembly GCA_045654165.1. Classification (GTDB taxonomy): domain Bacteria; phylum Bacillota; class Clostridia; order Christensenellales; family Borkfalkiaceae; genus UBA1259. The sequence continues at coordinate 9,826 of JAZOMV010000008.1, forward strand.
TTTGGGTATTATTGTTCAAGAAATTATTCTTACAATAATCGAATTCGCTAGAGTTTAACTTAGGAAACAATAAAATCCCCCTTATTAGCACCTTGATTTTATAAGGTGTTAAGGGGGATTTTTTATTTTTACAAACACAATATCTTGTGGTTTAACAAAAAATTTTTATCAAAATATGGGAAAAATTGATTGACAGAATACTAGGTGTTGTGGTATATTGAATAGGCTCACACAAATAGGAATATAAAATAATAAAAACGGAGGAAAGAAAATGTTTCAGGTTAAGAAAAGAGATGGAAAAATAGTAGAATTCGACATGTCGAAAATTTCTATCGCAATTTCCAAAGCCTTTAATGCAAAAGGCGTAAATTACACGGCAGACATACTTAATATGTTAACGCTTCGTGTAGCAGCAGATTTTTCAAAGAAGATTAAAGATAACGTAATCAACGTAGAAGACGTTCAAGACAGCGTAGAAGTAGTTCTTATTCAAGCAGGCTACGTAGACGTTGCAAAGAGTTATATTCTCTATCGTAAACAAAGAGAAAAAGTACGTAACATAAAGTCTACGATTGTGGACTACAAGAAAGTAGTAGACGACTATCTTAAGGTTGCAGACTGGCGTGTTAAAGAAAACTCTACCGTAACTTATTCGGTAGGTGGTCTTATTCTTTCTAACAGTGGTGCAGTAACGGCAAACTATTGGCTTAGCGAAGTATACGACGAAGAAATTGGCGAAGCACACAGAAACGCAGATATTCACATCCACGATCTTTCAATGCTTACTGGTTATTGCGCTGGTTGGTCACTTCGTCAACTTATTAAAGAAGGTTTAGGTGGTGTTCCCGGAAAGATTACTTCTTCACCGGCAGGTCACCTTTCAACTCTTTGTAACCAAATGGTTAACTTCCTTGGTATTATGCAGAACGAATGGGCAGGTGCGCAAGC
>JAZOMV010000009.1:0-2200 GCA_045654165.1 Christensenellaceae bacterium
TTCAAAGTCTTTGATTTTTTCTTGAAGTTCGGGGTATTGATAAGCCCAAAAACCTGCGTATCTTTCAAACATTGTTACTACGTCGTTTTTCTCAAAAGCCTCGATATAAGGCGAATAAACGCCCATTTCCTTTAAAATCTCAACTGCTTTTTGTTTCATTTGTTCTCTTTTCATTTGTATATACTCCTTAAAAATTTTCATATTGTTTTGCATATTCTTCGTAAACGTCATTGTCTATTTGACGAAGTAATGATTCTTCAAATATCCATAACGGATAATTCCAAAAACCACTTTGTTTTGTTATTCCCGTATCAACTCCAAAGCCTTGCTTTTTTAATTGGAAAGCAAAATTGCAATTATTTGTATCAATGTAAACTGCATCTTTTACGCCTATAAACTCGCCAAACGAAACGGTAAACGTTGCAAACGGCTCAACCACTTTGTTGTTTTCAACTACGTTAAGACAAATTGCTAATCCGTATCTTTTTTCGCCCACAAAATCTTCAACTTCGTACAAGTCAAGACTGGGTTCTACTTGGTATTTTCCGCCATAAGAGATAACTTCATAACGAGGTTTTGTGTTTTGCTTTTTTGTGTTTTTCATACGTTTAACTCCTTTCGTCATTATTTATTATTTTGTTTAACAAATATCTTGTTTCTTTTTGTGTTAAGCCAAAAGCGAAGTCTAACCACCACTCTGAATGTCCTTCGTTTTCGACAAGTTCCCATACTGTGAAAGCCAACATTTTTAATGCTTTTTTGTTTGTGAGTGTTTTTGGTCGTTTTAGTTTTCTCATAAGAAATCCTCCTTTTTTTATGTTTTATTTTAAAATTTCCGATACGTATATCGGTTGTTTATTGGGTTTATAGCACTTTAAACAATCAATGCAACGTGTTTTTCCACAGTTTATAATAACGTTGTTACCGTTTGCATAAGGCTTTGAATATACCGTAAAAATCTTTACGTTAGTTAAGTTCGTTTCGCTCAAATAATCTATATTGAACGGCTCGTTTATAAGAAGTGAAGATATTACGATAGATAAGTTTTTAGGTTGTTTATTTTCCTTAAAATAGTTAAAAACCACCGTGTAATTCTTTGTAAATAAAGAGAATACACAGTGGTTATTTTTCTTGACTAAATTTACGTAGTTTTGCAATTGAGTAGCGTTTACTATATCTCCAAAACTTTCTAATCTACAGTACGCAGCGTTTATAAAGGGTAACTGTTTTCTTGGAATAATGGAAGAAGTTAAAAGAGTTGTGTTTTCTTCATAGACCTTTTTAACGTTAGGACGCGATTTTACGTATTTAATCGCATAACATTTTTCACAAACAGTACCGATTATGTTAGATAATTTCTTGCAATTTTCATTACAAAGAAGAGATGTTGTAATTGCCGGCATTCCTGCCATTTTGCCTGTTAACCCTTGAGATATTGCAAGAGTTTTAAAAGGTTTAGTTTTAATAAAATTTTCTTTCATAATAATCCTTTCGTTGTATAGTGCCTTTCGAGATATTCTTTTATTGTTTGTGCGTGACACATTTTCGGATAACACCAACAATACAGTTCTAACTTTCCGTATTGAAGTAAAAGTGTTTTTAGCCTTTCGATTTCATTAACAAAAGCCGAATCTCCATCGTAGATTTTCTTGTAAAAATACCTTCTGTAATTCTCACAAACGATTCCACGTTCGTATTCGGATTTCATATAATACGGATTACCAAGCACCGAAGAGCGATCAACTTTAACCTGCCATTCTTTAGTGGGTTTTTGGTATCTTAAATTTTTAATTTCAATCGTATACATTAAATCACCTCCTTAACTTCTTCAAAGTCATTAAAATATATTTTTTCAAAGACACGCCCGTATTCAAAATATTCACCGTTCGAGTCTTCTTTAATTTCATATTCTAAAACGCTAATTTTACCTTCTGACGAAGAAGCAACTACTGCTAGTTGCTTTTCATCATCTTTATATACCACGTTAAAGGTAATATCTTTTTCAGTATCAAAATGTATATATTCTTTCATTTTACCCTCCTTTAGTCAGCGTATTTAAACCAAATACCGTATTCAACTTCGATTTCTCGTGTATCGTAATTGTTGTTTTTAGTTTCCAACTCAACTTCGATAATTTCTGTTATGTTACCTTTGAATTCGTCGTTTTTACCTTGAACTTTATAACAACGTTTGATACAAT
>JAZOMV010000010.1:0-10352 GCA_045654165.1 Christensenellaceae bacterium
ATAACGATAATGCTATTGCAAAAAAGAAAAAAACCGTTATAAAAAAGAATTTATAAATGATTTTTGTTTTATCTCTAAAAAAACAATAAAAAGCAATAGTTGTAGCAGTTATTATTCCAACAGAAACACCGTTTAATAAAAAAGAATAATCTTTAAGAAATCCTTTCTCAAACGTTTCTAGATATAAAACGGTAAATATAATCGCAGAGCAACCTAAAGAAAAAATTAGCAATCCTGATAAATATATTTTAATTTTATCCAAACTAAAAAATTTGCTCATGATAAAGTATATTTATCATTTTGAAAATTTATTGTAATTTTTTATATTCTTCTACTGCAATTTTATCACATCTATTATTATACTCGTTATCGGCGTGCCCTTTTACTTTGATAAAGGTTATTTTATGCTTTTCGTTTAATTCAATAAGAATTTTCCAAAGATCTGGGTTTTTTACTTCTTTTTTATTCGCTGTTTTCCAACAGTTCATTTGCCAAGTTATAATCCAGTTTTGATTAAAAGCATCAACCAAATATTGCGAATCGCTATATAGATTAACCGTGCACGGCTCTTTTAATGCTTGTAATCCTTTTATTGCGGCAATAAGTTCCATTCGATTATTAGTAGTTTCTTTTTCGCTACCTGAAACAATTTTTTCTATTCCATTATAAATTAAAATAGCACAATATCCACCATCACCCGGATTACCACTACAAGCACCATCCGTATAAATATTTACTAATTTCATTAAATATTCTCCAACTCGGTTGATCTTTTCACGCAAGCGTTAACAGCTTTTAGTGTAATATTGTCTAAATCGTTTTCGTTAAATACTTTTACAGCCTCAATAGTTGTTCCACCTTTGCTACAAACAGCATTAATCAAGTCGTCCAAACTCTTTTCAGGAAAGTTTTTAACCATCTTACCTGCACCTATCATAGTGTTTACGGCGAGATTTTTAGCATCTTCATAACACAAGCCGTTTTTCACACCTGCATCAATTACGTATTTCAAAAACAAATAAAAATAGGCAGGAGCGCTACCAGAAATACCTGTAACAGCATTCATTTTGTTTTCATCAAGCAAAACCACTTGTGAAAATGAACTAAAAAGTTTTGTTATAAAATCTATATCGTTTTTTTCTGAGTAATCGCTAAGGTCGATTGCAACAGCACCACACCCGATTGAGCAAGGTGTATTAGGCATACATCTTGCAACCATTGACGAAGGAAAAACGGCTTTTATTCTTTCTTTTTTTATTCCTGCCATAATAGAAATGAATTTGTTGCAATCGCTTGTTTTTATTGTGTGTAACACGTCGTTAAGACTTTGTGGCTTAACAGCAAATAATACAAATTCCGACTCAGAAACAAGTTTAGCATTGTCGGTAGTAACACTTACTCCTATTTGAGAAATCTTATCTAATGCACTTTCGTTCACGTCGCTTACTATTATTTGATCGGGAAGTAAAACTTTTGAGTTTATACATCCATTTATAATTGCAGTAGACATAAAACCTGCACCAATAACACCAAACTTATATTTTTTAAGCATATTTCACCACGATAAATAAATTTCAATATTTTATATATTTTAACACTTTTCATAATTGTTTGTCAATAGAAACAATATTTTAAGTTATCTAATAAAAGTAAAAAAGCCTTGTCTTTTATAAACAAGGCTTTTTATAAGAAGATTTATATTATTTATTTTCAATAACTTTAACAATGTCGCCAACAGTTTTAATATTAACTGCTTCTTCTTCAGGAACCGTTACATCAAATTCTTCTTCTAAACTCATCAACATTTCTACAACGTCAAGAGAATCTGCACCAAGGTCCTTAACAATTTCTTTTTCTTCTGAAATATCGTCAACTGATTTGTTAAGTTGTTGAGCAATAAGTTCTTTAACCTTATCAACTACTGCCATTAGGTTTTCCTCCAAATAATTTATATTTATATTATAATAAATTTTATTTAAATATGCAAGTAAAACACAAAATTTTTATATATTATTTGAATTTACTACAGGTAGAGATGCAAATCCTTTTGCCAAATCTTCTTCTGTTGGTATATAATCGGTCATTTCGCCCTTGTTAAACGCTGAATACGCAGCAAGATCGAAATATCCTGTTCCCGTTAAACAGAAGACAATTTTCTTTTTCTCGCCCGTTTCTTTGCATTTAAGAGCCTCGTCAATAACAACTCTAATTGTATGTGAAGATTCAGGCGCAGGTAAAATACCTTCTGATTTTGCAAATTGAACTGCCGCTTCAAACACTTTGGTTTGTTCAACCGATCTAGCCTCTACAACGCCGTCGTAACAAAGTTTAGAAACGATAGGATTCATGCCGTGATATCTTAAACCACCCGAATGGCTTTTTGACGGCATAAAACCACTACCTAAGGTATACATTTTCATAAGTGGGGTCATTTTGCCCGTATCGCCGTAATCGTAAACGTATTTACCTCTCGTCATTGTTGGGCAAGAAGCAGGTTCAACACCGATAATTTGATAATTTTTCTTACCTTCTATCTTATCCTTAACGAACGGTGCGATAAAACCACCGAAATTTGAACCACCACCTACACAACTAACGAGCATGTCCGGTTCTATATTATATTTTTCAAGAACAGTTTTAGTTTCTAATCCGATTATAGATTGATGTAGAATTACGTGATCCATAACACTACCTAAAACGTATTTACAGTTTGGTGTGTTTAACGCTTTTTCAGTTGCTTCTGAAACGGCGCAACCAAGAGAACCACCCGTACCAGGGAATTGTTCTAGAATTTTTCTACCAACTTCAGTCGTTTCTGATGGACTTGGTATAACTTTGCCACCATAAGTTTCGATAACGGCTTTTCTAAAAGGTTTTTGTTCAGCACTATATTTTACCATAAAAACGGTTAAATCAAGCCCATAGAAAGCACAGGCCATAGAAAGTGCTGTTCCCCATTGTCCTGCACCTGTTTCGGTAGTCAACGATTTAAGACCTTGTTCTTTTGCATAATACGCTTGCGCAACGGCTGAGTTTAATTTGTGTGAGCCAGACGTATTATTTCCTTCAAACTTATAGTAAATTTCAGCCGGCGTATCTAAAACTTTTTCAAGATAATATGCTCTAGTTAATGGTGATGGACGAATCATTCTATAAAATTCCATGATTTCTTCTGGAATTGGAATATATTCGTCAGTCATATTGAGTTCTTGTTTTGCTAACTCTGTACAAAAAACTTGTTCTAATTCTTCAAGCGTGCAAGGTTTTAACGTTTTAGGATTAAGTGCCGGAGCATGCTTTTCCTTCATTATAGCGTTTATGTTATACCAACTACGAGGCAATTCCTTTTCTTCTAAATACATTTTTGTTGGAATTCTTTTTTCTGACATAACGCTGTCCTCCTATAGTAATTTAAAAATAAAAACACAGAGAAACTCGCATGGGACGAATTTATCCGTGTTGCCACCCATTTTTGTAAAAGTTTTTTCTTTTACCTTTGTAAGATACTATCATATCTTGTCGCTTTAACGCTCGACATGCGTTAACGGCTACTAATTTCGCCGTTACCCTCAGTAACCCATTCAAAACGGAACGATAATTTACTTTCACCAACCGTAAACTCTCTAAATAACGCACCCGAATCTACTACTTTACGTCAACAGTTTAATTATATTTCAATGATACCACCAAAAAATTATATTGTCAATCTTTTTAGAGTGTTTTAATCTTTTTTAACAAATAAGTTAAATGTTTTAGGATTTAAATGATAGGTGTTTTGATGGTTTTTATTATCGATTAAACTGTATAATGATCCATCAAAAATTAATTCGGACGTTGTGTTTGATAAATTAACAGCTATTAAAACTTCTGATTTCAAGCCTTTTCTAGCAAAGATCATACGCTCGTTTTTATCGCAAATCAACTCTAATTCACCATTTGTAAAAGCGTCGTAATTTTTTCTCAAATTACCTAAAAATTCAAACCATGATAAAAGTTCAACGTCTTCTTGTCCCCAAGGAAAACATTTTCTATTTAAGGGATCAACGTAGCCTTGCAGGCCTATTTCATCACCGTAGTAAAGACTAGGAACACCGTATAAAGTGTATTGTAATAACGAAGCAACTTTTACTAAAAATTTAGCATTTGGCAAAAATTCTTTAGGTATAAAAGTTTTATTCATTACATCTTTAGTATTATTGATTAAATCTTCACCTGCGACAGCCGTAATTAAACGAATTGTATCGTGAGTTGAAAGCATGTTCATAAGCGAATTTATGACAGATTTTGGATAGTGGTCAAGTTGTTCTTTAATCACTAGAGATAAATTATCAACGTTACCCGTTCTAATAAAATTAATAATAGCGTTTTTTAATGGATAATTCATTACTGAATCTAACTCATAACCTTGAAAATATTCTCTACGAACACCATAAGAAATTTTATTAGAAGCATCTTCCCAAACTTCGCCTATAATTATAGCGTTTGGGTTAATGTTTTTTATTGCAGAACGAATTTTTTGAACAAAGTGTGTTGGCAACTCGTCAACAACGTCTAAACGCCAACCGTAAACACCTAATTTTGTATAATGTTCTAACACCCCGTCCTTACCCGTTATATAATCAATAAAATCTTGGCAATTTTCATTTACCGACGGCAAGGTTGTTATTCCCCACCATGATTCATATTCGTTAGGATAAGAAGTAAAATTAAACCAGTTAAAATACTTTGAATCTTTACTTTGAAACGCCCCGATTGAGTTGTAATTACCGTATTTATTGAAATATATACTATCGTCGCCCGTGTGATTAAAAACACCGTCTAAAATAATTTTTATACCAACTTTATTTGCGCATAAAATAAGATCCGTAAAATCGTTTTTCGTGCCTAAAAGAGGGTCAATATCCATATAATTTCCCGTGTCGTATCTATGATTTGAAAATGCTTTAAAAATAGGGTTTAAATATATGGCAGTAACACCTAATTTAGCCAAATAATTTAATTTACTTGTAATTCCCTTTAAATCGCCACCGAAAAAATCGTTGTTTATTACTTTACCAAATTCGTTTGGTTGATAAACGGGGGTATCAAGCCAATTCTCATGCAAAAATTTATCTTTGCTTATAGTTTTATTTTGTTCTGCACGGCAAAATCTATCTGGAAATATCTGATAAATAACCCCACCTTGCAACCAGTCAGGAACAATATAGTTTGATGAATAAACGGTTAATTGAAAAAAATTATCGCAATTTAATACGCCTAAATATTTATCGTCTAACCCTATATGGCCTTTATTTGTAACAAATCGATAAAAATATAATCCTCGTGAAAAAGAAAGGTCAATTTCAAAAAAATCGTCCTTTTTTTGCATGGCAAAAGAATTATAAACTTCTTCACCATCTTTTTTAAAAACAAAAAGGACAGAGTCAAAATTACCTTTGACTCTGAACGTAACCTTTTCGCTTTCAGAAATAGCGCCTATAACGCTTTTATAAAATTTATCAAGAGGATTGTAAAAAAACATTTATTTTATCTTTTTAAGCCCCCAAATTCTATCTGAATATTCACGAATACTTCTATCGCTAGCAAATATACCAGCAGTAGCAATATTGTTAAGACTTTTCTTTGCCCAATCAAGTTTATTAGAATAAACGATATCGGCTTTTTCATGAATATCGTGGAAAGCACCAAAATCAGCCATGCACATATACGGATCGGCAACGGGTGATCCTGTTAATAAATAATTTGCAATATCACTAAACGTTTGACCGTTAAAACCGGTGGGAAGTGCTTGAATAACTTTTTCAAGTCTAACGTTGTTAGAATAGAATTCGCTAGCATTATACCCTTCTTTCCAAAGCCTATCAACTTCTTGCGTGGTAAGACCAAAAATAAATATGTTATCCTTGCCACACGCTTCTTGCATTTCAACGTTTGCACCGTCTAAAGTACCGATTGTAAGCGCACCGTTAATCATAAATTTCATATTACCCGTTCCACTTGCTTCTTTACCAGCTTGAGAAATTTGCTCACTAATTTCAGTTGCTGGCATAAGTTTTTCAGCCATTGAAACACAATAATCTTCCATATATACAACGTTAAGTTTGCTATTAATTTTGGGGTTTTTACGAATATCTTCACTTAAACAACATATAAGTTTAATAATTTGTTTAGCGAAATAATATCCAGGCGCTGCTTTCGCACCAAAAATAAAGGTTTTGGGTAGCATAGGCATATCCGGATTTTCTTTTAAGTCGTTGTATAAAGAAATTATATATAGAGCATTTAAGAGTTGGCGTTTATATTCGTGTAAACGCTTTGCTTGAACGTCGAACAGAGAATTTGGATCTATAATTATTCCTTGTTTTTTCTTGGCAAAATTACAGAATTGTTCTTTCTTTATCTTTTTTATATCGTTAAGGCGTTTTAAAACCGTTTTATCGTTTTCAAACTTCTTAAACTCTATCAAATGTGATGCGTCGTTAACGTATTTATCGCCTATACATTCGGTAAGAAGTTCACATAATTCGGGGTTTGATTGACAAAGCCAACGTCTATGCGCAATACCGTTTGTAACGTTAGTAAATTTATGTGGATATATATCGTTAAAATCTTTAAAAATACTATTTTTTATTATTTCACTATGCAAGGCTGAAACACCATTAACAGTATGAGATGCAACTACGCAAAGATTTGCCATGCGAATTTGATTATTTGAGAAAATACTCATACGGCTAATTTTATCCCAATCACCTGGAAATCTATTCCACATATCGGCACAAAATCTTTGATTGATTTCTTTAATAATCATATAAATACGTGGCAAACGCCTTGCAATTAGATCTTCACTCCACTTTTCAAGCGCTTCACTCATAACCGTGTGGTTTGTGTAAGCAACCGTTCTACAAACAATATCCCAAGCATCATCCCAAGTAAACCCGTTTTCATCCATAAGAATACGCATAAGTTCAGGAATACAAAGTGCTGGGTGTGTATCGTTAATATGAATTGCCGCTTTTTCAGGTAAAGTATTAAGCCCACCGTATCTTCTTTTGTGGTCGTTGATAATATCTTGAAGTGCAGCCGAAACAAGTAAATATTGTTGTTTTAAGCGTAAAGATTTACCTTCAAAATGGTTGTCTGAAGGATAAAGAACTTTAGATATCAAATCTGCTTCGTTATCTTCTTGCATACTACGCATATAATCACCTTGAGAAAAGGTTTTCATATCAAAATCCCTGATATTTTGCGCTTTCCAAAGTCTAAGAACGGATACAGCTTCACCATCTTTACCAGAAATCATCATATCGTATGCAACGGCTTCTATTTCCTTTGCGTCAGCATGTTCAATTTTAAGTCCGTTTTCCGTCCAAGTTTCTCTTATCCAACCATCAAACTTGATTTTATAAATTTTATCGTGGCGTTGCGTAAGCCAAACTTCCCCACCTGGTAACCAGATATCAGGTAATTCCATTTGCCAACCATCAACGATTTTTTGTTTAAATAAACCGTATTCGTATCTTATAGAATAACCCATTGCAGGGTAATTTTGGCTTGCTAGAGCATCCATAAAACAAGCGGCTAGCCTACCTAGTCCACCATTACCCAACCCTGCATCTGGTTCTATTTCATACAATTCTTCAAGTGAACAATTAAATTCATTTTTAAGAACGGTATCAAAAGAATCTTTAATATTTAAGTTATATGCATTATTTTTAAGTGATTGTCCAAGCAAAAATTCCATGCAAAGGTAATATACACGTTTTCCACCTTTTGAACGATACTTTTTATTAAAAGCACTACGTTTTTCAAGTAGAATATCTCTAACGCACATTACCACCGCTTTATAAACTTGTTCCTTGGTTGCCTCAGAAGCTGTTACGCCAAAATATCTAGAAAGTTTGCTTTTTATAAGTGACGACGCTTCTTTTTCGGTGATTAAATTCATTGTTAACTCCTGTAATTATATCTTTTTATTTTTCGTACATTTTTTTGTATTCTAGCGCTTGATAATTCCAAGAAAAATCAGAACTCATTGCTCTTGACTGAACGTCTTTCCACGCATCTTTATCATGATAAGTACGAATAGCCTCGTTTATAACGTAAAGCATATCGTGAGCATTATAATCATGGAAGGTAAAGCCGTTTCCTTTTACACCCGTGTATGCTTTAATGCTATCGTTTAGACCACCGGTTTCTCTTACAATAGGTACTGTTCCGTATCTTGATGCAATCATTTGTGAAAGCCCACAAGGTTCCATTTTAGATGGCATTAAAAACATATCTGCACCCGAATATATTTTTCTTGACAAATCTTGATTATAAGCTATAATGGTTGCACATTTTCCTTTATAACAATTAGCAAGATTTACAAAAAATTCTTCGTAAGCAATTTCGCCTTTGCCCAAAATAACGATTTGAACGTCTTTTGTTAATAGACTTTCAACTACACCTCTAATCAAATCTAAACCCTTATGAGAAACAAGTCTTGAAATTACTGCAATAATCGGCACGTCTTCTTTTACGGGTAAATTAAGCATTTTTTGTAGTTCTTTTTTACAAACTGCTTTCCCCGACAAATCGTCTATTGAATAGTTTTTGAATAAATATTTATCCGTTTCTGGATTATAGTAATCAATATCAATTCCGTTAAGAATACCTAATAATTTATGTTGGTTTCTAATGATGATACTTTCTAACCCGTGTGCAAAATAGGAATTTTTAATTTCTTCTGCATAAGTTGGGCTCACGGTTGAAACGATATCAGTCATCTCAATAGCACCTTTCATAAGGTTAACGGCAAAGTTATATTCGACGAAATTTTTAATCGAATCACTAAACCCAAACAAATCACCAAAGGTATCCATGCCGAAAATACCTTGATATTCTATATTATGGATAGTGAAAATAGTTTTAACTTTTCTAAACTGCTCGTCGCCATAATACATACCTTTTAGGTAAATGATAGCAGATGCAGTTTGCCAGTCGTTGCAATGTAAAACGTCTGGATAAATATTAAGGCGTGCAATGGTGTCAAGACAAGCACGAGAAAAGAAAGCGTATCTTTCACCGTCGTCATAAAAGCCGTAAATATTACCTTCTCTTTTAAAGTAATATTCATTATCGATAAAATAGAATTTTACGCCTTGATATTCGTAGTAAAAAACCCCACAATATTGCAAACGCCAACCTACTGAAACGTTAAAATTAGTTATAAACTTAAACTGATTTTTGTATTCAGCGTTGATATTGCTATACATAGGCAATATTACGCTAATATCCATATCGTCGTTTTTTGCAAGGGCTTTAGGCAAAGAACCTAACACGTCAGCAAGTCCACCCGTAGCAATAAAAGGTGCGGCTTCTGACCCCAAGAATATAACTTTCTTTTTTGTTTTAACTGTAATTTTGGGTAGTTTGCCTGTTTTTTTAGTCGTAGTTTTTCTTGTTTTTTCTTGCATTTATAGCTCCTTTAATTAAATCATTATACCTTTGCTTATGTAGAAAGGATGATTTTCACTACCAGATAGAACTTTTCTATCACGAATAGTTACGTTTTTATCAGTAATTATACAATTAAGAGAACAATTCTCCCCTAAAACTGTATTTTGCATTACAATACTATTTTTAACGACTGCGCCCCTAGCGACTTTAACGTTTCTAAATATTATACTGTTTTCAACTTCACCTTCGATTATACAACCGTCGGCAATCATTGAATTTTTAACTATAGAACTTTTGCCATATTTTGTAGGTGCAGAGTCTTTAATTTTTGTAAATACGCTTCTATCCCCGAATAATTCGTGTCTAACGTCAGAATTCAACATTTTTAAATTGCTTTCAAAATAAGCCTGCAAAGAAGTAATCCCAGCATAAAAACCTTTATGTTCAAAACCAACTACTTTCATACCTTCAAGATTAGCGGCTATTACGTCGGACATAATGTGGCGTATATTATGAGAAATACTATCCATAACTATATTTTGCAAAAGAGTTTTTTTCATAACGTAAACGTTAGTAAAAACGTTTGCATAACCTTCGGGCTTTTTCCCCTTATAATTAACGTCTACAATTCTATCGTTATCTATTGTGAAGGTTGTAGAATTTTCTGCGGGATATTCGTTAGCGTTTAATTTTTTATAAACGAGTGTAATATCTGCGTGATTTCTGATATGAAAATCAATAACTTCGTTGTAGTTAATTCTATTTACTGCATCACAGTCCGTCATTACAACGTATTCTTCATCTGCACGGAAAAGGAAGTTTGTAATACCTTTTAACGCTTCTAGTCTAGAAGTGTAAAGAGAATTACTTTCAGTATCGCCGTAAGGTGGCAAAATAATAACACCACCGTC
>JAZOMV010000011.1:0-12129 GCA_045654165.1 Christensenellaceae bacterium
TATGACATTGTCTTCCTAAGACCGCTTGGCCTCCGACTTAAAAATTGCACTAACGAAATAGTGTATGCACCAAAAGAAATTTTAGATGGTTATGAAAGGGTTATTTATCTTGATAAACCATATTTGGTGCATAAAACAAGTGCAAAAAACTATGTTGTAAAGGACTATATCGGCTATAAAATTATAGACAAAATTAGCACGGATAGAAGTGATTTTGCACAAGTTTTTGCATATTTATTGACCTTGAAAAATAAGCAAGTGAAAAGCATTGTTGATTTTACAAATCAATACGCTGAAAACTTTACGAAAGAGCAGTTTTTGTTCGTCTTAAAAGTGTTTATTGAGTTGGGAATTTTTAGTATAAAGAACGGAGTTCTTTATTACGATGAAAAGATGAAAAACACATTGACAAATTCTAAACTATATAGTAAAATTATATCATTAAAAGGATAATTATGTTTAGTATTTTAAAACGCATTGAAGAGACCTATATCGGCAAAGATTTAGCGCTTTTAATGAAGGCTTATGACTTTGCAAAAAAAGCGCACGCAAACCAAAAGCGTGCATCGGGTGAAGATTATTTTATTCACCCTTGTACTGTTGCGCAAATTTTGATTGATTTAGGGCTTGATTCAGCCACTGTTGCTGCGGCGTTTTTGCACGACGTTATTGAAGACACGCCTGTTTCTGAAGGGGATATAAGAAAAGAATTTGGCGAAGAAGTTTTAGAACTCGTAGTCGGCGTTACCAAACTTGACAAAATACATTTTAACTCTAAAGAAGAAGAGCAAGCAGAAAACTTTAGAAAGATTTTCGTTGCTATGGCTAAAGATATAAGAGTTATCATTATAAAACTTGCCGATAGACTTCACAATATGCGTTCGCTTAACTTCCTTTCAAAAGAAAGACAGTTGCGCATGGCTCGTGAAACGCTAGAAATTTTTGCGCCTTTGGCTCATAGACTTGGTATTTCTAAAATTAAATGCGAATTAGAAGACTTGTGCTTAAAATATTTAGAGCCTGATTTTTACGAATATCTTTCAAGCAATATCGACGTGAAATTGAGAGATAGCGTAGATCTCGTTGATCACGTAGTAAAAGAAATTCAAAAGATTATTACAGAATCGAATATAAGTGGTGAAGTATTTGGTAGAAAAAAACACCTTTATAGTATTTATCGTAAAATGAAAGAGCGCAATAAAACTCTAGAACAAATTTACGATATCGTTGCAATTCGTATTATCGTTAACACGGTAGACGAATGTTACGAAATGTTCGGTAAAATTCACCATTTATGGAAACCCGTTCCGGGTCGTATAAAAGACTATATTGCAACGCCGAAGACTAATATGTATCGTTCGTTGCACACTACCGTAATGACTAATATCGGTAGAGTTTTTGAAATTCAAATAAGAACTTACGAAATGAACCACGCTGCAGAATACGGTATCGCAGCGCACTGGAAATATAAAGAACAAAAAGAAGGCGACGATTTTGATACCCGTCTTACTTGGATTCGTGAAGTTATGGAATGGCAGGGTGGTCTTAAAGACAGTAAAGAGTTCTTAAACTCACTAAAAGGCGATATCTACAGTTCAGAAGTTCTTGTTTTCACCCCTAAGGGTGACGTTATAAGTTTGCCGAAAGACGCAACGCCGTTAGACTTTGCGTATAATATTCACTCGGCAATCGGTAACAAATGCGTCGGGGCTCGTGTCAATTCAAAAATGGTCCCCTTAAACACGACCTTGCAAGTTGGCGACGTGGTTGAAATTATCACTTCTCAAAACAGTAAAGGTCCGTCTTGGGACTGGTTGAAAATAGTAAAGAGTTCAAGCGCCCGTGTTAAAATTCGTCAATTCTTCAAGCGTGAAATGAAAGAAGAAAACGGAAAGATGGGTAAATCCATGCTTGAAGCAGAAGCAAAGCACCGTGGTTATAATCTTGGTGAACTTCTTACTGAAGAAGCATTTTTACAAATTTCAAGCAAACTTTCTTTCAATAGCCAAGACGAAATGTTTGCATCTATCGGTTACGGCGCAGTTTCGGTAAATCAAGTTTTAATCAAACTTATAGATTTTTATAGAAAGAGCCAACCTAAAGAAGAAATTGTTAAACATATAAATAAGAGTTCTAATAACAATAGTGGGGTTATCGTGAAAGGTATGGCAGGCTTACTCGTGCGTTTTGCAGGGTGTTGTAATCCCGTTCCTGGTGACGATATAGTTGGTTTTATATCTCGTGGTAGGGGCGTAACCGTTCATAGACACGATTGCCCAAATCTTACCAACACCGACAACGATAGACTTATTGAAGTTGCGTGGAGCGATCAAGCAGATACCGTTTATAACGCAGGTATTAAGGTTGTCGGCAACACTCAAACGGAAGTTTTGACTACTGTTGCAGGGATAGTTGCTCAACTTAAACTTGATATCGTATCAACTAACGGGAGAACTGATCACAAGACCAAACAGGCGATAGTAGACTTTAATATCCGTCTAAACAGTAAAGAAGAACTTAATAGTTTAATCTCTAAACTAAGACAAGATGGTAAAATAATAGACGTTTACAGGACGGCGAACTAATGAAAATGTATCATTTGCGCACGGGATTACTTCACGTTAATAGTTATTTTTTGGTCAACGATAAAAATCAAGCGTTAGTAATAGACTGTGGCGAAAATTACAAGCAAATTAAATTGACGGAAGAAAAGTACGGCTTTAAGATAAAGGCCGTGCTTTTAACGCATGCGCATTTCGATCACTCGGGCTGTGCAAAAAAACTTCAAAACGACGGCGCAGAGATTTATATAAGCAAAAAAGATGCGCCAAAACTTCTAAACGATCTTAATTTGAGTTCGGATTTTGGCCGTAAGTTTGAATATTTGACTGCCGATAAAACCTTTGAAGACGGCGACGTGTTAAGCGTTTTAGGGTTTAATA
Organism: Christensenellaceae bacterium; assembly: GCA_045654165.1. Taxonomy (GTDB): domain Bacteria; phylum Bacillota; class Clostridia; order Christensenellales; family Borkfalkiaceae; genus UBA1259. The sequence continues at coordinate 2,943 of JAZOMV010000011.1, forward strand.
TTAAGGTGATAACAACGGCAGGGCATACCGATGGTTCGGTTTGCTTTTTAATGGATAAAATGTTGTTTACAGGGGATACGCTCTTTTACGGCACGGTTGGTAGAACGGATTTTCCAACGGGCAATAGAGAGCAATTAATAGCGTCGGTAAAACGCCTTTACCAACTAGAAGGGGACTATACGGTTTATCCGGGACACGACGATTTTACTACGCTTGAACACGAAAGAAAATATAATACGTTTGTAGATTATGATTGAAACTAACCTTGAATTTTGTCAAAATGAACTTGTTGAAGTCTTAAATCTTTTTGACGGTGGACAAGATCTAAATATAAAGCACACTTTCAACGAAAAGGAAAATAAATTCGTAAACACAGTTTGGGTGAACGGAAAGGTTTACGCTTACGGAAATTTGGTTGGCGAAATAACCGACCCGATCGAAAAAAAGCGTTTAACTAAACGCTATGCAAAACTTTCTTTATATAAGGGTTTATCACGGTTTTTCGGCGTTGATTTGCCATGGGGTTCTCTTACGGGGATAAGACCAACTAAACTTGCTTATCAACAACTTGAAAAGACGGGTGAGTTTAAGAGTTTCTTTACCGACGTAATGAAAGTTAGCCAAGAAAAAACCGACCTTTTAGAAGAAGTGATAAGTTCTCAAGTCGGGATTTATAAAAAAGACGACAACAATACGGATTTTTTCGTTTTTATTCCTTTTTGCCCAACAAGATGTAAATATTGTTCGTTTATTAGCGCCGATATGAAAGGTGCTAAAAAGTATTTAGACGCCTACGTAGACACCCTTATAGATGAAATCAACTATTCAAAACCTTTTATTAAAACGTTGCGTAGTATATATATCGGTGGTGGAACGCCGGTAGCGTTGCTAGATGAATATTTAGACCGTGTTTTAACGGCTTTAGACGATATTAATACGGGTGTAGAGTTTACCGTTGAGGCTGGGCGACCCGACTGCATTACAAAGAGTAATCTTGAAATATTAAAAAGGCATAACGTAACTAGAATATGCATTAATCCACAAACCTTTTCAGATAAAACTTTAACTCTTTTAGGTCGAAATCATACTGCACAGGACGTAGTTGACAAGTTTGAACTTGCAAAAAACGATTTTATAATCAATATGGATTTAATAGCAGGGCTTGACGGTGAAACTTTTGAAGACTTTAAGGCAAGTATCGATAAAGCCATAGAACTTTGTCCCGATAATATTACCGTACATACCCTATGTATTAAGCGTGGTTCAAAACTAGCAGAAACGGAAGAAAGACTTTCGGGGGTAGAAGTTGCAAAAATGGTTGATTACGCTCGTGAAACCTTAAATGAAAACGGATATAAACCATACTATTTATACCGTCAAAAGTATATGGCAGGCAATCTTGAAAACGTTGGCTATGCAAAGGCTAACAAAGCGTGCGTGTATAACGTAAACGTTATGGAAGAAATATCTTCAACGGTTGCGTGTGGCGCAAACGCTATAAGTAAACGGGTTTTCAACGGTGGCGAAAGAATAGAAAGAAGTGCGTCGCCTAAAGATTTGCAGACTTATATTGAAAAAATAGAAAAAATAAAAGCCGAAAAGACTAAATTGTTTAGTTAAAGAGTAAAAAACAGTTTACAAAAAAGATAAATTTTGATATAATCTAAAGGCTTGGTACTTCTTGCACAGTTTTGTGGCTCTCAACCCAAAACTTTGTTTGAAGCGAATTATTCCATAAATAATAGGAGGATAAACAAAATGGAAAAAGCAAAGAAACAAGAAATTATCGCAAAATTCGCTCGTCACGAAGGTGACACCGGTTCGGCAGAAGTTCAAATCGCTCTTTTGACCGAAAGAATCAATCACTTGAATCAACATCTTCAAGCAAATAAGCACGACAACCATTCAAGACGTGGTCTTATGAAAATGGTTGGTGAAAGACGTAGTCTTTTAAAATATTTGCAAGAAATTGATATCGAAAGATATAGAAAAGTTATCGCAGATTTAGATTTGAGAAAGTAAAAGATAGGGCGGCGTTTTTTTGTCGCCCATTTTTTGTTAAAAAAGTTAATTTTGCGTCTTGTGGAATGCAAGACGTTTCATTAAAATAAGAGTTGAAATAGAAGGAGAGAACAATGACAGAAACTTTTAGAGTATTCAAAACCATGCTTGGCGGAAGAGAACTTGTTGTAGAAACAGGCAAATATGCAGAACAAACAAACGGCTCTTGCGTTGTAAGATGTGGTGAAACGGCAGTTATGGTAAACGTAACTATGGCAGAAAGTCCCCGTGACGGTATGGATTATTTCCCCTTGGGTGTAGATTTTGAAGAAAAGATGTACTCAATCGGTAAAATCCCCGGTGGATTTAAGAAAAGAGAAGGCAGAGCATCTGATAAGGCAATTTTAACTAGCCGTCTTATCGATAGACCTATCCGTCCTCTTTTCCCCAAAGGCTTGTTTAACGACGTAATCGTTATAGCAACGGCATTATCGGTAGAACCCGATATCCAACCCGAACCCTTAGCAATGATCGGTAGTTCAATAGCAATCAGCATATCTGATATTCCGTTTGCAGGTCCTACGGGTAGCGTAGTAGTTGGCATGATAGACGGTAAATACGTTATCAACCCAGACGAAGCAGAAAGAGCAAAGAGTGCGCTCACTCTTAACCTTGCAGGTACTAAAGACGCTATCATGATGGTAGAAGCAGGTGCAAACGAAATTAGTGACGACGAAATGGTTGGTGCAATTCTTTTCGGACACGAAGAAATTAAAAAACTTTGTGCTTTCCAAGAAGAAATCGTTAAAGAAATCGGCAAACCCAAAAACGAAATGGAACTTTATCACGTTCCAGAAGATATCGATAACGCAGTAAGAGAATATGCAAGTGAAAAACTTGATAAAGCGCTTGATACCTTTGATAGACAAGTTCGTCAACAAGGTCAAGACCAAGTTGAAAAAGATTGTTTAGAACACTTTGCTGAAATTTTCCCTGACAAAGTAAGAGAAATTAAAGATTCGCTCTATTATCTCACCAAAGAAAAAGTAAGAGCAAAAATTACTAACACGGGTATTCGTCCTGACGGAAGAAAACTTGACGAAGTAAGAAAAATTTGGTGTGAAGCAGGCGTTCTTCCCAGAGTACACGGTTCAGGCGTGTTCACTAGAGGACAAACTCAAGTTATGTCAACCTGTACTTTAGGTATGCTTTCAGAAGCACAAAAGTTAGAAGGGCTTGATGGGGATACCAGCAAGAGATATATGCATCAATACAACATGCCGGGCTACGCTTCTGGCGAAGCAAAACCCTTAAGAAGCCCTGGTAGACGTGAAATCGGTCACGGTGCACTTGCAGAACGTGCGTTAGAACCTGTTATTCCTAGTGAAGAAGATTTCCCATACGCAATTAGAATCGTATCAGAAGTATTAAGTTCAAACGGTTCTACTTCACAAGGTAGCGTATGTGGTTCAACCTTAGCACTTATGGATGCAGGCGTTCCGATTAAAGCACCCGTAGCAGGTATTGCAATGGGTCTTATCAAAGACGTAGAAAGTGGTAAAGTTTCTATTCTTACCGATATTCAAGGTCTAGAAGACTTCCTTGGCGATATGGACTTTAAGGTAGCAGGTACTGAAAAGGGTATCACGGCTATCCAAATGGATATTAAGATCAAGGGTATAGACGAAAACATTTTAAGACAAGCAATCGCACAAGCAAACGTTGGTAGACAACATATTCTTGGCAAAATGCTTGAAGTTATTGATCAACCTAGAGCAGAACTTTCTAAGTATGCACCTAGAATTATTTCTTTCCAAATTAATCCCGAAAAGATCGGCGACGTTGTTGGTAAACAAGGTAAGGTTATCAATAAGATTATAGAAGAAACCGGTGTTAAGATTGATATTGATGACGACGGAAGAGTAAATATCGCATCTTGTGGAGATGCTGCTCAAGCAGAAAGAGCAAAGGCAATAATTATGTCTATTGCAAAAGATCCTGAAGTAGGCGATATGTTTATTAGCGAAGTTGTTAGAATTCTCCCGAAAGTTGGCGCATTCTGCGAACTTGCACCTGGTAAAGACGGACTTATCCATATTAGTAAGATGAGTGAAAAACGCATCAACACCGTAGAAGAAGTCCTTCATATCGGCGACAAAGTAAAGGTTGAAATTATCAAGATCGGCGAAAAGGGTATAGACCTTAAACTTCTTGAAATCATCAACGACTAATTAAAAAAACCGATAAATATGCAAGGCATTTTGCCTTGCATATTTTTGTAATTTTACTATGATTTATAACATACATATATTGTATGAAATCTAGTAGAAAAATAACTGTAATTACAAACCTAATACTGATCATGGTGCTAACTGCCGTTTTTGCCGTAAGTTTTTTTCCACAATCATATCTTCCTATGTATGGTGGGAAAAGTATTAACGCCATATATAACGGAAATCGTGAAAATCCAAACGTATCTTTAATGTTTAACGTGTATGAAAATACGGAAATTGTAAATTCTATTATAGACGTGTTAAATGAGAAAGGGGCGAAAGCAACTTTTTTCGTTGGTGGGTGTTGGGCAGACGATAACGAAAAAACTCTTAATAGGATAGTAACTGAAGGACACGAACTAGCAAATCACGGCTATTTTCATAAAGATCATAAAACCCTTTCTTATGAAGTAAATAGGCAAGAAATAGAAAATACGGCAATAATCGTAAAGGCGCTTTGTGGTGCAAAACTCAACCTATTCGCCCCACCGTCAGGAAGTTTTTCAGATACTACTTTAACCGTTGCAAGTGAGTTAGGTTACCGTGTTATCATGTGGTCAAAAGATACTATAGACTGGCGAGATAAGAACGAAAAAACGGTTTTTACAAGAGCGACTAAAAACTTAACTAACGGCGACTTGGTTTTAATGCACCCAAAATCGCACACTCTTTCGGCGTTGCCAAGTATTTTAGATTATATAAAAAATAACGGCTTAAACGCTGTAACCGTAACGGAAAATTTAGACGGAGTATAAAATGGTAATTTATAAAACTTATGATAACGGGTTAAGGCTCGTTGTGAATAAAATAGAAGGTTTAACTTCAGTTTCTTTAGGCGTACTAGTAAAAACGGGTAGCGTTAACGAAACCAAAGATGAAAACGGCATATCGCATTATTTAGAGCACGTGATGTTTAAGGGAACGAAAAAACGCACGGCTTTTGAAATTTCCGATTATATCGACAGAATAGGTGCGCAAATAAATGCCTTTACTTCAAAAGAAATGACTTGTTATTATACGAAATCAACAAAAGAGCATACTTGTCACGCAATAGAAGTTTTATCCGATATCTTTTTCGATTCCGTGTTTGATAAAAACGAACTTGAAAAAGAAAAAGACGTGGTTATAGAAGAAATCAATATGTGTGAAGATACACCCGAAGATATATGTTTAGATCTTCTTGCTGAAAGTTATTACGGCACTGATGGTTTAGGACAAACTATTTTAGGTAGTATAAAGAATATAAAAAGTTTTACGCCTGAAAAGGTTAGAGAATATATAAAACGCTATTATACTGCCGATAACGTGGTAATTTCTATTGCTGGCAACGTAGACGCCCCTGACGCTATTAAACTCGTTCAAGACTATTTTGCCGATAGGTTTGTAAACGTTAAAAGCGATAAACAAGTTTTAACAGTCCCGTCAGAGAAAAAACACTTGTTTAGGTCTAAAAGAATTGAACAGTCGCATATAGGTTTTGCAATGCAAGGGTATACTGCGACCGACGAACTTGCCGACGCTTTTAGCATAGCGAATACCGTTCTAGGTGGTGGGATGAGTAGTAGGCTTTTTCAACGAATAAGAGAAGAATTAGGGCTTTGCTACACCGTATATTCATATCCATCTCAATACAAAGACAATGGCATTTTAGAAATTTATGCAGGTGTAAATACTGCGTCTAGAGATAGTGCAGTAAACGCTATAGTAGAAGTTGTTGAAAAATTCAAAAAAGACGGTATAACCGAACAAGAATTTATGCGTGGCAAAGAACAACTTAAAAGTTCGTTCATTTTTTCAAGAGAAGCGTCTGCCTCTCAAATGTTGCTCTACGGTAGATATTTGCTTTTCTTAAATAAAGAATTTAACTTTGAAGAACGTATTAAAAAGTTAGAAAACGTTTCGTTAAAAGACGTTGCAGATGCGATAGACGGTTCGTTTGATATATATAAATCGTCAACGGCAACCGTTGGACCTAAGCGTAGCGCAATAAAATTTTAATTATTAAAGGACTTTTGTAAAAAAGTCCTTTTTTCATTACCGAGTGAATATATTTTAAGTATGAAAATACTAAGAATAATAGCCGGGGTGTCGTTGGTTTTTTCGCTAACTTTCACCCTTTTTGTTGGCGTTAAAAAAATAGGCGTAGGGCACGATTTCGGTGGTGCTGAAGAATATAAAGGTATTCTTACCGTGTGGCAAATTGATGCGTTTGAAGGGGGGATAGGCTCTAGAAAACAATTCCTAATGAAGATGGCAAGAAGTTACGAAAGAAAAAACGACGGTGTGCTTGTAATGGTTAGCGATCACACATTTTCAAGCGCAAAAGAAAGTATGGATAACGGAGAATATCCCGATCTTATTTCTTTTGGCGTTGGTATAGAAATAAAAGGTGTTAATAAACTTCAAAACGCCCTTTCTATATCGGGTGGTATGATAGGAAAAGACGTTTACGCAACGGCATGGTGTAGGGGTGGCTACGTGTTAATAACAAAACTTGGCAACACGTTTTCGGAAAAGTTAGATAGCGTAACCGTTTCACAAACGGGGTATACTGCGCCGTTAACGGCTTTGGCAACCGAAGGGTTTACCGTTGAAGAATTAATAGTAAAATCACCTCTTGATGCTTACGTGGATTTCGTTAACGGTAAAACGCAATATTTGTTAGGCACTCAACGGGACGTTATACGGTTAGAAAGACGAGGGATAGAAGTTGAAACCCGTCAATTATGTGAGTATAACGACTTGTATCAATATATCGCAGTTCTTGCTAGCGAGCAAACGAAAATATATTATTCGGAAAAATTTATACAACATCTTCTTACGCAAGAAAATCAAAAGAAACTTTTAGAAATAGGCATGTCGTCGTGTTTTTATAAGGTGGAACACGAAAATAAACACCTAATTGAAATGCAAAACACTTTATACAAAAATACCCTTTCGGCGTTTATCGGTAGAGAAAATCTAATAAAAATTAACGAATTATCAACGCTTGCAGTCAAAGGTGATAAAGAGGCGTTAATAAAAATTAAAAATATGTTCGTTTAGCCTTGAAAAATTATTTAAAATATAGTAAAATGATATAAGGAGTTATATGGGCTTTAAAGAAGAACTTTTAGAATTTACTCAAGCAAAAATTCTTTTTGACGAACCCATGAAAAAACATAGTGGATACGGGTTAGGTGGTAGCGCTAAATATTATATAGTAACCGATAATTTGTACACGATAAAAGAAATAATATCTCTATGCGCTTGCAATGGCGAAAAACTAAAAATAATAGGTAACGGCAGTAATATTTTAGTGTCGGACGTTGGGTTTAACGGGGTTATTCTTAACACGTCAGGGCTTAAAGATATAGAGTTTCTACAAGATAAAATACGTGTATCGTCGGGGGTACAATTATCAAAACTGATAAGGTTTTCTATGGAAAAAGGCCTTTCAGGGCTAGAACCACTTACAGGGATACCTGCAACGGTAGGTGGCGCAATCGTAATGAACGCAGGTGCTTTCGGGCATACTATTTCCGATTATTTGGTATCGGTTGAAGTTTTAACGGACGGCAAAATAGTAGTCTACAATAAAGAAGATTGTGGGTTTAGATATAGGAAAAGTAATTTCTATAATAAAAATCAATTTGTAATATCGGCAACTTTTCAACTTGAAAAAGGGGATAAAAGCCTTATACAATCAAATATAGAGAATTATAAAGAATTAAGAAAAAACATGCATCCTACGGGAAGAAGTTGTGGTTCGGTTTTCAAAAACCCCAAAACAACTTACGCAGGCGCTTTGATAGAGTGCGCAGGGTTAAAAGGGTTTTCGGTTGGTGGTGCAACCGTTTCAAATAAACATGCAAACTTTATCGTAGTAGACGATAATGCAAAAGCACAAGACGTTTATTCTCTAATTCAGTCGATAAAAAATACAATAAAAAACGTTTACAGAATAGAACTAAACGAAGAAATAGAATTTATAGGTGATTTTTAATGATTTTAACGGCAGATTATCATACTCATACCGTATTTAGTCACGGTAAAGGTAGTATTATGGATAACGCTATATCGGCAAAAGAAAAAGGGCTCAAAGAACTTGGTATATCCGATCACGGTTTTGCGCACCCTGCTTTTGGCTTGAGAAAAAGGAAAATGCCTATAATGCGTGCTCAATGCGATTTGGCAACCGAGCAAACGGGCGTTAAAGTCTTACTCGGTATAGAATCTAATATTATCGGTACTGACGGAACGGTAGACTTAAAACCTAGCCGTTACGATAACTTTGATATATTTTTAGCAGGTATTCATAAGTTCGTAATGTTTAAGTTTGGCACTTGGTTTACACTAGCAATACCAGATCTATTAAATTCAACTTTCAAAAAGACAACCGTTAGTAAATCACTTGTTAAAGAAAACACAAAAACTTTTATTAACGTTATAAAGAAAAATCCCGTAGACGTGATAACACATCTTAATTTTTGTTGTTATGCAGATCCCGTAGAAGTTGCAAAGGTTGCGGCTGATTACGGCACTTATATAGAGTTAAACTCTAAAAAAGTGCATCTTTCAGACGAACAACTATTTGCAGTTGGTCAAACGGGTGTAAAGTTTGTCGTTAATTCAGATGCGCACTCTCCCGACCGTGTAGGTGAAATAAGTCTAGTTCAACAAGAACTTGAAAGGGTAAATATTCCTATGGATAGAATTATGAACGTAGACGGAAGATTGCCTAATTTTAGGTTTAAAGCGTTTAAGGAAGGCAGGTAATATGAATTTTTCCGAATCTGTAAAAAAAGAAATACTAAATAAGCAGATTAAGGACAAGCATTGTAAAAAAGCCTTTCTTGCAGGGCTAGTTCGTGGCACGGGCGAACTTTACGAAAAAGACGGCGAACTTGGTTTAGACGTGAGGGTGTCTAGCG
>JAZOMV010000012.1:0-64490 GCA_045654165.1 Christensenellaceae bacterium
TGGTTTGAGTAGCATCGAAAAGTGAACCAAACTTCATGCCGATAACGTCTGAAGAAACGATTTCATCAGTGTTGTAGCCGAAAGATTCGGTAGCTTGTGCTTTCATAGCAGCGTTGATGCCTTCTTTAGTAACGTCCTTACCCTTAACAACTGCGATAAGGATAGTGGTTGAACCGGTAGCAGTAGGAACACGTTGAGCAGCACCGATAAGCTTGCCGTTGAGTTCAGGGATAACTAAGCCGATTGCTTTAGCAGCACCAGTAGAGTTAGGAACGATATTCATAGCGCCTGCTCTAGAACGTCTCTTGTCGCCCTTCTTTTGAGGACCGTCAAGAATCATTTGGTCGCCGGTGTAAGCGTGTACGGTAGTCATGATACCAGATTGGATAGGAGCGTAATCGTTAAGAGCCTTAGCCATAGGAGCAAGACAGTTCGTGGTGCAAGATGCAGCAGAAATGATCTTGTCTTCAGCCTTTAAGGTCTTGTGGTTTACGTTGTAAACGATAGTGGGAAGATCGTTACCTGCAGGAGCAGAGATAACAACTTTCTTAGCGCCAGCAGCGATATGTGCAGCAGCCTTGTCTTTGCTGGTGTAGAAACCAGTACATTCTAATACAACGTCAACGTCGTATTGAGCCCATGGGCATTCAGCAGCGTTAGCGCACTTAGAAATTTTGATTTCCTTTCCGTCAACGATGATTGAATCTTCAGTAGATTCTACAGTGTGACCTGCAGCTACGTAGTTACCCTGCATGGTGTCGTATTTAAGAAGATGAGCGAGCATTTCAGGGCTGGTAAGGTCGTTGATAGCAACTACTTCGTATCCTTCTGCGCCAAACATTTGTCTGAAAGCAAGACGGCCGATACGACCGAAACCGTTAATTGCAACTTTTGTTACTTTTGACATGTCAATGTCCTCCAAAAATATATTTTTTACTTAAAATTTCCAAAATTTTTCAAATTTCGTCTTATATATTATATAACCTAAATTGTTATTAGTCAATTATTTTTTACGGCTTATTTTAAATTTTCAGGATTTAAACACAAAAGATCTTCTGTTACGAAAACCCCGTCCTTACGAATAAGTTCGCCGTCAAAATAAATTTCACCACCACCGTACTCTTTGGTTTGGATCAAAACCAAATCCCAATGTATAGCAGAAACGTTGCCGTTATAAGCATCATCATAGCAAGCACCGGGGGTAAAATGTATAGAACCGGAAATTTTTTCGTCAAACAAGATATCGCCCATGGGCTTAACTATATACGGGTTTACGCCGAGCGCAAACTCACCCACGTATCTTGCCCCTTCGTCGGTATCTAAAATAGCGTTGAGTTTTTCCGTATTGTTTGCAGTTGCGTCTATAATCTTGCCGTCTTTGAAAGTAAGACGAACGTTTTCAAACTTAAACCCGTTTTCAACCGACGGAGCGTTAAAACAGATAACGCCGTTAACGCTGTCTTTCACGGGCGCAGTATAAATTTCGCCATCGGGAATATTTCTCTTACCCGAACATTTATTGCTACCGATACCCTTGATAGAAAAGGTTATATCCGTGCCGTTGCCAACTATTCTAACCTTATCTGCAGAATTAAGGCGTTTGCCAAGCGCATCCATAGCCTTATCCATTTTAGAATAGTCTAAATTGCAAACGATAAAATAAAAATCTTCAAAAGCGTCCGTACTCATGCCTGCTTGTTGAGCCATGCCTTGATTAGGATAACGCAAAACCACCCACTTGGTTTTCTTAACCCTTATCTCATGATGAACGGGGTGAGAATAGAACTCACTATTTATTCTTAACTTATCTTCAGGCACGTCGGAATTTTCGTTACAGTTTTCCCCACCACGAATACCTATATAAGCATCCATTTCCGACATACGTGCCCCGTCAAACTTGGCACGCATTTTTGCAAATTCTTCCGTTTCGCCAAGCAAGAGTTCACGAGTAATTCTATTATCGTAAAACTCAACGAAGGGATAAGCCCCAACTTTATACGCTTCTCTAACAAGCGCAGTAACTAACATATAATCTATACCTTTGGCTTCTATTAAAACCTTTTCGCCTTTTTTAAGTTCACAGGAATAATTGATTAAATTTTTCGCCAAAAGATTTATGCGTTGATCTTGCATATATTCACCTACTATTATAGTTTTTCCAATATTATACAACTAAAACCTATTTTTATAAAGTATTTTTAATAAGATTTAAAATTTATTTGCTAATTTGACAAAAACAATATATAATATATCTTGATAAGTATCGGGTTTTATTCTACCCGTAACGAACGAAAAAAATTTTTTATATATTATAGGAGAAACAATCATGGCATTAGTAAACTCTAAAAAGATGTTTGAAATGGCTTACAAGAACGGCTACGCTATCGGCGCTTTCAACGTTAACAACATGGAAATCGTTCAAGGTATTACCGAAGCTTGTAAAGAAGAAAAAGCACCCGTTATCCTTCAAGTTAGTAAGGGCGCAAGAGCATACGCTAACCACACCTATCTCGTAAAACTCGTTGAAGCAGCAGTTATCGAATGTCCCGATATCCCGATCGTTTTACACCTTGACCACGGCCCCGACTTCGAAACTTGTAAAGCAGTTATCGACGGTGGTTTCACTTCAGTTATGATCGACGGTTCACATCTTCCATTCGAAGAAAACGTAGCTCTCACCAAGAAAGTTGTTGACTACGCTCACGACGTTGCTGCTAGAGGCAGATACATCACCGTAGAAGGCGAACTTGGTACTCTCGCTGGTATCGAAGACGACGTTAAGGTAGAACACGGTGCTGAAAGTTACACCAAACCCGAAGAAGTTATCGAATTCGTTGAAAGAACGGGCGTTGATAGCCTTGCTATCGCTATCGGTACTTCACACGGCGCATACAAGTTCAAACCCCAACAATGCACCAGAAACGAAGAAGGTATTCTCGTTCCCCCTGCACTTCGTTTTGATATCTTAGAAGAAGTTTCTAAGAAACTCCCTGGTTTCCCGATAGTTCTTCACGGTTCTTCTTCAGTTCCACAAGACTACGTTAAGATGGTAAACGACAACGGTGGTAAGATGCCAGATGCTATCGGCGTTCCTGAAGCTCAACTCCGTAAGGCTGCAACCCTTTCAGTTTGCAAAATCAACATTGACTCTGACCTCCGTCTTGCAATGACCGGTACTGTTAGAAAGTTCTACAACGAACATCCTGACAAGTTCGACCCAAGAGAATACTTAAAACCTGCTCGTGCTAACATCAAAGAAATCGTTAGACACAAACTCGTTAACGTTCTCGGTTGCGCAGGCAAGGCTGACGAATGCAAATAATTTGATTTAAAACTTAAAAGTGCGTATCGCTCGATACGCACTTTTTTATTTTTTCACGTTGACGGATATTATACCCGAAACAGCACCTATAATAGCCAAAAACAATAAGTCTAAGGTTTGTGCCGTTTTTAACCCCGTGCCAACCCCACATAGCGAAAATATCAAATAGATTACAAGGCTAGTCAAAACGCCTATTAAAAGCCCTTTTATTAAGCCTTGCTTTCCACTAATACAGGTTACGCAACCTAGGAAAACCGAAACCACTTTTATAAATTGATTAACCGATTTTATCACGCCGTTGCTTAGATAAGTAAACTTTATAACTAGCGCAAACGCTAATATTGCTAAAAGGGTTACTATAATAGACGATAAAGCACCTTTTATAATTTGCTTAAAAAAGCCGTTTTTTTGAGTTTTTTCCATAAAATAAACCCCCACTCTATAAAGTATAGATATGCGGGGGTTTTCTTTTTAATTACTTATTAAATTATTTTTCTTCAGTTTCTTTTGCAGGTTCTTCAGCCACAACGCTTGCGCTACCTTGTGCAGGTGCAGTTTGGTAAATTGCACCCTTGTCAAACTTAACGTAAGACTTGTTTTCTTCTAAACCGGTTTCAAGAACGAAAGTATTTTCAGCGTCGTTAATTTGAGCAACGAAACCACAAATACCACCGATAGTTTTTACTCTGTCGCCTATTTTGAGAGAGTTAACCATGTTTTGTGCTTCTTTTTGTTTCTTTTTGCCAGAAATAGATTGCCATACGAAAAGACCGATAATTGCAACAACGATAACTACCATAGCGATAATAGTACCGATTTGGTTACCACCGGTTTTTTCTGGGGTAGTAGTAGCGCCACCACCTGCTTGCGTATCAAACAAAGCAATTAGTAAGTTGAAAAGTTTCATATTATATCTCCTTTAAGATTAGTTTTTAACTTCTTTTATATTTTAATGCTTTTACGCACTAAAATCAAGTGTTTTTGATATTTTTATTGATTTTCGACAATAATAGTTAAGGCTTTTTATAGGTTTGCCCCGTTTTGCGATAAAATTCTTCTGCAAACTCAGTAAAAGAATCTTGCTTGATAGCCTCTCTAACCTGTTGCATAAGATTGTTAAGATAGGTAATATTATGCAAACTAAGCATCATACCACCCATCATTTCGCCAACGTTGATCATGTGACGCAAATATGCTTTTGTGTAATTTTTACAACAATAGCAATCGCACTCAGGATCAAGTGGGGTAAAATCTTCTTTATACGCACCGTTTCTAACCACGGCTTTACCGTAAGAAGTCATTGCCGTCCCGTTTCTACCCACACGGGTTGCAAGCACGCAGTCAAACATATCAATACCACGACGCACGCCTTCGATAAGGCAATCGGGACTACCTACGCCCATAAGATAACGGGGAATATGCGTTGGGTAATGTTCAAGCATACTATCCATAATATCGTACATTATCGGCTTTGGCTCACCTACCGACAACCCACCGATTGCAATTCCGTATTTGGCATAAGGTATGGTTTCTCTCAAACTAGTTGCCCTTAAATCCTTAAACATATTGCCTTGAACTATCGGAAAAAGTGCTTGATCGGGATTTTTATGATGGTTATAGCACCTATCAAGCCATTTCAAAGTACGTTCCATAGCAATCTTGCTTTGAGCGTAATCTGCGCCGTAAGGCGAACATTGATCGAACGCCATTATTATATCTGCACCAAGATTATTTTCTATTTCGATAGCCTTTTCGGGCGTGATAAAATGCAAACTTCCGTCCACGTGAGAATTAAAGTATACGCCGTCGTCTTTTATCTTGTTAAGTTTAGCAAGTGAGAAAACCTGAAACCCACCACTATCCGTAAGTATAGGTCTATCCCACGCCATAAATTTATGAAGCCCACCTGCCTGCTTTACGAGTTCGTCGCCCGGGCGCATATAAAGGTGGTAAGTGTTAGCCAAAATTATTTGCGACTTGGCTTCTTTTAAATCACGGGGCATAACGCCTTTAACGGTGGCTTGCGTACCTACGGGCATATAAGTAGGGGTTTCTATATCCCCGTGTGGGGTATGAAGTATACCTACTCTAGCACCCGTTTTGCTATCTTGTTTTATAAGTTCGTAATAAAATTTTTCCATATTATTCTATAAACATTGAGTCGCCGAACGAGAAAAATCTATATTTTTCTGCTACGGCAGTATTATATAATTCTAAAACCTTTTCTCTAGTAGAGAGTGCCGAAACCAACATTACCAACGTGGATTTAGGCAAGTGGAAATTAGTTATCAAAGCGTCCACACACTTAAACTTATACGACGGATAAATAAATATTTCCGTATCGGCTTTTGTCGGTTTAACAAACCCGTTTTCGTCACTTGCACTTTCAAGCGTTCTAACACTAGTAGTGCCAACGGCGATAACTCTACGCCCTTCTTTCTTTGCTCTGTTAATTTTTTCTGCATTTATCTCGTCTATCTCGTAATATTCCGAGTGCATGTGGTGAGATAAAATATCTTCGGTTTTAACGGGACGGAAAGTACCTAGCCCTACGTGTAAAAGCACGTCTGCTATTTCCACGCCCATTTCTTTAAGTTCATTAAGTAGCCTATCGGTAAAATGCAAACCTGCCGTAGGCGCTGCCGCCGAACCATCTACCTTAGCGTATACCGTTTGATAACGCTCTTTATCTTTGAGTTTTTCGGTTATATAGGGTGGCAACGGCATTTCGCCAAGTTCGGCAATAATATCTTCAAACACCCCGTCGTAAATAAACCTTACACGCCTACTGCCACTTTCTTCTATATTTGAAAGCACTTCTAAACTAAGATTTTCCGAAATCGTTAAAACGGTATTAGGCTTTGCCTTTTTGCCCGGCTTAACCAACACTTCCCACTCTGTTAAATCAAAGCGTTTAAGAAGTAGCACTTCTACCTTGCCACCGTTTTTAGTTTTTGCGAACATACGGGCAGGCAAAACTCTCGTATTGTTTCTAACCAAAAGATCGCCCTTTTTAAGATATTTCTTTATGTCGTAAAACCGTTCGTGATAAACTTTATCTTCTTTACGGTTATACACTAATAGTCTTGAACTATCACGAGGCTCTACGGGCGTTTGCGCTATTAGTTCTTCTGGTAAATAATAATCAAAATCACTTGTTTTCATCTGTGTTAAAAATACTCAACTGCCTTTCTTTTTCTACGGGCATTTTTAGCCCAACGTGTTCGTAGCCTGCTTTAAGCAAAACTCTACCCCTTGGCGTGCGTGCTATAAAGCCAAGTTGTAATAAATACGGTTCGTAAACGTCTTCTATGGTGTTAGCGTCTTCGTTTATAGTTGCGGCAAGCGTATCTAAACCACACGGCCCACCACCAAATTTTTCTGCCATACTCTTTAACAAATTAACGTCTACTGCATCTAAGCCAAGTTCGTCTATTTCCATCATTTTAAGAGCCGACTGTGCATCGGAAAGCAAAACGGTATCGTGCCCTTTAACCATTGCGTAATCTCTTACTCTACGCAAAAGCCTATTTGCAATACGGGGCGTACCACGACTGCGTTTACCGATTTCGCAAGCAGCGTCTTTTTCTATACTTACGCCAAGCATCTTGGCAGCACGCTCTACTATTTCGGTAAGTTGGTCCTGCGTATAATTTTCTAGCCTACAAATAAGCCCGAATCTATCACGCAAGGGCGAAGACAACATGCCGGCTTTGGTAGTTGCGCCGATAAGCGTGAACTTCGGCAACGGTATTTGCACGTTTTGTGCAGACGGACCTTTTCCCAAAATAAAGTCTAAGAAATAATCTTCCATTGCAGGATAAAGTATTTCTTCTACGTTTCTATTAAGACGGTGAATTTCGTCTATAAACAACACGTCACGATCGTTAAGGTTAGTTAATATCGCAGCCAAATCACCTTGATGCGCTATCGCAGGACCACTTGTGATTTTTATTTGCGTACCCAACTCGCTTGCAATAATATGCGCAAGCGTGGTTTTACCAAGACCGGGTGGGCCGTATAAAAGAACGTGATCAAGAGCGTCGTTTCTCATCTTTGCCGCCGTCATTGACACCACTAAATTATCTTTTATTTTCTCTTGCCCAACGTAGCCGTCCATCGACTTTGGTCTAAGAATATTCTCAACGTCTTGCTCGGAATCGTTTACCGTGCTTGTGACTAATCTTTCTTCTTCCATTTTTATATCCCTATTTGATATTCTTTAAGCAGTACGCAATAAGCGCTTGCACGCCTTGAACGTTCTCTTGCTTTGCTTTCGTTAAAACGGCAACGCTTTCTTGCTTGGTAAAGCCTAACCCCGTGAGTGCAAGCATAACGTCTTGACTCTCTGCGTCTGAAAGGTCTACCGTAGGCGTATCTTCTTTCTTGCCTTTCTTTTCGGTTTCTTTTAATTCTTCGCCCATCTTTTCACGAAGTTCAACGATAATCATTTCGGCTTTTTTCTTGCCCAAGCCCTTAACTTGCGAAAGCCCCTTAACGTCGCTAGTCGCTATCTTTACGGCTAAATCTTTAAGGCTCATATTTGAAAGCACTGTCATACCCATTTTCGGACCTATGCCAGAAACGGTTATTAGTTTTAAAAACATTTTCTTTTCTTCTAAACTCTTAAAACCGTAAAGACTAATATCGTCTTCTCTAACAGCCATATAGGTGTAAACTGCGCCACCACCCTGACTTAAAATTTCTCTATATGCTTCGGCAGACGGGGTTATTGAAAAGCCCACGCCGTTATTTTCAAGTATAATTTCGCCTTCCGTATCGGCGATAAGTTTACCTTTTACGTATCCTATCATATTCTCTCCTAAATTCTAAATAGCGAACCGAATTTGTTTGTTTGTGCATGCGTAAGCGCAACGGCAAGTGCGTCTGCAGCGTCATCCGGCTTAGGTACGGCTTTAAGATTGAGAAAAGTTTTTACCATTGCTTGTATTTGTTTCTTTTCTGCTCTGCCGTAGCCGGTTAACGCCTGTTTTATTTGTAAGGGGGTATATTCGTAAATTCTACCACACTCTTTTATGCAAGTGAGCAACACTACACCCCTTGCGTGCGCAACGTTAATACCCGTAGTAACGTTTTTCGCAAAGAATAATTCTTCTATCGCAATTTCATCAGGCTTATATTTTTCTATAATTTGCTTTACGCCTTGCTCTATCATGCAAAGCCTTACGGCAAGGTTTTCCTCTTTCGGTGTGGAAACTATACCGTAATCAAGCATTTCGGGTTTGCCCCGTTGTTCTTTTTTTATTACCCCGTAACCAAGCGTTGCTAGACCGGGGTCAAAACCTACGATAATCATACTCTTTTATTTTACTTTAATTTAGTTAAAAAGTCAATGAAAACATACAAAAACCCTTGCAAATTAAAAGCGTGAAGTTTTTTATAACCCCACGCTTAGTTTTTATTAAAATAACACGCCGTTTTCTATCGGTTGAATACTACTTAATTGAGAAGTAGGATAATACTGCGTATCGCAGAAAATATACTGCGTTGCTTGCATCTCTATCACCTTTTGAACGGTTTGCCCGTTTTCTACCCTTGATACTCTCAAAAACACTTTGTCGCCGTGTTTTAACGAACCGAACACCGAAGAAACTGCCGTGTTACCCGTTACGTCTGCAGTCGTGTCAAGACCTTCTAAACTTGTTGCAATTCTTAATATTATATCCCCAGCCAAAAGCCCTGCCTTTTGCGCTTTGCTATTATCCACGACAGATTTTACCGTTACCGTTTGATTACTAGCACCCGTAACAAACCCAAACTGCGTCATCCTATTAGAGATATACCCGTAGTTTTGCGCAGTTGCCGTTGCTAAAAGTTGGGTTGCAATATTCTTAAACCCGTTGTCTTTCGTTCCGTTAGCCTCGTCTATAACGAAAGGGATTGCGTAGTTAAGCCCACTATACTTGTCACTACCACTGTTAGTTAAACCTATCAATTCGCCGTACATATTAAATAATGCGCCACCCGAACTACCGTGATAGATATCCACGTTGATTTGCATAAGCGTCATATTGCCAACGGGTTCCACATAAGTTTCTCTATTTAGATAACTTATCGTACCGATTGAAACCGTCCCCGGCAAGTAGCCCGCGGGATTACCGATTGCCACGACGTCTTCTGCAACTTTAGGTTTATATTCGTCTATAGGCATATACACTTCTACTATATCGCTTGGCGAAACGGAAGTTCCACTAATATCAAGTTTAAGCACGGCAACGTCAGACTTGGCATCACCACCGATTAGAGAAACGTTGCCTTGTTTTGCGCCTATATATCCCGTAAACACAAACTTTTGATTGTAATCGCTCTCGCCGGCGTTATCCCCTTCTTTATCGGGAACGAACACCGTTATTTTGCCAAGGCTTGAAATAACGTGATGACAAGTTAAAATATAAAACACGCTTGAACTTTCAGAGCCTTCTTTATCCATAGCAACTATAACGCCCGAACCGTAACTTGTACTTTCACCGTTTTCCATCATAATAGCGACTACCGAACGATTAACTTCAGCAACTAGATCTACCTTATCAAGTTTTACCCTGTTTCCCGTTTTGGTCGGAATAGAAACGCTGTGCATTTGTGCAACCGAATCGGGCAAGTTAGCAATATCCCCCCTATCCACGAAAAAGAAAGCGCAACCCGAAAGCCCCGTCAGTAAAGATATCGTCATTATTAAAGCGATCAATTTTATAATTAGTTTTTTCATATAATCCTCACTTTATTGAGATTAAGTATATTTTACCACACTTTTCTTAATTATAACTTAAATTTATTCAAATTTTTTAATTTATATTTAATAAATCTTAAATTTTTTATGAAACTAAAAAGGACAAAATAATAATTTTGCCCTTTTTGAAAGTTCAAGCAATAAAAGATTACCACCCAAACTTTATATATTAACGGGTAGTAATCTTGAAATAAATTAAAAAAAATTTACCTTACTCCCGACAACTTTAAGTATTAGCAAATAAGGTAAATTTATTCATCTTTTATTATTCTTCGTCTTCTTCTGGAAGATCTACGTTGTGGTAAACGTTTTGAACGTCGTCTAAATCGTCAAGCGCATCAACGAGTTTTTTGAACTTAACTAGATCGTCGCCCGAAAGCGTAACCTTGTTTTGAGGGATCATTTCTATTTGAGCCCCAAAGAAAGTTAAGCCCTTTTCTTCAAGATATTTTCTTACTGCAGAGAAGTTTGCAACCGTCGTGTGAACAACGAAAGAATCGTCTTCACTAATAACGTCGTCTGCCCCTGCTTCAAGAGCGTATTCCATAACGGTATCTTCTTCAAGACCTGCAGTTCTTTCAACAACGATAACGCCCGTTCTACTGAAAGTGAACGCAACGCAACCAGAGTTGCCGAGTGAACCACCGTGCTTTCTCATAACCGTTCTTACGTAATCTACCGTACGGTTTTTGTTATCGGTAAGCGCTTCTATTATGATTGCACTACCTGCTTGACCGTAACCTTCGTAAGTAAGTTCTTCATAAGTGCCTGCAGAAAGTTCGCCTGATGCCTTTGCAATACATTTTTTAATGTTATCGTTAGGCATGTTTGCCGCTTTTGCTTTTGCAATAGCGTCTGCAAGTTTACTGTTAGTAGAAGGATCGGGATTGTTTTTTGCTGCAACTGCGATTTCTCTACCGATTTTGGTAAAAATTTTACCCTTAGCAGCGTCCGTTTTTGCTTTCTTTGCCGCAATATTCGCAGCATGGCTATGTCCTGACATATTCTCTCTCCTTTATTTTAAATTATACATTAATATCCCTGCAGAAACGGCTGCGTTTAGACTTTCCATACCGTTTTCCATCGGAATACTTACCGTGATATTAGCCTTGTCTTTTAATAGACTGCTCACACCACGACCTTCGTTACCGATAACCAAACAAAAATTCCCGTTTATCTTTTTTTCAAAGACGTTTTCACCACCCATGTCTGCAACTACAATAGGATAAGGGATAACTGACAAAAGATCTTCTGCCTTGCCCCTTATGATTTTGCTACGGAACACCCCACTCATACTACTGCGCACACATTTGTGCGAAAAGGGGTCTGCACAATCTTCGGTCATATAAATTTCTCTATACCCCGAAGCCACGGCAGTTCTTAAAATAGCGCCCACGTTGTTTGGGTCTGCAACCCCGTCTAAAAATAGGCAACTGCCCGTTGGCGCTACGATTTTATTCGCAGGCTTTTCAACTACTGCAAGAACGCCTTGTGGGGTTACTTCGTTACTGACCGATTTGTAAACCTGTTCGTCGCACTCTTCGGTTCTAACGCCCGTTTCACCAAGCATAGAAAGAGCCTTAGCCGTGCCTAGAATAACTTTTATCGGCAAGCCTAAACCTATCGTTTCCTTAACCGTTTTAACGCCTTCTATAACGTAAAGATTAAGTTGATCACGAAACTTTTTATCCGAAAGAGAACGAATTTCTTTAACGAGTGAATTTTGTTTAGAAGTTATCATCACACCAAAATAAAGCCTACGGAACAACTCGGTAGGCTTTAAAAACTATTATATGTTTGCTTTTGCCTTTTCGCAAAGAGCCGTGAAAGCAGTTGCATCGCTAACTGCGATTTCAGCAAGAACCTTTCTGTTAAGATCAATGCCGGCTTTCTTCAAACCGAACATGAACTTGCTGTAAGAAAGACCGTTAAGTCTTGCAGCAGCGTTAATTCTTGCAATCCAAAGAGAACGGAAATCTCTTTTCTTAGCCTTTCTACCGATATAAGCATACATACCTGCCTTCATAACGGCTTCACGAGCTACTCTATATCTTTTGCTTCTGCCACCAAAGTAACCTTTAGCGAGTTTTAATATTTTTCTACGCTTTTTAACAGCGTTTACTGCTCTTTTAATACGCATAATTCTATCTCCTTTCTACTATTTATTGTAAATGAGCGTTTGGATAGTCTTCTGCTGAGTAGCGTCTACGTAAGCACCCTGGCAGAGATTATTCTTTCTCTTTCTGTCTTTCTTGGTTAAAATGTGGTTCTTGCCCGAACAAGATCTTTTGATTTTGCCCGTTGCGGTTGTTCTAAAACGTTTTTTAGCCGCACTTTTGGTTTTCATTTTAGGCATAGTTATGTCCTCCGTTTATTGTTTTTTAAGTTTACGCTTTTACCGGTACGAGCATCATCCAAATATTTCTGCCCTCGGTAAGCGGTTGCTTTTCCATAGTTCCGTACTCTTTAACGAGTTCGTAAAATCTTTTCATAACGTCAAGACCGAGTTCTGAGTGCGCCATTTGACGGCCACGCATTCTTATCGATACTTTAACTTTATTACCCGCACTTAAGAACTTTTGCGCTTGCTTTGCTTTTACGTTAAGATCGCCAACGTCAATAGTCATTGAAAGCCAAACTTCTTTAATTTCGATAACCTTTTGGTTCTTCTTTTGTTCTTTTGCTTTCTTCGTAAGTTCAAACAAATATTTGCCGTAGTTCATAACTTTACATACGGGTGGGGTTGCGTTGGGTGAAATTTTCACAAGGTCAAGCCCTGCGTCTTCTGCAATATTTAACGCCTCTCTTAAAGAAACTATTCCAAGTTGTTCACCGGTTTCCCCGATCAAACGCACTTCTTTATCTCTTATTTCTGCGTTAATTTGATGTTCTTTTTTAATGGTTTTATACCTCTCTATAATATTTTCCTTTTACCCTTTCGGGTGGAATACCAAAAAAAACGGGTTGCTTTGCAAAAAACAACCCGAAAAATACACACAAATACGGAAATCCGTCTTGAAAAAGTATTGAGCCGAGCGATTTGTACCGTCGGCGAGAAGGGTTACTTCTGCTTTAAGCCTTATTATAATACTACTTTTGTTCGCTCGTGTCAACTACTTTTGCGACTTTTTTAAACTTTTTATCTTATTCTTCTACGATTACGGCGTTCATAGCAAAACGACGAACGGATTCTATTGCGCTAGTGCAAGAATCAAGCGTTTCGTAGGCTTCACCGATACAAATTACCGATTTTTGAGCCGTGCGAAGTTTATAATAAAATCTACCAAACTTATCTTTATCTATAATAAAGTTACCTGCCGTAGCGTTTTTGGTTACCGATTCGATTGCCTTTTCAGCATTTTTTCTCATAGCAACTTCTTCGGTAGCAAGCATAAGTTGACCGTTTGACGCAAAAAGTTTTGCCGAAAATTTATCGTTTACAGTTTTTTCTATCTTCCACTTACCCTTTAAACCTTTCATAACCGTTTCTTCATCAAGTTTAACGGGGGTGTATTCAACGTAATGAGCGCCTTGCATTACTTCTGCAACGATAGGCGAATCTTTAGCAATGCGTTTTACCGATTCAACGGCCTTAAGACATTGATCTTCACTCTTGTAAATTTCGCCAACGCAAAGCAATCTATTGCCTGCAGATTTTAATTTATAATAATGATTTTTATTCTTATCTTGATATATAACGAATTTACCCGTTTCAACGCCCTTTATAATGGTTTCTATACCAGAACGAGCACCTTCGTCTGACGAATAAACTTCACTACTCAACATAAGTTCGCCGTTAGACGCATGTAAACAAGATACGAATTCGTTATCGCTCTTTTGTTCAACTACCCATTTACCAAGCATCTTTTTAACGGGTTTTTCTTCTTTTTTAGGTTCTGCCTTTTTCGTCGTAGTCTTTTTAGCAGTTTCTTTTTTCACTACGGGTTTTTCTTCAACAACGGGCTTAGTTTCTTCTAACTTAGCCTTTTCTTGTTCTTTAATTCTTTCTTGTTCTTTCTTTTGTTCAAGTTCTTTTTGGATCTTTTCTTTTGCAAGACGATCTTCTTCTGCCTTTTTAAGAGCAAGCGCTTTTGCTTTTTTCTTCTTAGAAGCGTTTACGCAAACGCCTACGATAATACCTACTACGACTATAAGAACAAGTGCTAATGCGACGATACCCACAACCATAGGGTTATCAACTTTAATCCACCCACCTACAACCGAGCCTATTTTTTCAATAAATTCCATAATATTTTCTCCTTTCGTGATTAGTCTACGTCGTTAAAATATAAAATGCCAAGCGTGTTTGCCCCACAATGGCTTGCGATAGTGCAACCTGCGTGCGTTTCGTATATGTTCTTAAACCCTGCTTCAATAAGGGCTTCTCTTGCAGCCGAAACCATTTCCGTAGTAGCAGTAGTGTAAGTAATAAACGCCATGCCAAGATCGGGTTTGTTAAACTCTTCAAGCACGTCTTGACAATATTTAGAAATTACCCTATCCATACTGCCACGATATTTTTTATCAGAACCCATCTTACCGTCTTTAACGACTATTCTGGGTCTAATCTTTAACACGTTTGCGCCAAGAAGTGCCATTGCGTTGCATCTACCACCTTTGTAAAGGTAATCTAAACGCTCAACCACGAAACTTGCTTGAACTTTGCCCGTACGAGCCTGAACTAAGTTTTGAATTTCTTTAGGTTCAACGCCTTGATTAGCAAGTTCTCTTGCATAAATAGCAAGCAAACCGATCCCCGTAGAAAGGGTTAAACTATCCACAACGAAAACGTTGTCTACGCTATCCGACGCACGAAAAGCGTTCCCACAAGAAGAAGAAAGACCACTAGAAAGACAAATATGTACTACTGCGTCAAATTCCTTTCTCAATTCTTGGAAGTATTCGGCATATTCGAATTCGTTAATAGCGTTGGTTTTAGGAAGAACGCCGTTCTTGTCAACGAAATCGAATAATTCTTCTGTGGAAATATCCCCGTCTTTAAGTTCTCTGTCTTTAAGAACGATACCGAAAGGAATAACTTTAATATCGTATTCGTTTATAAGTTCTTTAGTTAAGTCGTTAGTAGATTCAACTGATATTGCTATCTTCATAAATACTCTCCGAAAAAAAACAATCAAATTTAGTTTATAGTAATTTTATCATATTTTAAAAGATATCGCAACCGTTTTCGTAAATCCGTTAATCGCTTTTTTATTAAAATAAAAAAACCCACTCAAATACTTGCTAAAAACCCTTAAAAAGTGTATCATTATATATAGTTAACATTGTTTAGGAGATATTATGGAAAAAATTAACGGAACTATTATTACGGACACCGTTGCTTTCAAAGACTTTAAAGACTACGACGGACAAGTGGTTACTATTTCCGGCTACGTTCACCGTATCCGTGAAATGACGGGGTTTTCTTTCGTCATTATTAGAACTGCTCGTGATACCGTTCAATGCGTTTACGCTCCCGAATTTTCCGACTACCGTTGGGATGAAAAAATTTGCGAAGAAGCGTGCGTTAAAGTAACGGGTAAAGTCGTTTCTAGTAAAGACGCTAAGGGTAACGACAGATACGAACTTCAAATACACGATATTAAAATACTTTCTTTACCTGCTGAAGGTTTGCCTATCGTTATCAACAAAAAACAACTTGACAACATGCAACTTTCAACCGTTTTAGATCTTCGCCCCGTTTCTATGAGAAACCCGAAAGAACGTGCTATTTTCAAAGTGCAAGAAGGTATTGCTAGAGGGTTTAGAGAATTCCTTTCTCAAAACGGATTTACGGAAATTCGTTCGCCTAAAATCAACTTTGCAGGCGCAGAAGGTGGCACTAACGTTTTCAAACTCGATTACTTCGGAAAGCAAGTTTATCTTGCTCAATCCCCACAGCTTTATAAGCAAGCGATGGTTGGCGTTTACGAAAGAGTGTTTGAAATCGCCCCCGTTTTCCGTGCCGAACACCACGACACTTCTCGCCACTTAAACGAATATACTTCTATGGACCTTGAAATGGGTTTCATCAATAGTTTTGAAGATATTATGAATATGGAAACGGGTGCGCTCAAGTACATCATGAATCTTCTCAAAACCGAATATAAAGACGAACTTGATCTTCTTCACGCAGATATTCCGGAAATCAACGAAATCCCCGTTATGAAGTTTATGGACGCAAAGGAACTTTTGATGACTAAGTTTAAATATAAACCGTCTGATATGAAAGACTTTGACCCTGCAGAAGAAGAACTTCTTGGCAAATACGCTAAAAAGGAACTTGGTAACGACTTTATCTTTATTACCCACTACCCGTCTAAAAAGCGCCCGTTCTACACTATGGACGACCCTGCCGATCCCGAATACACCTTATCTTTCGACCTATTGTTCAGAGGTTTGGAAATCACTTCGGGTGGTCAACGTGTTCACGACTACAAAGAACAAGTTGAAAAGATGGTTAAGTGTGGTATGGATCCAGAACAGTTTGAAACCTACCTTATGCTTCACAAATACGGTGCGCCACCCCACGGTGGTTTAGGTATCGGTCTTGAAAGACTTACCATGCACCTTTTAGGTTTTAAGAACGTTCGTGAATCTACAATGTTCCCCCGTGACATCAACCGTGTTACACCGTAAAATTTAAAAACTAAAATCGCTCTCTTTTTTGAGAGCGATTTTTTTATATCTTTACCGTTTCGCCAAGTTTTCTTGACCGTTCTGCGCCGAACACTACCTTGTGCCCGTTCACCGAATCACTTATAGACGTTATAGACACCGAACTCTTATCCCCGTTAAGATAAGCAACTAATTCGTTCATTATCGCAAAGTCCCCACCGGCGTGCCCCGAATAGTCGTGGCTTGCAACGATTTGTTCGTTTACGTCAATCATCTTTTCGTTATAGCCGAAGTTTTTGCCCGACCTATCGAATTCACGAAGAATAAACTTGCCTTCTTCTAAATGCCCTTCTATCTCACCGTGCGTGCCTACGATATGAATATATCTACCGGCTTTACTAGTTCCACCAACCATTGTGAACGAAACCAACGACCCGTTTTCAAACTCAACTGAAAGCGATTGTCTATCGACGATATCCCCACCGTTAGTGTAAACGCACTTGCCGTACTCTGAACTCTTTAAGTCTTCTTCTTTTTCTTGGTAGGTGATCGTTTGATACGGCTTACCTAAATGCATCCAAGTTTGAAAGGGCATTAAGTCTAGCTCTAAATGAATTTTTTGCGCTGAATACAAACACTCTTGATTATTCGGGCAGTTATAACAATATTCGGTTGCGCCGTCGGGTGCGTTTTCTTTTACGAACAACGCACGCCTACCCACGCTAGTTACCTTTACGGGTACGGACGAATTGTTTAGCCAACACATAAGATCGGTATCGTGGCAAGATTTAGAAAGCAAAAAGCCCGAACCACATTGACTTTCTTTAGACCATTTACCACGCACGAACGAATCTACAAAATGTGCGATCCAAACGTGTTCGTTCATTTCTATCGTGATTATCTTGCCTATTTTGTTTTGATTGATTAAAGTTTTAATCGTCTTATAAAAAGGCGTATATCTTAAAACGTGACAAACGAAAACGTTTACGCCTTTTTCGGTCGCCTTGCGTTCTATCTCTAAAAGTTTTTCTAGGTCGTTGGTGATAGGCTTTTCTAAAAGCATGTCGTAACCTGCTTCTATAACCTTTATTGCCGTTTGGTAATGCATTTGATCCATTGTTGCGTTAATAACCAAATCGGCTTTTATTCCCAAAGCCAAAAAATCATCTAAACTGTTAAAAACCTTATCGTCGGATAAGCCGTATCTTTTCTTTGCGTTTTCTCGGTTTACTAAATCGACTTCAACAACGGAAACGACTTCCATTTCTTCTGGGCGAGCCAACGCATAATCGGCGTATACGCAACCACGATTCCCTGCACCAAGCAAAACGACTTTAATTTTTTTCATAGCCTTTCATCCTAAAATTTTTTCAAGTATATATTAGCACAAGCAACTTTCTTTTAACATTGCCCAAAATCGCTTAAAAATTGTTTTTTCCGTTTATTTAGATTTTTATTATTAACCCGTAAAAAATATAATCCACCCCGTTCTCTGTTAAAATCTCATCTGCCGAAACGGAAAACTTTTCAGACAAAGACAAAGGTGTGTCGAAAGGTTGAACGGTGTAAGTTCGACAATCCACCTTATCGATAACAAGCAAATCGCCACCCGAAATTTCCGTTGATAAATTATTGTCTTTTATAATTTTAATAGGTGGAATATTAAAGCGTTTTGATAGTGACGACACGGTGTCTAACGGTTGCACCCGATAAAAAAATTTACTCATAGTATATGATATTTAATTAACCTTACGAATAGAATACATATATATATTTTAATTAGTAGGTGTAATTTTGCGTAACTTTTTCAAAACGGTGGCAATCGTAACGGTGTTTTCTATAAGTGAAAAAGCACTTGGCTTTTTATACAGAATATTTTTATCGCACACTATCGGTGCAGAAGGGATAGGGCTTTATCAAGTTGCCCTTTCGGTTTTCGGCACGGTGCTCACTCTTACCACGGCAGGCACACCCGTAACCGTTTCTAGGTTAATGACTAAATACAATGCAGAAAACCAGCCGGACAGAGCTAAAAAAGTAATTACTGCAGGCATAACTTTCACCCTTTCAGTCATTATCCCCGTAACGGCAGTATTGTTCTTGTTTTCTTCTAATCTTGGGTTTTTGTTCGCCGATAAAAGATGTATTCCCATTTTTAGAACGCTATTACCCGGTCTTATCTTTACTTCTATTTACGCCGTTTTGCGTGGGGTGTTTTGGGGAAGCAAAGACTTTTTACCGTATAGCATCATAGAACTACTTGAAGAAGCGTGTATGATCTTGGTCGGCATTGCCCTAGTAACAACTTCTTCTAGTATATACGCAGGGGCAATGAGTGCTAGTATCGCCGTTTTGGTATCGTATATTTTTTCTTTCTCGCTAGCGATAGCCGTTTTCTTTTTAAGAAAAAACAAATTCGCCAACCCGAAAACCGAATTCAAACCGTTATTGCGTTCTGCCGTGCCGATTACGGCAATGCGCTCTGCAAGTTCTTTAGCCGTTTCGTTAGTTTCTATCATTTTACCTGCTAGACTAATCGCTTCAGGGCTAACCGAAACGCAAGCAATGAGTTCGTTTGGCGCAATTATGGGGCAGGCTATTCCATTATTATTTATCCCCACCACCTTGATAGGTTCTTTCACTTTGGTTTTAGTGCCGGAAATATCCGAAAACTATTATAAAAAACGCCACTACTACTTAAAGCGTGACGTGGAAAAAGCCGTAAAATTCGCAACCTTTTTAACTGCGTTGTTCGTGCCCGTTTTCACCGTTTGTGGTAGCGAATTAGGTATTTTGATATTTAACGGGCAAGAGTGTGGAAAGTATCTTTCGGCATCTGCATTTTTAATGCTGTTTATGAGTTTATCTTCTATAACTACTAGCATGCTTAATTCTATGGGTTTAGAAAATAAAACCTTGCTTTATTTTGTTTTCAGTTCGGTTTTAATGCTTGCTTGCATTTGGTTTTTACCATCAGTAATGGGTGTTTACGCTTTACTCGTAGGCTTTTCTTTGGTATACGGACTTACGACCGTGCTAAATTCACGCTTACTTAGTAAGCGTTGCCAAATAAAGCCCGAATACTTAAAATTTTTGTTTTGGGCAATAGCGTTAATCATACCAACCACGCTTTTAGGCTTTATGCTAGAAAAACTTTTACTTTCTAGCCTTGGCACTCTTGTTACGCTTTTAATTTGCACGGGGGCAATGCTCGTCTTTAACGCATTGCTATACCCTTGTTTTAATCTCGTATCGTTTAACTTTTTAAGAACTAAAAGCAAAGCGTTTTTTGCCCGTAATAACAAGCGCACGAAAGCAACGGTAAAATAATTTAAACAACAAAAAACGCTCTTTCGAGCGTTTTTTGTTAATAACACAATTCAAATATCTCTTTGATTTCTTCGTAGCCAAGTGGAATATAACTCTTAACCGTTCTAGTCTTTCCGTAAGTACATCTATCTGCAAGCAAGCCTAAACTTTCTTTAGGTATATCGTAATCGCTAATTTTAGTTGGCATATTAAGGCTTGCAAAATATTTTGACATTTCGTCTATCCCCTTAACGCAAGCAGTTTGGTCGTTTTCTTCAACCACACCCCAAACGTTTCTTGCAAACTGCGCAAACCTTTTTTCGTTATATTTATAAATAAACTTTGCCCAAGCAGGAAATAGTATTGCAAGTCCTGCGCCGTGCGCAACGAAATCGTATTCCCCACTCAAAGCGTGCTCTAACTGATGCACGGCAAGATAATTTTCTCTACCACAACCCGTAAGCCCGTTATGTGAAAGGCTTGAAGCCCACATTATATCTGCTCTTGCTTGATAATCTTTGGGGTTTTGCATAAGCGTTTTGCCTGCGTTTATAACCGAACGCAAAAGACTTTCTGCTATTCCGTCGGTAAGGGGCGTATCTTCGCATACGGTAAAATATCTTTCCATAGTATGCGCCATAATATCCACAACCCCACACGCAGTTTGGTATTCGCCTAGTGTATAGGAAAGTTCGGGGTTCATTATTGCAAACTTACATCTGTTTAGTTCGGTAGTGCAACCTTTTTTAATATTAAGTTCTTGGTTTGTAACAACGGCTGAATTACTCATTTCGCTACCTGCCGCAGCGATAGTCAATATACAACCTACGGGAAGTGCATCTACGGGTTTTTCTTTTCCCATAGCAAAATCCCACACGTCAATATCAGTTTTTGCGCCGAGCGCAGTATATTTAGAAGAATCTAGCGCGCTACCACCACCAACGGCAAGGATCATTTCTACCTTTTCTTTTTTGGCTACCTTTATAGCATCTCTAATGAAAGAAAGTTTGGGGTTGGGTTCAACGCCACCCATTTCAACCACTTCTATTCCCTCGTTTGAAAGGGCGTTAATAACGATATCGTAAAGTCCACTCTTTTTAATACTTCCTTTACCATACTGCATCATAATCTTTTTGTAGCCGTAGCCTTTAATAATTTTGCCTACTTCTTTTTCTTTGTCTTTACCGAAATATACGGTAGTGGGGGTATTATACGAAAAATCTAACATATTATAACTCCGGATATCTTTTTTTAAGTAGTGCAAACAACTCGTCTGCAACCTTTTCTGCACCGTTTTCTGGGCGAACGGAAAAATCTGCAAGCAAACCGTTTAAATACCCGTTTTGCTCACTATCTTTCTTAACTAATTCCACAACCTTTTTTGCATTGTGTTCTCTAATAGCAAACTTTTCTTTTACTGCGTATTTTGCGGCTTCACTTTCTAGCCTACTTGATTCACTAAAAATAATTAAAGGCGTCTCACAATATTTACATTCCATATTAGTATTAGACCCGGACTTTCCTATTACACAATTTGATGCCATCATATATTCGTTAAGGTTATCCACGAATCCTAACGGAATAATCTTCGTTTTTCCCGTGGCTTTTTGAGCAATATCCGACATTGATTTATACATCTCTTGATTTTTGCCACACACGATAACGAATTCCATTTCTATATCGGCTTTAACCAAAGCACTAATAAGTTTTTCCGTACCCTTAGTCCCGTAAGCACCGGCAGTATATAAAAGCACGTACCCGTCTTTTTTAAGCCCTAATTTTTCACGGGCAGTTTGCCTGTCAATATAGTTTTCTATAATTTCCTTTCTATAAACGAAAGGCACTACTTTAACGACTTCTTCTTTATACCCACGCTTAATCGCTTGTTTTTTAGCAGGTTCATTGGTAACAAAAAGCACGTCGCAATGCCTATCCCAAGCAGGATAAATGTAGGTGTCTGGAGAATAAGAAACAAGTATGCTATCCGTTATCCCCTTTCTATTCGCTTGATAAGCAAGGTGAGTTGGCAAATAATAAGTGGAAAATACCAAATCGGCGTTAATTTCTTCTAAATCGTAAAAGAATTCTTTTCTACCTTTACCAAACGCTCTGTCCAACCAAAAAAGCATAAACCTTGACGGAAACTCGTAAGAAATACTTTCAAGCACTCTATAAACCTTGCTATTGCCAAGTTTTTTAGGGTGCCCGTCTTGCATTGCACCCATCTTATTAACGGCTTTACTTTTGCTTTCTTTAAAAACGTAAGAACGAACGACTTCTACTTTATCGCCGTATTTTCTTTCAAATACATCAGCAATCGCTGTTTCGGGAATTATATGCCCCATGCCTGCTTCTACGAAAGAAAACAGCGCTTTGGGTTTAAGTTTTTCTACCATACTGCAACCTTTAGTTTTTTATTTTAGTTTACCTTAGGTTAGCCCTTTTGTCAAGTCATTTAGACAAAAACGACTTTTTCCGTTGACATTTATATATTTTAATAATATAATGATATAGTATGAGAAAAATTAAAAAGCCCGTTGAAGACGGCACAAAACAAAAACTTTTCAAGCCCAACGTTAACGTTGAAGAAATTCAAACGGAAACCACAAAGTCTAAAGAAATTCAAAAGGCAGACTTCGTGGAATCTTTTGAAAACGTAAACGCTAAAAACGTTGCTAAAGAAGTCATAGTCCCACACGTTTTGGGTATTAAAAACGACGAACAGACAAACATCAATAAGCGTCAAAAACTTTTTAAGACACTCATAAGTATTGCGTTTATCGTTTTCGTCGTAGCCGTTCTTGCGTTTACTTTCTACAAAGACTTTTTCGCTAACGAACAAGATTTCCCGACTTGGCGTGAAGTGAAATATATTCTTAAAGTCGGTGGGGTATTCCTTGCTCTTGCGATATTCTCTCTTTTCTTATGCTATCTTTTCAAAGCGCTCAAATTGTCGGTTTTGTGTAAGTCGCTTACGGGTAGATTTCACTTTATAACTTGTTTTGAAACGGGCATTATAGGGCATTATTACAACTGCGTAACACCGTTAGCAGTAGGTGGCCAACCGTTTGAAATCTACCACCTTTCAAAGCACGGCGTTCACGGTGGGGTGGCATCTTCTCTACCGATTGCAACCTACTCGTTAAATCAATTTTCTTTCGTAATATTCGGTGTTGTATCATTGCTTTTATTCAAAAATAATACTCTCAACGTGCCGTCGTCTATATATTATTCTTTCCCACCGACGTTTAAGGTGCTTGCAATCATAGGTCTTTGCCTTTGTGCGCTCGTTCCTTTAATGATTATAATATTCTCACTCATGCCTACTATCGGTGCTAAGGTCGTACATTTAGTAGTTTTTATCGGCTCTAAATTAAGAATTATTAAACACCCTAAAGAAACGGAATACAAGACGGTAAAGAATATCATACATAATTCTCAATGCCTAAAACGAATTTTCTCTCGCCCATTGGCTGGTTTAATTTGTTTTTTGCTAAGTTTTATGGAACAAATCGCATCTGTATCAATTGCTTATTTCTCGCTTAAGACTTTCGGTTACGGAACGCTTTTCGCAGGATACACCCACCCACTTTTAGAGTGGGCGCAAGTTGCACAGTTGGTTACCTTGCTTAACTTCTCTATCTCGTTTATTCCAACACCCGGCAACTCGGGTGCGGCAGACCTTTCTTTCTACTTGTTGTTCTCAAGTTCGCTTGCCGCAGGTATGGCGTTCCCTGCAATGACTATTTGGAGATTTTTAGCGTTCTATTCATACATAGTAATCGGGTTCATCTTCGCAACCCTTAAAAAGCGTGCAGATAGAAGAAAAGAAATTTACCCTGAATTACCCGAATAACAAAATTAAAAAATTAAGCGTTACCTATTTGGTAACGCTTTTTTTCATTATTTTTTCTGCTTTAAGTTTTGCTTTTTGATATTTAACTAAATCTTTGCCCACGAACTTCGCCTTGTAATTTTCAAGGATTTTTTCGTATTCGCAAATAATTTCTTCCCTTGCTTGTTTCCAAGTACGATGTAGAGTTTTATAAGCATTTTCCCCAACGGTCTTTAACAATTCGTCTTGGTCAATCACCTTCAACAAGCGATCGGCAAGGCTTTTAGCAGTTTCTTCACATAAAAACCCGTTTTCACCGTCCACAACACCTTCGGCACTACACGAATTTGCAACAAGCAAACAGGCTTTCTTATGCGCCGCCGCCTCTATCTTAACCACGCCTGCCGTATCGAAAGTAGACGGGAAAAGTTTTAGGTCCGAACGCAAATAATACCCTTTAAGTAACTCTTTATCTTTTACTTCGTCGGTGAAAATACATCTATCGTCTATTCCGACGGTCTTTGCGTACGCTTTCACTTCGTCAAGGTCAAAACCACCACCAACGAAAATCATTTTGAAATCTTTATCGGCTTGTTTAAGAATATTAAGCCCGTCTAAAATCATTTTTAGGTTTTTGTACCAAGCCATTCTACCAACGAAAACAAACACTCTCTTTTCGTTTGCTAAACCGTGCAAGTCGTTTATACGATCGATAAGTTCTTGGGGGTTATCAGGGTATTCAAAGTCCGTGCCGTTGCGCATAACTTTAACTTCGCCCTTATACCCGTACATGTGCAAGTATTCTTTGGCTTTTTCACTAACCGTCCACACGCTATCTGCTTTATTGAAAACGTGCAACATATATTTAAGTGCAATCTTGCAACACAACTTACTGCCGTGGCACGCCCTTAAAAAATCGTGATGATAAAGGGTGTGCAAGGTTACTACTACGGGTATTTTATATTTTTTGCCGAGTTTAACCACGTATCTACCAAGAGAAAAGGGTGAGTGCGTGTGTATTAGATCAAAGTTGTTGGCAACCATTTTCTTTCTAAACTTACCGTCTAGCCACGGTTGTGCCAACCTATACCCTTCGGGGGCAGGAAAAGCCAAACATCTAATAACTTCAAACGATTCGTTGTCTACGTATTTGCTTTTTCTCTTTGCCTTTGGGGCGGCAAGTTTGCACTCTACAACTTCGTTCAATAATTCGGAATAGTGACTTACTACGTTGATAGCCCCATCCACTACGGGATAATAGGTATCAAGAAGTTCACACACTTTCATTTTTTTCATAAACTTTATTTCCCAACGACGTTATTAATAACGTCAAAATCAAAATCGTAACCGATTACTTTTTTATAAATTTCAAAAGCGTTAAGCACTGCCTTGTCCATATTCAAGTGCTTGTATTCAGCAAGCCTGCCGACCAAATGCAAATGCTCGTACCCTTCGGCTTCTTTTAAGTACTTTTCGTAAGTTTTTATGTTTTTTGCCAAAGGAATAGGATAGTAAGGCAAATTCTTACCTTTTTTATACGGTTTAGCGTATTCTTTAATTATCACGGTGTTTTCCTTTGGCGAATTATACAATTTAGAAAACTCTGTAATTTTAGTGTACTTCGCAGAAACCGTGTAGTTTACAACCGTAGCGTCTTGATACGACGACGTTTTATAAGTTTCCGTTTTTGAACGAATACTTCTAAACGGAAGAACACCGTGCTTATAGCCAAAAAGTTCGTCTATTGCGCCCGTGTAGAAAACTTTACCCTCAAAAGGCTTTCCACCAAAATAAATTTGCCCGTCCTTAAAGAATAATTCTTCACGAGCATCCGTTTTTAATTTTAGTTTAATTCTAGGATGACGCAAGATATTAGCCACCATTTCGGTAAAGCCGTTTGTGGGCATAAATTGATATTCGTCTTTATAATACCTATCGTCGTAAGACACGTTGACAGGCACTCTATTAATAAACTTTTCGCCTAAAAGTTCAGGCTTAAAGCCCCATTGCTTTAACGTGTAAATATAATATATATGTTTATAAACGAATTCAGCAAAAGCACGAATTTCGTGGTTTGCGTGGTTTTTAAGCGTGAGTATAGACGACGTGTTGTTCAAACCTATTTCGTTTATCAATACTTCTTTAATACGACCTGCTTTTTCCGGCAAGTATAATTTTTCAAGCGAATTAAGATTAAACGGAACAGGCACGAGTTTATCTTTTCTTACCCAAGCAAGCGCCTTATGTTCATATTTTTCCCATAAGGTAAACTTAGAGAGAAAATCAAACACTTTCTTATTATCCGTGTGGAAAATATGAGTACCGTAAGGTTGAACCAAAATATCGTTTTTATCACGATAATCGTAAATATTCCCACCGACGGTTTCTCTTTTATCAATAACGATAACGTCCATCCCGTCTTCTGCAAACATCCTTGCTATCGTAGAACCGGTTATACCTGCCCCAACGACTATAATTTTTTCCATAGTAATACCCTTAATCTTTTTTAAGCTCAGCAACGAATTCTGAAATTTTTTCTATTGCTTCGGTAAGATTTTTCATAGAATATGCGTAAGAACATCTAACGTAATATTTACCAAACTCACCGAAAGCACTACCGGGCACGACTGCAACTTTCTTTTCTTTTAGCAAGAGTGTTGCAAACTCGTCACCCGTCATACCCGTTTCTTTCACGCAAGGGAAAATGTAGAACGCACCTTCAGGTTCAAAACAACTAAGCCCCAGACTCTTAAACGAGTTGAACATAAATTTTCTTCGTCTATCGTATTCTTCACGCATTAAAACAACGTCTTGATACCCGTCGATTTCCCCTTGTTCCAAGCCACCTAGCGCAGCGTATTGTGAGAAAATCGGCGCACAAATAGTTACGTATTGATGAATTTTAAGCATTGCGCCAAGCACGGGTTCGTTTGCACACACGTAGCCTACACGCCACCCCGTCATTGCGAACGCTTTAGAAAACCCACTTATTAAAACTACTCTATCTTTCAATTCTTTAAAAGACGCTATTGAGCAATGTTTCTTTCCGTAAGTAAGTTCTGCGTAAATCTCATCTGAAATAATCAACAAGTCGTGCTTTAATATGGTAGGAATAATTTTTTCTATATCTTCTTTATCCATAATGCCACCCGTTGGGTTGTTTGGATAAGGAAAAATAAGCACTTTAGTTTTTTCAGTTATAACCTTTTCAAGGTTTTCTTTGGTAAGTTTAAACCCGTTCTCACCGTCGCACGGCACGGAAACGGCAACGCCACCTAAAAGTTCTACGCAAGGTTTATACGAAACGTAACTAGGATCGGGAATAAGCACTTCATCCCCTTCGTCTACGACAGCTCTTAAGGTAATATCAATAGCTTCGCTTGCACCTATAGTTATTATAGTTTCTTCCGGCGAATATTCAACCCCGAAAACGGTTTGCAAATATTCGGAAATCTTTTTTCTTAATTTAGGCAACCCTTTATTAGAAGTATATTGAGTATACCCTTTTTTTAACGCTTGTATACCCACGTCACGAATTGACCAAGGTGTTATAAAATCGGGTTCGCCAACGCCTAACGATATAACGTCTTCCATTTCAGACGCAATATCAAAGAATTTTCTAATCCCCGATGGTTTTAAGTTTTTAGCCTTTTGGCTTATAAAATTTCTCATGCTTGTATTATCTGTCTTCTACTCTCTTCTTGTACTTTAGCGATCTGCCCTTCTATCTTATACTTTTTAAGAATAAAATGGGTTTGAACGCTGGTGATACCTATAACGCTAAGTTTTTCTGAAACGAAGCGTGCGATATCGGTAATAGACTTCCCTTCAACGAAAACGGCAAGGTCGAAACCCCCACTCATAAGATATAAACTTTGAACTTCGTCAAAGTGATAAATCTGTTCGGCGTAAGAATCGAACCCTTTTAACTTTTGTGGTTCAACCTTAACTTCTATAAGGGCTTGAACTTTGGTTTCTGCCATTACTTCTGTATTTAAGATGGCGGCGTATTTAACGATAACGCCGTCTTTTTCAAGTTCTTTTATGGCTGACTTTACGGCTCGTTCATCAATGCCAAGCATTGCGCTTAGTTCTTTATCTGAATATCTTGCGTTTTCAACTAGTAACTCAACGAGTTGTTTTTTAATTTTTTCCATAATAATCTCCATTATAATACTCTTTTATTTATTATAACCTTAACGACAAGGTTTGTCAATATTTATCTTGATTTTATGCCTTTAATATGGTACAATATAACCACTAAGGAGTAATTTATGATACGCATTTGGGCTAAAGTTATGAAAAAAGACAAAATAATTAAGCAATATATGCTTGAACGCACCGAAACGATGGATTATTCGGAATTTTTTTCATATCTTCAAGAAATTTGTGAAAATCTTGACGTTGCAACCCCCGTATTGATAAAAACGCATCTTTTTAATTACGCCAAATACAATAACGTACGCTTTACTCAAAGCGACTTCGTTGAAACGATAGATTTTGATAAACTTGTTTTAGAAAACGCATTTCTTTGATTTGCGTTTTTTATTTTGTCTTAGAAAATTCACAACCACAATAGTTTTGTCTATAAAGTCCAAGTTCGTTAGAAAGTTCAATAGACCGTAAATACCCACCCTTTTTCTTAAAATCGGTGGGTAAATATTTAGCCTTATCCCCTTGAACAAACTCCCCCGTTTGATTTAGAACTTGCGAATTTTTAAGTGGACTTACCGTGAGCGTGGTTGCAAAATAATCGTACCCGTCGGCATCTGCTTTGTCTGCCGTTTTTTTAAGCCGTAACTCAAAACACTTCTTACAGCGAGCACCACCTTCTTTTTCCTTTTCTAAACCACTTATGCAGTCGTAAAATTCTTGCGAAAGGTAGGGCTCTGCTATATATTTAACCCCAAACTTATCTTTAAGTTTTTCAAGTTCGCCCCGTCTTAAAGAATATTCTTCTTCGCCATCCATATTCGGATTATAAAAGTAAAGGGTTATATCAAAATTTTCTTTTAACCTTTCCACACAAGCAGACGCACAAGGGGCGCAACAAGCGTGCAATAATAGCGTGGGCTTTTTCCCCGAAAAACTTTCTATTACCTTTTCCATTAAAAGATTATAGTTTACTGAATTCATAATATCTCAACTTTTTCAATCTTGCCGTTAGCGTTGGTTAAGGTATAAGCCTTGCCACCTGCCGATATTACCTTGCTCAACTTACCGTTAACGAACTCTATTGCACAATCGTTTTCCACGGCGTATGCAAACGGCACGCTAGAATTTTTCATTGCCTCTAAAAAATCCTTTTCACGCTCGTTATAATGTGGGCACATAGTCCCGTCAAGCACGCCCAAACCCTTTTTCAACACGTATTCTGAACTTTGACCACGCATAATTTCATAGTCGGTATACATATCTGCAAACCAACATATTGCACCTGCCGAAAGCCCACAAATAATCTTACCGTCTTCATAGGCTTGAACTATCATTTTGTCAACGCCTAGTTCTTTCCACCTATCTAACATATACACGGTATCCCCACCACCGATATAAATACAATCGGCTTTTGCGATTTTATCTGCTATCTTTTCTACCGACATTTCCCCGTAAACCATCAACCCAACTTCTGCTTTAATATCGAACACCGAAGTATAAGTTTTTCTAAAACTGTTAAAATACGGCATACTGTCGTGAGAAGCCGTGCCGATAAAAAGAGCGTTCGCCCTGTTTTCGCCTGCGTGTATTTTAGCAAGTTCGGCAACGTAACGATCTATTTCAAGAGTGGTTTTGTTTCGTATTTCCCCACCACCGATAGCAATAATTCTTTTATCCATATTTCCTCTTAAAAAAGGTCAGACACTAGTCTAACCTTTCAAAATTTTTCTTGCATTTTCATAGTATACGGCACGAACGGCGTCGTTCCCGAATTTTTTGCGAACGATTTTCATGCTGTCTGACATATAATTACGCCTACCCACGTGAACGTCACTAGCCACAAAATCAACGAGTGCACGCTCAAATAATCGTTTAACCTTTCTACGTATTCTACCCTTTCTAACGATAGAATCTGCGTTGACTTGGATTAACCCACCCACTTGCTTAATTTCAAACGCAGTTTTGTAGTCGGCGTAAAAATATCTTTCTAGATGCGCAACGATAGGTATATACCCTAAAAGCACGAGTTCGTAAACGTCGCTTACTATATCACGTTCGTTTGCAGTATCGAATTCCACTAAAAGGTATTTAGAGTTTGCCAAAGTGCAAACGGCGTTTTGTTCTAGCAACTCTTTAACCCCGTGCGTCATAAAAATTTCTTGACCGAGATAAAGATTTACGTTCAAGCCTTTGTCTTTTACGATTTGACTAAACTTTTCAAATTCCGAATTGATTTTTTCTTTCGGCAATCTAAAGCGAGAACGATAATGCGGGGTTAAAATTATACGTTCAACGCCTTGCTTTATCGCATCTTCTATCAAACCAAGCGAACTTTCTAAATCAACGCTTCCGTCGTCGACAAACGGTATAATGTGACTATGAATATCTATCATACCTTACACCTACGAATTATTTGTTTTCTGCAGACTCCGTATTTTCGTCTTCTTCTGTATCGTAGTAATAATACTTAGAATAGGAATAATAATAGTAATGCTTATAATCGTAGCCCTTTTCCTTTCTCTTGTCGTACTTTGAGAACACCGAGCCGAGTATTTTTATATCGTTTTTCTTAAGTTCTTTGATTGCATCCGTTGCTTGAGCCTTAGTCGTTTGCGCATAAGCTGCAACGAAAAGCACCCCGTCGCTTACCTTAGAAATGTGGATGTAGTCGGAAATTTGAAGTACCGGCGCACAGTCTAAAATAACGTAATCAAATTCTTCTTTGAGTTTAGCGATAAGGTCTTTAAATATATTAGAAGTCAAAACTAACGCAGGGTTATGAATTTTAGCGCCACCCGTAACCAAACTTACGTTTTTATATTTGGTGGGTTTTACGATATCTTCTTTAGTAGCAGTACCCAAAACGTATTCGCTTATACCAATATCTTTACTAAGGTCGAAAAGCATGTGTGCCTTAGGTTTTCTAAAGTCAAGGTCTACTACTACGCATTTTTTATCCGTAAGCCCTAAACTAACGGCAAGGTTACACGCAATAGAAGTTTTACCTTCACACGAAAGAGCAGATTCTATTTGAATAACTCTATTATTTCCGTCTGCACTCATAAATAAAATATTATCTTTAAGACGGTTATACCCTTCAATAATTCTTGATGGCGCATGTTCTTTTACGACGATTTTTCTTATGCTATCATC
This sequence comes from Christensenellaceae bacterium, assembly GCA_045654165.1. Taxonomy (GTDB): domain Bacteria; phylum Bacillota; class Clostridia; order Christensenellales; family Borkfalkiaceae; genus UBA1259. The sequence continues at coordinate 31,141 of JAZOMV010000012.1, forward strand.
ATTTTTCTTTCTCTTTTTAAACAACATCTTATTGTTCCTCCCTGTGTTAATACTTAAGTAATTTATTAATACGGACCAACGTAAGTCGCTTTACAATAAGCAACTATAGTTATTATGCCGTTAACTGCAATTTCTTCACCAACTTTGGTGTTGCTAGTAATTTCATACAACTTGCCGTCTAATAGATAACGCCAACCTGAAAAATAATAATTAGCGTCTTTAGAATTAATAACTTCGCCGTTTTTATCAACGACTACCGGCGTAAGGTTTTTAACAGCCATTGACAAAGGTCTGCCTTTTCTAAGTCTTTTGGTCGCAAGTTCCTTTTTCCCGTTTACCTTAGTGTAGGAATTATAATATTTTACGCCATCTTTAGAATATTGTGCGTATTGATAGTCAAGCAGGTATTTAATTTGATAAGTTTCTTCTTCCCTAGTGCAACCAAAAAGTGAAAACGCAGTAGTTATAAGCAATATTGAAAGAATTATTGCAAATATCCTTTTTTTCATTTGGTTTCCCCTTAGTACGGACCGACGTGAGTTGCTCTACAATAAGCGACGAGAGTTATCGTGCCGTTTACTGCAATGGTTTCGCTAACTTTAGTTTCGCTTGTAACTTCGTACAACTCGCCGTCTAATAAATAACGCCAACCCACGAAATAGAAATCAGCTTCTAGTTTTCCAACAGCGTTGCCGTTTTTATCAACAGCGACGGGGGCAGTTGACGGAATTGCATCTTGCAATTTATCATCTCTTGTAAGTTCTATGTCTGCAAGAGTGGTTTGTCCGTTTACAGCCGTGTAGGAATTTTTGTACCCCTTGCCATATTTAGAAAACTGTTCGTATTTATAATCAAGTTGATATTTTATAATATAAACGGGGATAAGGTTACATATAGGAACGATAGTTACCTTACCGTCTTTATTAACGGCGTTTTTCACTTTGGTAAGTTCGTTAAAAGCAATTACCGTGCCGTCTTTAACATATCCCCAACCGATAAATTCGTAACCGTCGGTAACGACTTGCACGCTATCAAAGTTTTTTATTGCCGAAATCAAATTCGTGCTCGCTTTAAATCTTTTGGTGTTGATGCTACTCTTGCCGTCAACTAAAACAGAAACTTCCGTTCCGTCAACGGTATTAGTAAGTTGATAGTTTACAGCGTAAGTCTTTTCTTCTTTTTTGCAACCAAAAAAGGAAAGAGCGCATATTACTAGCAATGCAGATAACAATACTGCAAGGAATCTTTTTCTCATCAAAATACTCCTTAAATAACTATACAGTTATTTCTTAATCTTTTTTATTATACAAGATTAAAAGGTTTGTGTCAATAGAAAAACAAAAAACGGCGTAGCTAAATTGATTTTTTTAGCATTACACGCCGTATTTTGACATAATTTTAAGTAATCCACCCAACCCGTCGTTGATTTTTTCCTTTATTTCCGTGGTAAACCCTAAATTTTCAGCAGTATACACGGCGCTTTCAAGTTCACGCACTTGCTTTTTATCAGACGGGGTAAGTGGATAGTATTCTAGTTTAGATATAACGCTTTTTACGTGCGTAAAATTTAGCCCTAAATCTTTCGACACTTCTTCTTTAACGGGAATAGTATGAAGTCTATCCACCGTCTTTTCTTCCATGTAAATTTCCTTGTCGATAAGCCTAATCAATTCTTTAGGCGTTTGAACGGGTTTGGGTTGCCGTTTGCGAATAATTAATATCGGAATATCGATTAGCAAGGTTATTGCAAACACCATCACGCAAACCCCTGCGCTTTGATTTAACACGATTATTGCACCGACGAAAAGCAAGTTCAAAGAAACAGAATACAGAAAAAACCAAAGGCGTTTTTTTAGACCGTATTCCACCTTGCATATCGCCAAAATCAGCGCAGGCACGAACGCAAAAATCAAATGGACTAAATAAATTAAAATCGCAACGCCGACGTAGTTAGGTATACTGCCGAATAGTTCTAAGAAAAATTTTAACATACGGATACTATACCTTAATACCAAGCGTAAAAACTAGGGCGTTTTGTAACTTTTTAAGAGTTTTAGTCGATTTCTACAAGTTCCCCCGTAAACAAGTTTACTAGCAGTTTTTTAACCACCTTTTTGCCAAGAGTTTTTTCTACTGCGTAAGCGTAAAGTTTAAGTTGCTTTTGATATTTTCGTTCTAGGCTTTCTTTGGTTAACGACGAATACTTATAGTCGATTATATACGCCTTGTCGCCGTCTATCGCAAGCAAGTCTATTACCCCTTGCAAAAGTGCTTGTTCCGTACTTTGCGTGTCGAAAATCTCTTTGCCTTCTATCCCCACGATAAAGCCTTGTTCGGGGTAAAGTTCGGCGTTTTCTAAACCGTCGAACTCTTTGTTAGATACTGCGTTTTTAATCCTTTCAAGATTAACGCTTTTAATATCTTCTAACGATACAACGCCTTTATCCACCATTTCGTTCACTTGTTTGGTAACCTCATCCCGTCTAGAAAAATCCAGATGTTCCATTATTTTATGAGCGACGTTACCACGTTCAGTATTCGTCGTCCCCTCGTTCTCATCAAACAAAACGTAAGTGTAAGGCGCATCTTCGTCGGCGGGTAACATTGCACCCGTAACGCTATTTTTTAAAGGTAAACGAGTATCTTCAAGGCGTGGATAACTATAACTTAAACTGCCTTTTATCTTATCCACTATCTCTTGATTAGGCGTGCCGAAAAGCACTTGTATCTTTTGTTTTGCGACTTGTTCTCTATCGATTTGGTCTATCGTGTAAGTGTCAAGATTAAAGTCTTTCGGGATATAATCTAAAAACTTTTTAGCCCCCGTAAACACCGTTTTGCGAGTGTCTTTACTTGATTTAATAGTAAGGTGTAAGGAATACGACGCACGGGTTACTGCAACGTAAAAAAGGCGCAATTCTTCTTTTAACCTATTCAAATAATTCTTTTCCCTAAGCATTGCACGAATAGGCGTTTCCTTTGCTCTACGAGTTTTATCGTCGTAATGCTTAATCGCAAAACCCAAGTCGTTATCTTTCATAATCTCAGCGTTGTCGTCTTTTGCGTTTGCGCTAAGTTCTAACCCACACACTATAACCACGGGGAATTCTAGCCCTTTAGATGCGTGTATGGTCATTACCTTAACTGCGTCTTCTTTAACGGCTTCGGTAAGCCCGAATTCAGACGGACAACTTTCTATTAAGTTCAAAAATTCCTTAACCGATAATTCGCCTTGATTTTTAGCACTAGCCGAAACCAACCTGCGCAAACGGCTAACCTTTTGCTTGCCTAAACTTTCAGCGTACAAGTTTTGCTCTAAGTTTTTGTCGGCAACAAGTCTTTTCAATACTCCGTGCGCACCCACGAAATCGGATATTGCTCTAAGCGTTTTAATATATTCGTCAAACTCTTTAAGTTTTGCCAAGAGATCCCCGTCGCCAACTTCTAGGTAATGTTTATACGCTTGATAAAAACCACCCGTTTTATTGTCGTCGGAAAATCTTATCGTTATTTCGGCAAGGTCTTCTTCGGTAAAGCCACCTATCGGGCTTTTAAGAGTAGATGCCAAAGGTATATCTTGCGCAAAGCAGTCTATAAGTTTTAGCGCATTTATTACCGTGCGTATTTCAGGGAAGTCGCACACGTTTTCTTTAACGGCTGAAACTACGGGGATACCGTACCCTAATAGCCCTTTTACTATGCTACGGACGTAGGCGTTTTCTCTATTTCTAGTTAAAACTACTATGTCCGAATACTTTACCGTACGCTTTTGCTTAGCCTTTGCGTCGTAAAATTCTTTGCCAAGTTCTTCTTCTATAATCTTTGCAACTAGCATAGCAACCGGATTTTTCTCTTTCTTTTCCGGTCTGTTTATCTCTTTTAACAGGTCGTAAAGTCTTGGTTCTTCAGACAGGCTTTTTTCTCTTTTCGGTGGGTTTAAAAGATGCATTTGTACCCTGCCGTTTTCTTCTATCGGGTATACCCCACCTGCTACTAACCTAGAAGTTTTTTCATAAGAAGTGCCGTATAAATCTTCGGTCATAGAATATTCGAAAATTTTGTTTACCGACTGCAAAATCCCGTCTGCCGAACGGAAGTTGTGGTTAAGCAAAACGGTTTGTCCACTTTGCTTTTCCATAAGTGCGTACTTCTTTTCAAAAATTTCAGGACGACTACCCCTAAACCCGTAAATGCTTTGCTTTACGTCGCCAACCATAAACAAGTTGTCGCTTGAAATTCGTGTTAAAATTTCTTCTTGAACTTCGTTTACGTCTTGATATTCGTCAATAAAAATATACTTATACTTATTGCGAACGGCTTCAAGAATTTCCGGATCGTCTAAGACCTTTAAGGCAAAACGTTCCATGTCGTTAAAGTCCATACCGTTTTCTTCTCTCTTTAATTCGGCATAGGTTTTCTCGTATCTATTAATTATCTCAAATAGTCCCAAAATATGCTCTCTTTGGCTTTGCAAACTACTAAAATCCCCTGCCTTATCCAAAAAGCCACCGTTCACGTTTGAGATTATTCGTTTAAAATCATCTCTTACACCAACAAGTTTTTCTTTATAAACTATTTGTTCACCCACGCATTTAACGGTCGACACGTCTAGTTTAAAGTCGTTAAACCGTTTAAGTTCATACAAGTCTTTGCAAGTTAAAGCGTCTTCTAAAGTGGCTTTAAGTTGTTCGGCAAAAGCCGTGTGCTTGCTTACGCCACCCTCTTGGAACACGATTATCGCTTGATCGCAAACGCTTGCGTATTCGGCAAACTTGTCGTCTATTTCCCTTTTAAACTTATCAACCAAACGGGTAAAACCTTGTTCGGAATAAACTTCTTCTGCCATCTTGAGATATTTTTTAGAATCCACGCAGTTTTGGCAGGTTTCGTACAAGTTAATTATTAAAAACTTTAATTTTTCGTTATTTCTACCTTCAGAGTGTCGGTCTACTATACGCAGAAACCACTCTTGGTTTTCTTGATAAAGTTCTCTAAACACCTTGTTGATGCTTTCGTTTTTTAACTGTTGCGCTTCCCCTTCTGAAAGCACCTTGCAATCGGGCTGAATACCTATCTTATAAAAATAGGTGCGAGCCAAACGCCCACAAAAAGAGTGTATCGTGCTTATGTCTGCCGTGGAAACTTCGGCAAGTTCTTCCGTTAATCTTTCGTCCCCACTTTGGCTTATCTTGTCGGCAAGCGCATTTTTGAGTTTTTCTTTCATTTCGCTTGCGGCAAGTTCTGTAAAGGTGGTGGCTAAAATTTGGTTTACTTTGGCTTTGCCTTCTGATATTAGCCTTATTAATCTTTCTATCATAACGAAAGTTTTGCCACTACCTGCAGACGCCGAAACCAACAAATTACCCTTTTCGTGCTTAATTGCTTGCTCTTGCTCTTTCTTTAGTTCCGGCATTATTCGTCACCCCCTTTCATTGCGTCAACGAATACTTGATCGTCTATCTTTTTTAAACTTCTAGGTGGTAATTCTCTTTCGCAAAACGCTAAAAATTCGCAATAAGTACACACCCTTTCGTCGCAAGGCGAAGGCACGATAACACCTGAAGTCATTTGTTCTACGGCTTGCTCTGCCATTGCCTTTGCATACTTAACCCGTGCTGAAAGTTCTTGTTTGCTAGTTAGTCCGTCTATTTTCATTTCCCCCGTTTTTTCTATACCAACGGGCAAAAATTCGCTTGAATTTGTTTCAAAAATCTCTTTATCTTGTTGTTCTACGCTTTCTCTTTCATCCAAGGTTGCACCGATCGCCAACGACGGATCTTTAGCGTTTTCTTCTCTATAATCGTCGTTTACGGGCATATAGTAAACGCCTGCAAGTTCTTTTTTACCTTGCGTTACTTCTGTAATTGCCGACGCATAAAGATACAACTGCAACTTTTTGCCGTTAAACAAGTTTTCCGTTTTTGCGCTTGCAGATGCAGTTTTATAGTCCATTATTCTAAAATATTTTTCGCTTTCGTCAATTCTGTCTATCTTACCCGTCATCTTAACCTTTCCACCACAAAGAGAAAGTGCAGGATAGTCGGGATTTTGCCCCATGCCGATAGTCGCTTCCGTCTTTTTCACTTTGAACTCAGAACGGCAAATAGCAAGGTAGTTTTTATAGCAAAATTTAGCGCACTCTTTAACTGCGTTTTCAAGCAACGCCCTTGAACTTGCATCTTCAATAAAGCGAGAGTAATCGGGTTTTAACACCACTTGGTCTTTTATTTCTAAAACCAACTTGTCAGAAGTTTCTCTATCTTTTACTTCCGACATACGCATTGCGTATTCACAAAAGATTTCGTGCATTAAATTACCGATAGAGAACCCGTCTACAACCCCTTCTTCACGACGCTTTAATCGTAGCCCGTTAGCCAAAAACGCTCTGTACGGGCATTTATAGTAATCTTCTATCTTGGTGGGCGAAACTTCGTTTCGTTCCATAACCCTTGCGCCCGACGACAAGCAAGTTTTCACTTGTTTATGCGAACGCTCTAAAAGTTTATTCAAATCTTGGTCGTTCGTTGCGCTATAAAAAGCAGTAGCCAAAGAAAAATCTTTTATTCTACCGTCGGCAAAAGCCCCACAATCTTTAGCGAACGAATTAAGCCCGTCTTTATAAGTATCGTAACCCCAACGCTCTTTAAGTGGCTTAGTATTAAACAGTTTTTCCATAAGCGTAAACGCTTCGCTCTTAACCGTTTTCGCACCGTCCACACCAACAACGGGGTATGAAACGAAAAGTTTTTCCTTAAACGCCGAAAGCGCAAGCCCTAAATTTTCACGAGTACGGTGGTTTACCACCTTGATTTTAGGCTCTACCATAACCTTGATTTCTTCAAGCGCACCTATATCCCCGTCGGAAAGCAATGCGATATCTTCTCTAACGGACGGCACTTCCGAAGTCATGCCGATCGCAAACAAATAGTCGGCTTTTGCAAGCGCCGTTTCCTTAAACCCACCAACGAAAACGGCGTCGTTATACTGGGGTATTATTGAAAGTTCCATCGCCGATACCCCTGCCTTTAACAACTGCTTATATTCGTTTAGAGAAAGACCTATCCCAAAAAGAATAGATTTCATTTCCCCGATAAGTTCGTTGATTTTCTTATAAACTTGGTCGTTAATAGCCTTTTCTTCTCGCTCGTTAACCTTTTCAAGCATTTCGGAAAGGCTTGTAATTTTTTCTTCTACACCTAAATCTTTAAGTAATTTTTCTAGATCAAAACTCTCAAAACAACTAACGATCTTTTGCCTGAATTCGTTTATTTGTTCAAGAGTATATTCCCCTTTTATTTCAAAAACAAACGGTTTTTTAATTTGAGAATAGTTTATATTATATTTTAACAAGTAGTTCTCAAACGCATCAGATAGATCTTTATCTTCACAAAACAAAGGGTTTTTGAAAAACGCCGTAAGGGTTGTTCGTTCAAGATTTTTTCTAAATGCGTCTACGTAAGAAAAGAGCAAGCGCACCAACGGATGGGTTAGAACTTTTTTCTTTTCGTCTATAAAATAAGGGATTTCCAAACGCTTAAACGCACGCTCTAATTCTTCTCTATATTCCGAAAGGTTTGCAACGGCAACGGTTATCTCTTTGTATCTGCACTTGCCTTCGCTAACCAAACCCCTAATCTCTCTCGCTACTCTATCGCACTCGTCGAATTTATTGTCAGCCGAAATTAGATGGACCTTATTCGTATCCATCTTTTGATTTTTCAAACCACGGGGATTAAAGAGAGTGTCTAGTATGAGTTCACCTTCTTGGGTGTAATCTGAATTAACGATTTTCTTTTCCACCCGTTTGTTTGCGTCTTGACAAAGTTTTATAAACGCACGTTCGGTTTCCCCAACGAACACCATTTCGTTTTTGCCCGAAACCAAAATAGCCGTAACCGAACGAGCCCTTTTTAAAAGCGCTAAAATGCCTGCTCTAAGTTGGTTTGTCCAACCGTTAAAGCCAACGATATACACGTCGGTATTAGGGATATCTTGATCTTGCTCTATAACTTCGGGAAGATAAGAAAGCATTGAACTTTGGTCGTCTAACCCACCGTTTTCAATAAATTCTTCGTAACCTTTATACACGGCAGTCATATCTTTAAGTTTGCTTTTTAGCGTTCCTACGCATTGTTGGCTTGCCGTTTCTAGATCTTCAACGGTAACCTTTGCGCTTTTAAGTTGAATAATCAAGTCGAAAAGAGCAGGCGCTAACCCCGTTTTGCTTGCTTTGAAAGTATCTAGTTTAACGGTGGCAAGTATTCTCTTTACTGCCATTGACGAGCCTTCTTTCGTCAAAACTCTCTCTAGAGTTTTTCTACTTCTTAGGTAGTTGCCGAAAGAATAAACTTTGGTGTTAAGCGTTCCACCAAACTCTGACACGATTGAACGCTCTGCCATTAGCGACACCTTTTCTTCGCAGAATATTAAGTTTTTATCCGATAGATTGTTAACCTTACCTTTAAGTTCTTCTTTGAGCAAATTAAATAGGTTAAAATAGGAATTTGTTGTAATAAGTTTAATCATAATAATATTGTATCATATTTTAAAGATTTTTTTGGTTTTTTCCACACAAAGTTTTACAAATTTTTTTATTTATGGTATTCTTTATAGGTAAGGTTTTATAAAAACCTTATTTTTTGAATAAAAATCCTTTCGGAGAGATATATGAAAAAATTATTCGTACTTGCAATTACAGTTTGCTTACTACTTACTGCAACGCTTGGTGGTTGTTCTTGTAACCCAGAAGTTGCCCTTTCGTTCACCAACGCTTTTTATGGCGACGGCAACGTATCTAACGTTTCTAATAACTATACCGAAGAATTAATTTACGACGTAACCTATATCAACAACCATAAAGATTACCCAACTATAGTTAAAGATAATTCAATCAACAGCGCTATTACCGTTAATGAAGAAACTTATACTAACGGCAGTTACACTAGCACCCTTAAACTTTCGCCAAACGGTTACCCAACCGATTTGCCTGCTAGCACGGTTGCATTAAAACTCAATTCTAACGACGGTGTGCCGATGCCCGTGTTCGTGTTGGAAACGGTATTTAAAATCACCGTTGACTATAAGACGGACGGACAAAGCCAACCTTATAACGACTTTATTAAGAACACCGTTTATTTTTGTCTTTCAGAAAACTCTTTCGCACCTATCTACGTAAAAACGGAATCGGAAGAAACTAGAGTTTCTATTGCAAACAACAAAGCAAATCTTACTAGAACGAGAAGTGAATATACCACCGTTTACCAAACTTCTAAACATAAAATCACTACGGAAATAACTTCGTTAGAAGATGGTAGCGTTCTTTACAAAAAAACCAAAACTTACGCAGGCACGGCAAAAACTTCTATTGATAACGCTCAATTATTCTTTATATTAAGAAATAAAACGACCAAAGTAGACGGCACGGTTAATCTACCCGTTGTATCACCTGCTTACGGAGACAAAAAAGAACTTATCTTCAAACATAAGAAAAATTCACAATTCCCCGTTACCGTAACTTATAACGGAATTGAAGTTTCAGACACCTTGCCCGTAAGAAATCTTACTTATGCTATAAACTCTAACAAGACTTCGGGGGCAACGCAATATCTCGTTTACCAAACGGGTAAATCTACCAATAACCTAATTGATCGCAACACTTCTCTTTTGGTTGAATACGTTGAACCGTTAATTGCTTACGGCACAATGAGTTGTTTGGGTGGACTTAAATTCACCATTAAATCTATCAACCAAACTTTCTAAATTAAAGATCAAAAAAACGCATGTTAAACATGCGTTTTTTTATTTATCTATTTTCTTTTAAGAATTAACACTAAGTTATATATTATAGATACGGTTACTATCAATGCGCAACCTGCAAGCAACACGTAGAATACGGAAAGCCAATTCCCCGTTGCAACCTTAATTGCACCTAAACCGTAATCGCTGAGCGTACTGCCTAAATAACAGAACCCGTTAAGCACGCCTGCGATCATACCCGAATTAACTTTGCCTTTCATATATAACGGGAATATACTAGTTATTATATTGTTAGAGCCGGATGCTATGAGCGAAGTTACCATCAACATAACGAAAGTTAAAACGACGAGATCGGTTGATAATAATAAAGTAATACCTAAAACCATTGACCCACCTAAAAGGAAGAATATTCCTTCAAGCAGTATAAAGTTTTTAATCTTGCCTGCAATCCACACCGTTATAAAGTTAGCCACCACGCCCATTAACGGAAGTGCAAGCGTCATAAGTATAGAAACCGAATCGGGCAAACTATAACTGTCTTTTAAGATTTTAGGAACCCAACCCGTAAGCCCATCCTTAACCAAGTTAGTAACTATTGCAAACAACGCAAGACAACAAATTATAACCATTAACCCGACGGGGATTGCGCTTTTTTTAGAAGTTTGTACGCTTTGCGATAAAGGTAAATCTTCTTGCTCGTCTTGTGGCACGTCGGTAAACTTGTTATAGAAAGTAAACCATAAAATAGCAACGGTAGGACCGACGATTGCAGGAACTAAAAAGGAAAAGGTATAAGAAAGATTAAGTTCTGCAAACAACGCCGAAAGCCCGTAAATAAGGAAAGTACCCGTAGCAACCGTAGTGCCCATAACCTTACTAACTGACGGCATGTGTTTTTTAGGTAGCGTTTCGCTTAAAAGTCTAATAAGCGTTGGCCAAAGTGCCGAAAGAACTATGCCGTTTATCATCCATAAAAACTTGATTGCGCCGAACGCTGTTTTTGGCAATAACGCTACGGTAAGGTTTACGGCAGACGAAACGATAAGACTTAAAAATACCATATATTTAATATTGTATTCTTTGCAAAGTATTCCGTTTATTACCATGAATACACCGTAAGCAAAGAAGAAGAAAGTGCCGACCAACCCAACTTGCGCTTCGTTTACGCCAAAGTGTTTGATTACTGCAAGTTTGCTTGCCGAAAAATTCACTTTGCCTAGATAAGACGAACTATAAACGAGCCAACACATAAACAATATAAAGCCTATGCCTACCCCTTTTTTTTCTTTGGTCATAACACACCTCCAACCCAACTTTCTTTATTTTAAGACTTATAAATCTAAAAGTCAATTAAAAAAGACATAAAAAAAGCAACTGTTTAACAGTTGCTTTTATTTCTTAGTTTATCTTAGAACCAAAGAAGATATTTGCCAAACTTTCGGTAAACGCAGATGCGTTAACTACCGTGTAAGTTAAGTCTTCATCTTCTTCACCGAGATAACCAAACGCTTGTGAACCGATACTTGCGAAACAAGCAAGGTCAATTTGATTATCCGTAGCGCCAACCTTAACGAGTGATATGCAATCAGAGAAAACGTAGTTGCCAAGAGCAACGCCTGTAGCCGTTGCTGGATCTACAACAGTCAACTTATCGCAACCGTAGAACGCTTCAGTACCAACAGTTTTAAGACCTGCACCGAAAGTAACTGTTTCTACCTTAGCGTTCTTGAACGCCTTATCGCCGATCTTTTCAACACTACTAGATAAAGCCACGTTTTTAACTGCTGAATTTTCAAAAGCACTTTCGCCGATTTCCACAAGACCAGCACCAAAGGTTACAGTCTTTAATCTTGCGTTGCCACTAAACGCACCTTTATAAATCTTGGTTACCGTATCGGGAATAACAAAACTTTCAAGTTGAACTACGTTTGCGAAAGCGTATTCGCCGATAGCAACGAGATTGCAATCAAAACTAATATCGATAAGTTTAGATACGCCGTTCATTGCGTACATAGGTACTGAATATTCAGCGTAATCGTTAACGATACTAATTTTGTTGAATTTCAAGGGAACGTATACGGTAGAAGAATTACCTTCTGCACTACCGTGTTTAACGGTAATAGCCGTGCTACCCGTGAAAGAATCGCTACCGAAGAAATGTGCTAAAGTTCTTTCCGAACCAACTGACAAATCTTCTGCCGTTTCGGGTGAAAATTCCACCAAACCATTTGCAGTTTTGCCGATAAACGGAACTACTAATTCTTCAAGATTAGTAATGCCTGCAAATGCGCCTACTTGAATTTCGGTTACCGTATCGGGAACGATAATCTTTTTAAGAGTGTTATTTCCCTTAAAGATATTAGAACGAATAACGAGTTTTTCACCCGTTGCAAGTTCGTCTTCAATATCGCCAAGAGCAGTAGCGATATTAAGTTCTTCAGTTTCGCCATCGTCAACGTACTTGTAAACTAAATATCCGTCTGAAACCTTTTTGTAGTACAAACCGGGATCATCTTTGTCGTTGTTAGTGTTTGCGCAAGCAAAACAAGTAAGCGCAGTAACTACGGCAAGCAATGCCACCGTCATAATCTTAATAAACTTGTTCATAAGAACTCCTTAATATAGTGATAATTATACTTATTTAGTTTAACACTTTACTTGCGTTTTGTCAATAAATAATATTTATTTTAATATTATTTTTACTCTTTTTTATTCTTAAACGGCTTATTCTTATAAAAATCGACTTTATAACTTTAAATTACTGCGTTACCATTAAAGAAACTTTCAAAATAGCCGTTACTACCTGCCCCCGTCTTTTCAAAAGAACCAACTAAATCGTCGGGTGTGGCGTTTTTGAAAGAATAGGTTTTATAATACCTTTTAAGCGATTTAAAAAATCTTTCTTCCCCAACGGTTTTTCTTAACGTATCGTACATAATGCAAGGTTTTACGTAGGCAATATTGACGTATTCGTATTCGCTTTTATATTCGTTTAACGAACGGAGCATGCTCGTATCGGTATTACCGAAAAGTTTTTCCGAAACAGTGCAATACACTTTATAAGTACGCTCTGCCGTCTTTACCATTTCTTCTCGTTTCATACCGTACTCAGGGTGGTTTTCGTAAAACAACACTACCGAATATTCGGCAAGCCCCTCGTCTAAAAAACCGTATTTAATTTCGTTATTGCCCACAGTCGTTTGCCACCATTGATGGGCTGTTTCATGAACTATAACTTCGCCGTACGCTTGTGGCTCTAACTCGTCGCTAATCATAACTAGCGAAGGATATTCCATGCCACCTTGAACAAATTCTGTTTGCACGACAGAATAGGTATGATAAGGATAATCGCCAAAGGTTTCTTCAAAGTATTTAAGGCTTTGCTCGGCGTATTTAACCGACTGCTCAGGCGTTTGATCGTTATAATAGTAATAATCTATTTTTACCCCGTCGTACTTAGCCGTTGCGACGCTAAATTTATCCGACAGCACGAACGCAAACGAGCGTGCGTTATTAATAGAATAGGTTGCACTACGCAAGCCGTTTTCGGTTTTTTCCTTTACGCATTTACCACTAGACGCAACCTTAAACTTTTGGTCGGCTGTAAAATTCACGGTAAAATCCGAAACGTCGCTAAAAAATGGATCACCCGACGAATAATAAACGCACTCGTAAAACGCCCCGTCTTCTATCCCACAAAGTTGTGGGTAAAAGTTGCCAATATTAACCGTGTGATCGTTATACCCCGTTCTTGCAACGACGTTAGCAAGCGTTAAAGTAAAATCTATGCAAACGGTAACTCGTTCTTCTGGGAACACTTCGTTTTTAAGTTTTACGCTCAAAATATTTTGATCTTCCCCCGTTATTTGATATTCTAACGGCAAACCACCCTGCTTTACCCCGTCTATCTTCATTTCCCCGTAAGAAAGCCCGTGTGGGTAGGCTTTTGAAGTGTATTGTGCCGATATGGGCGAATATTTTGCACCTTTCCTAAATGCGTTTGCAAACAAATTGAACTTTAATTCCATAAAAGAATTATCCGAAAAATTATAAAAATCCACCTTTTCCGTACCCGTCAAAACCCCGTCCGAATAAGTACAGGTTATTTGATAGCGAGTGCGTTCGGCATTGCGTTTTGAACACCCCGTATTTAGTGGAATTATTAATAAAAGTAGTGTTACAGCAAGAATAAAACCCGTTTTTCTCATAAAAAACCCCGAATAAAATTTTTATTTAAATTCTATTCGGAGCGTTTTATAAATATTCTGTTATTTATTAGTAAAGGTAAGATAAACTTCGGGATCTATATAATTTCCGTTTTCTATAACTTCAAAATGAAGATGTGCGCCAGATTTATATTCGGTACGGTTAGTGGTGGAAACTTCGCCTATAATATCCCCTTTCTTAACCGTTTGTCCTACGCTAACAGTATCGGGATCGGCTAAGGAATTATAAACTGTCACCAACCCGTCGCCGTGATCAATTCTAACGGTTACACCCTCTAGAAGCGTTTTTTCAACTGCCGTTATCACACCGTCGTAAACTGCGTAAACAGGCGTGCCTTCCGGCGCAAAAATGTCTACTGCAAGATGCGCCGTGTAATGATTAAGTGTGCTATTAAACACCATCGTATCGCTAAAATAAACTACGTTAGTCGGGTTTTCTATAGGCATAATAAACTCTATCGGCTCTACCACAGGTTGTTCAGGCGTATCGGGTTCACTTGGAACCTCAGGTTCTACAACCGGATCGTCTGGGGTGTCGGGTTCACTTGGAATATCGGGTTTTTCAACGGGTGCTAATTGAGATGCCGTTTTGTTGCCCGTTTTGTTTACTAAACTGAGCGTTGTAGCAAGACCTATCGCAAGAATACAAAGGGCGATTACCAAATAGAAAGCGTTATTTTTTAAGAATGTTAATGTTTTACTCTGTTTTTTCATTGTCGTTCTCCTTTTAATTATGTATCGATTATTCCCGTGTTTTTTATTTTTATACCTAAACTTTTTAAAACCCACCGTAAATTATCGGCGAACCAACGGTTACTTCTTTTTCGGCTATGAAAATATGCAAGTTTACCGTGCGCCCTTTAACTCTTTCTTTATACCGTATATTTGGCGAATATGCGTAATACCCCACGCCTTGTCCGGTCCTTTCCACAAGGACTACGCTTGCGTTAAATTCTTTTATAAAGTTATTAAAATCAAACTCTGCCACGTCAACCTTAAAACTTTCGCCATGAATATTATTTATAAACAAACTCTCTAAAGCAGTTACTCTCACAAGTTTTGCGCTTGAAGAATTGCCTAAACTTATTTCTAAACTATCCGTATACTTAAAAAATACGGGCGTTACGCTAAACCATAAGCCTATAACTAGCAATATTACCGATAGAGCAACTATAATTTTTCGCAAAACAAATACCCCCTGCATATCGCAGAGAGTATTGACCGTTTTTTATTTATATATACCGTTTTAGAAAAATTTTTAGTAATTCTAAATAACTTTCCCCCTTGCTTTTTGCGTAAAGTTTAAGTCTTTCTAAATCATTTATAAGATTTTTTTCTTCTATTTCTAAGGGAAAAAGCTTTTCCGTTTTAATTGTTATATCGTCGGGCGTTAAATTTTCGTTTAACCAAACGTGGCGTTCAGCCGTAACCTTAAAAAGTGTTGGCTCTCCGTCTACCACTATCCTTAAAGTGTCGGATAAAAATTTTTTCATTTTTAAACTGTTAATTATTACGCACGGAATATTTTTGACCGTTGCAAAATACTCGCCTAAAACACACAAATTAGATTGACAAATTATAAGCCTTATATCTTCTGGCAAATAGAACAGTTCGGATATTGCCTTAAAGTTTGTTTGGCTTGCAACTATCGTTATAGGTTTTAGCCCTTTACTTTTTAATAATTCTAAAAATATTTTGCCCGTGCTTATAAACCATTTTTCATCAGTTATCACGCCCACTTTAGAAAAAGGGGCAAGCAAACGGCATCTTTCCACAACCGTTTCTACCCCCTTCCCTTGAAAAAATTGCAAGCCATTATTCATTAAAACCACCCCGATTAACGTCTTTTAATCTAATTTAACCTATTAAAAGGTGCGTTTTTTACTATTTTAACGGGTTTTTTGATGTTTTTTGCAAAAATTTCACAAAAACTATTGAAAAAACTTTTATTTGTGGTATAATTATATTATATGAATTTGGAGGAAAAAACAATGAACAAAAACGAATTAATAAGAGCCATTGCAAACAAGGCTCGTGTAACTCTTAAGGATGCTGATATCGCTCTTGAATCAGTTCTCGGCGCTATTACTGATGCACTTATGGCAGGGGAAAAAGTTCAAATTTCCGGTTTCGGTATTTTTGAAGTTAAAGAAAAAGAGGCTAGAGAAGGTCTTAACCCCAAAACAGGCGAAAAAATCCAAATCGGCGCAAGCAAACTTCCCGTATTTAAGTTTGGTAAGGCTTATAAAGATTCTTTCAACAAATAACAAAAAACGCCCGTTCACTAACGGGCTTTTTTATTAATTTTTAATATATTTTATAGGAGACTAATCAAAAATGAGCAACGTAAATATAGTTTTTCTTAATAATAAGGCTATGCGTGAACTCGGCGTTCTTGATATGGAAAAATTATGCACGACGTTGAAAGAGTTTACGTTCTAAACCGTGCAGGCGACGTTATCGCCCCCGGTAAATGCGTTATGAGATGGGGCAAAACGCCTAAAGACGAAAATGTTTTCGCTGAAAGATTTGCTAAGGCTACTAAGGAAAAATATCCTTTCCTTGAAATTATCCCAACTTTAGATATTGAAACTGCTACTAAAGAAAGTGATATTATCGACTGCGTTACTTTGGCTAGCGAACCCTTCGTAAAGGGCAAATTGCTTAAAAAAGGTGCGCTCGTTATGAATATAGCTGACTAAGAAGTAGATTACGATTGCATTAGACGTTCTAGCAAAATCGTTTGCGATTATTGGGACAACATCAAACACCGTATGATAAGCACGGTTGCTTATATGTGGAGAGATGGAAAAAAGGGCGAAGACTTCGCCCTTTTTGTTTTTTTATTATTCTGTTGCTTGTTCTGTTTTTTCCGTTGGTTCTTTTTGTTGCTTTTCCTTGTTATCGCCTAAGCCTGAAAGTATTGCTGCTATTAAACCTATAAAGGCACCAAGTACAAGATTTAAATTAAGTACGTCTTTACCAAGAAGAACTGAAACGACCCCTGTTACAACGGCTGAGAACGGCATTATTATTGCAACTGCAGTTGCTTTAACGTATCTCATTACAATTGTTCTAGCAATCCAACATCCCGCAGAGAAAACTGCACCAGAAAGAACGATTAAAAGTATATCGGTAAGTTCCCAAGAAAATCTTATGGCTTCTATTGGCGAACCATCTATCTTAATGAAATTGAGCGCTATAGCTGTTATAAGCGACATCACAAGGTAAACTAACATTTGAACAAATACGTAAAGTGATGCGTTAGTTTTTTTAGCAAATATCCCTGTGCCTACAATGTTAAAGCCGTATAAAACACCTGCAAGAGAACATAAAATTTGACCGATACCAAGTGAAAAATCAGACCCTAGCATACCGGTTAAAATAAATGAACTTAGCAAACACAATGCACTTGCAATTATTGTGAATATGCTAGGTTTCTTTTTAACTATAATAAACAAAAGTATAGGAACTACAACACAAGAAATATTTTCTAAAAATTGATACTGTGTTGGTGTTGCATATTGCAAGCCTATCTTTTGTAAAATTGTTGCCATTGAATAAAAAATACCTGTTGGCACGGCTGTTTTTAAGTACGTTTTATCTAACTCTTTAAAGTATGGAAGACATACGAATAAAAGAGTTACAACCGAAATCAATGCCGTTGAAAAGGCACAAATCGTTGCCGAGTTGTCATCATATAGAGAAACGGTTATAATCGGCGATAAACCCCATATAACCATTACCGAAATAAGAACTATATATGCGATTGTTATAACACCCTTTTTAGTTTTATTTACACCTTTCATAACTGCTCCTTATACAACTACAAGAGTATATCATTTTTTTTTAGTTTTGTGAAGTATTTTTATGATGTTTTTGCTCATTTTGATAAATTATTCGCACAGTAGTTTATCGTAAAATAAAAGCGTTTGATTACAAACGCTTTTGTCTTTATCTATTTTTAAATTATGCTTATTAGAGTATCTTTAATAGTTCTTCCATAGAGTAATTAGCCAAGCCCAACGTGTCAAGCGTACGTGCCTTTTCTGCTTTATAATCTCTACCCATAATAGAAGAAACAATTTGCAACATTGCTCTTACGTTAGGTAATTCTAAGCCTAATCTATCAGCAAGGTCTACCCATAAAACCAAGCCAAAGCCTGCATCTTCGTTATAATAACGATAATCAAGTTGAGTTTGTGCTTTAATTCCTGTAAATCCTGGCGCAGTTGAATAACCCGTATCGTAAGTTTCTTCCGTCATATAACCTTGACGAATACTGATATGTGGGTCGTTTTCAATATCTAAACCGAGTGCAGCGCCAAGAGTAATTCTTTCATCATCAATCGCTTTAAGCAATCTGCCAACGCCTGCTGTAACACCTTCTTCGTAGAAGAAGAAGTCGTTAGGTCCTTCTATACGAGCAGCGTTTAAGGTTGTGATACAAGGGTGCAACATTGGGTTTGCATTTTGCAAACAGGTTTGGAAAATATTTTTTGCCTTTTCAACACATTCAAACACCGGTTTTAACAAATCGTAAACCATATCGTTTTTACTGCTTGGTAACGTTGCTAACAACACGCCACCACCTAATCTATTGTAAACGGCAATCTTTCCATCGCCAACGATACGAACAGCATAAGGAAGTGTTGAAGTATCTGCAACGATAATAGAGTTATCTTCAATACTTAAGCCAAGCGCATTTTTGAACAAAATTGCGCCCATGCAAGAACTTGGGCAAACAACGAATATTTGACCTGCTTTTGCGTATGGTGCGCACGCCTTACCGAAAGGTTCGGTTGCGTATGCAGGGCCTACCGCAAAAATCAATTCAGCGTCTTTCAAACACGTTTCTATATCATGACCAGCGTATTTAATTTGTTGGAAACCTTCCATTTGCCCTTCGCTATAAATACCACCAGCTTGATTTATTGCTTTGATTTGCTTATCAAACTGTGGAAAGTCAAACATATAAATATCGTGGCCTGCTCTTGCCCATTCAAACGCTGTTGCCAAAGCACCGTTACCAGAACCCAAAACTGCTATTTTCATAATAAAATCCTCATTTTTATTTATTTTTCATCTATATTTACTAAGACGATATTGTATTTATATTATACAATGAATAAACAAAATTGTAAAGACAATTTAAATGTTTTATCTTAAAAGTTAAACTGTATAACATTTTTATAATTCAACAAAAAAAAGAGTAGCAAATGCTACTCTTTTTTATTTTATAGTTTCAAAACTTATTTAATAATTTTAGAAACAACGCCTGAACCTACGGTTCTGCCACCTTCACGGATAGCGAAACGGAGACCTTCTTCCATAGCGATAGGAGTGATGAGTTTAACGCTGATTTCAACGTTGTCACCAGGCATAACCATTTCTACACCAGCAGGAAGTTCGATTGAACCGGTAACGTCGGTAGTTCTGAAATAGAATTGAGGACGATAGTTGTTGAAGAAAGGAGTATGACGGCCACCTTCGTCTTTGTTAAGAACGTAAACTTGACCTACGAATTCGGTGTGGGGTTTTACTGAACCGGGTTTAGCAATAACTTGACCACGTTCGATATCTTTCTTGTCGATACCACGGAGAAGAGCACCAACGTTGTCACCTGCTTGAGCTTCATCAAGAAGTTTTCTGAACATTTCAAGACCGGTAATAACGGTGGTCTTGCTTTCTTCTTGTAAACCAACGATTTCAGCAGGTTCGTTAACGTGTGCAACACCTCTTTCTACTCTACCGGTAGCAACAGTACCACGACCAGAGATGGTGAATACGTCTTCTACAGGGAGAAGGAAGGGTTTAGCATCGTCACGTTCAGGAGCAGGGATATAGCTATCAACAGCGTCCATAAGTTCTTGGATGCACTTGGTTTCAGCAGCTGCGAGAACTGCATCACCTTCTTGAGCTTGAGCAACTTCAAGAGCTTTAAGAGCAGAACCTTTGATGATAGGAGTATCGTCACCAGGGAAACCATATTCAGAAAGAAGTTCTCTGATTTCCATTTCAACGAGTTCAAGAAGTTCAGGATCTTCGAGTTGATCGCATTTGTTCATGAATACTACGATATAAGGAACGCCTACTTGACGAGCAAGAAGGATGTGTTCTCTAGTTTGGGGCATAGGACCGTCGGTAGCAGCAACTACGAGGATTGCGCCGTCCATTTGAGCAGCACCGGTGATCATGTTTTTAACATAGTCAGCGTGTCCGGGGCAGTCAACGTGAGCGTAGTGACGATTTGCAGTTTCGTATTCTACGTGAGAGGTGTTAATTGTAATACCTCTTGCCTTTTCTTCTGGTGCCTTATCGATTTCGTCGTACTTCATTTTCTTAGCTTGACCCTTAGCAGCCATAGTCATAGTGATAGCAGCAGTAAGGGTGGTTTTGCCGTGGTCAACGTGGCCGATAGTACCAATGTTAATGTGCGGTTTGTTTCTTTCGAATTTAGCCTTTGCCATTATTGTTTCCTCCAAATTTTCTAATGATAATATTTTTATTTTTTTAATTTTTTTTATTTTTTTGTGTAGAATCGGCCTAAACCGACCCTACACGCTTTATTTTACAATAAATTAAGGTTTTTGTCAACAGTTAATTATGCTTTTTTGCCCATAATCTTTTCAGCAACCGATTTGGGAACTTCTGCATAGTGACTGAATTGCATTGTGTAGTTACCACGACCTTGCGTTCTAGAACGAAGATCAGTTGCATAACCGAACATTTCTGCAAGTGGAATATGTGCGTCAATAACCTTAACACCGTTTCTATCGTCAGTACCTTGAATAATACCACGACGAGCAGTTACGTTACCCATAAGATCACCAAAGTAATCGTCTGGGGTTACGATTTCAACCTTCATAACCGGTTCGAGAAGAACGCTCTTTGCTTTTGCAAGACCGTCTTTAAGAGCCATACTACCTGCGATCTTGAACGCCATTTCTGACGAGTCAACGTCGTGGTAGCTACCGTCGTAAACGGTTACCTTAAAGTCAACTACTTCGTAACCAGCAAGGATACCGTTCTTAGATGCTTTCATAATACCCTTGTTGATAGGTTGAATAAATTCCTTAGGAATAGAACCACCAACGGTTTCGTCGATAAATTCATAACCCTTACCAGGTTCTTGTGGTTCAAGACGGATTTTACAATGGCCGTATTGACCGTGACCACCTGATTGACGTTTGAACATACCTTCTGCTTCAACAGCTTGTCTGATGGTTTCTTTGTAAGCAACTTGGGGTTGACCAACGTTTGCTTCTACTCTGAATTCACGGAGCAATCTGTCTACGATAATTTCAAGGTGAAGTTCGCCCATACCTGCGATAATGGTTTGTCCTGTTTCGCCGTCGGTGTAGGTTTTGAACGTGGGATCTTCTTCTGCAAGTTTTGCAAGAGCAAAGCCCATCTTTTCTTGACCAGCCTTGGTCTTAGGTTCAATCGCTACGTTAATAACGGGATCTGGGAATTCCATTTGTTCAAGCACGATTTGGTTGTTTTCGTCACAAAGAGTATCACCAGTAGTGGTATCTTTTAAACCTACGAGAGCGCAGATTTCGCCTGAATATACAGCGTCAACTTCTTCTCTGTGGTTAGCGTGCATACGAAGAATACGTGCAACTCTTTCTTTCTTACCTTTTACGCTGTTGTAAACGTAAGAACCGGTCTTTAATACGCCGGAGTAAGAACGGAAGAATGCGAGTTTACCTACGAACGGGTCGGTCATGATCTTAAATGCAAGACCACTGAACGGTGCGTCGTCACTAGGTTCTCTATTTGTTTCTTCACCTTTAACGGTCATACCGGTAACTGCACCAACGTCCAAAGGACTTGGTAAGTAATCAACGATAGCGTCTAAAAGGTTTTGAACGCCTTTGTTTTTATAACTTGATCCGCAAAGTACGGGAGTTACTTTCATAGCGAGGGTTGCTGCACGCAAGCCCTTTTTGATTTCTTCAATGGAAAGGTCGCCTTCTTCAAAGTATTTTTCCATCAACGAATCGTCAGCTTCTGCAGCGATTTCAACAACTTGTGCTCTGGTTTCTTCGCAAAGGTCTACCATATCTGCAGGAACGTCGGTAACGTCGATTTCTCTACCAAGGTCGTCAAGATAGATGTAAGCCTTTCTGGTGATTACGTCTACGATACCTTTGAAGGTGTCTTCTTTACCGATAGGAAGAATAATGGGAAGCGCATTAGTATGAAGTCTATCCTTCATCATTTGGATAGCGTTGTCATAGTTAGCGCCGTTAATATCCATTTTGTTAACGTATGCGATTCTTGGAACTTTATATTTGTCCGCTTGACGCCATACCGTTTCACTTTGGGGTTCTACGCCACCTTTAGCGCAGAAAGTAGCAACTGCACCGTCAAGAATACGGAGCGATCTTTCAACTTCTACGGTAAAGTCAACGTGTCCGGGGGTATCTATAATGTTAATACGGTGTCCTTTCCAGTAACAAGTGGTTGCAGCACTGGTGATGGTAATACCACGTTCTTGCTCTTGAACCATCCAGTCCATAGTAGCGCCACCTTCGTGAGTTTCGCCTAACTTGTGGGTTTTACCCGTGTAGAACAAAATACGTTCGGTGGTGGTAGTTTTACCAGCGTCAATGTGCGCCATGATGCCTATATTTCTGGTTACACCCAAATCTAAATCTCTCGGCATATCAACTATCTCCCAAAATTAAAATCTATAATGTGCGAAAGCCTTGTTAGCTTCTGCCATTCTATGCGTGTCTTCTTTCTTCTTAACAGCGCTGCCGGTGTTGTTGAAAGCATCAACGAGTTCTGCTGCAAGACGAGAAGCCATTTCTCTTTCCCCTCTCTTTCTTGCTGCTGCTACCAACCATCTGATTGCGAGCGTCTGTCTTCTTTCAGCACGGATTTCGATAGGTACTTGATAGTTAGCACCACCAACTCTCCTTGCTTTTACTTCTACCATAGGCATGATGTTGCCGAGCGCTTGTGCAAACATTTCTTTAGGTTCTGAACCAACCTTTTCAGAAGCTGCTGTGAACGCTTCGTAAACAATGCCTTGAGCAATACCCTTTTTACCGTCGAGCATAACTTGGTTGATAAGTTTGGTTACAACCTTATCGCCGTAAACGGGATCGGGTAATACGTCTCTTTTTGCAATGTTGCCTCTTCTTGGCATATTCTTTATCCTCCTTTAAATTTTCTTGCGCTTAGCCTAGCGCATTTTTAAGGGCTAACCCTTGTTTTAGTACAGCTATCGCTTGCCTTTTATAAGGTAGCGAACCTTCTGTCTTGCGACATACTGCCTACCAAATCGGGCTATTTCCGAACTTTACCGATTATAAGTAGGTGATTTTGTCAAATAATCTGTTTTATAGAGCGATTATTTAGGTCTCTTTGCGCCGTAAAGCGATCTTGACTGTCTACGTTTTGCAACGCCGGCAGTATCGAGCGCGCCACGGATAATGTGGTATCTAACACCAGGTAAGTCTTTAACTCTTCCGCCACGGATAAGAACTGAACTGTGTTCTTGTAAGTTGTGACCTTCACCAGGGATATATACAACACCTTCTGACTTATTAGTCAAACGTACTCTGGCAATCTTACGAAGTGCTGAGTTAGGTTTTTTAGGCGTAGTCGTAGTTACTGACAAGCACACACCTCTTTTTTGAGGACATTCGTCAAGAATAGGTGATTTAGACTTGTAAGTAGTTTTTTGTCTGCCTTGTCTGATAAGTTGTTGAATTGTAGGCATAGCACACCTCCTTATTTTATTTCGGTTTTTATTCGGAAAACGGATTCGGAATTTCCGTCTTGAGAAACTTGGTTTTTCCGTCGGCTTTAATCAACCGACGGAATATTATTTTACCATTTATTGAACTTTTAGTCAATCAATTTGCACGGTTTGTGCGTTTTTTACGGGTTTTTAACCCGTTTTTATTATTCTTCGGTCTCTACTCTTTGAATAATGGTTTGGGGTGAAACGTTTTTGTAGTTTCTAATACCCGTACCAGCAGGAATAAGTTTACCGATAATAACGTTTTCTTTCAAGCCGATAAGTGGATCGATCTTGTTCTTGATTGCCGCTTCTGTAAGAACTCTTGCAGTTTCTTGGAAAGATGCCGCCGACAAGAACGAATCTTTTGCGAGCGCCGCTTTCGTGATACCGAGAAGAATTCTCTTTCCTTGAGGTGGTACGAGACCGTTGTCAAGTGCAGCAAGGGTTTCTTCTTCAAACTTATGAACGTCAACCTTTTCACCGGGAAGAATTTCCGTTCCACCGGGATTTTCAACTTGAACTTTCTTCATCATTTGACGAACGATAATTTCAACGTGCTTGTCGTTGATATCAACGCCTTGTGAACGGTATACGCTTTGGATTTCTCTAAGAATATAGTCTTGAACACCCTTGATACCCTTGTTCTTTAAGATATCTTGTGGGTATACTGAACCGGTCGTGAGTATCGTACCGGGTTCTACCTTGTCGCCCGTCTTTACGATTACGCCCGTTCCGAAAGGTATGGTGTAATCTTTTTCTTCGTTTTCGTCCGTCTTTACGATTACGTGAATAATCTTATCTTTTTCTTCAATAGTAACTTCACCACTGTGTTCGCAAACGATTGCAGCGTGTTTTGGTTTTCTTGCTTCAAAAAGTTCTTCAACTCTAGGAAGACCTTGCGTGATGTCGCCCGTTGATGCAATACCACCGGTGTGGAAGGTTCTCATGGTAAGCTGAGTACCAGGTTCACCGATTGATTGAGCGGCGATAATACCAACTGCTTCACCGATTTGAACGGGGTTATTGTTACTCATGTTTTTACCGTAACACTTAGCGCATACGCCAGTCTTAGACTTACAAGTGAAGATGCTTCTGATTTCTACTTCTTCAATGCCTGCTTTTACGATTGCGTCTGCATCGTCTTCGCTAATCATTTCGTTAGCTTTTACTAAAACTTCGCCGTTTACAACGATATCGTTAACGGTAAATCTACCTGCGATACGGTCACGCAAACCTTCGATAATTTCGCCAGACGCATCTCTAATTGCAGAAACCTTAACACCCTTAACGGGATCGCCCGTTTTTGCGAAACAGTCTTCGTCTTTAATAATAACTTCTTGCGCAACGTCTACAAGACGACGGGTAAGGTAACCTGAGTCAGCCGTCTTAAGAGCCGTATCGGCAAGACCTTTACGACCACCGTGAGAAGAAATGAAGTATTCGAGAACTGAAAGTCCTTCACGGAAACAAGATTTAACCGGTACTTCAATGGTTTTACCGTTAGGATCGGTCATAAGACCACGCATACCTGCAAGTTGTTTAATTTGGTCTTTAGAACCACGGGCACCTGAGTTAGCCATCATAAGAATCGGGTTAAACTCATCAAGGTTTGCCATCAACTTTTCAGTAACGTCGTCGGTAGCCTTTTTCCAAATGCTAACGACTTTCTTATATCTTTCTTCGTCGGTTATATAACCTTTCTTGTAAAGTGATTCAACTTTTAATACGTATTCATCAGCCGTTTTGAGAATACCATCTTTGTTATCTGGCATGTGCATATCGAACACGCTGGTCGTGATTGCGCCAACGGTTGAATACTTAAAGCCGAGAGCCTTGATTTTATCAAGAACGTCTGCAGCACAACTTGCGCCGTGACGCTTAAAGCATGCACCAACGATTTTTTGAAGGTCTTTTTTGCCAACGAGTTTATCTATTTCGTACTTGAGGAAATCTTCTTTGGTCTTTCTTTCAACGAATCCAAGATTTTGTGGAATTGCTTCGTTGAAGATAATCTTACCAACAGAAGTCTTAACTCTACCCGTTACCGTTTCACCGTCTACTTCTACGCTACGACGAACGATAATTTCGTCTTGAAGTCTAATTTCACCCGTTTGATAAGCCATGATTGCTTCTTCTGGTGAAGTGAACGATACTTTGTATTCGGGAACGCCGTATACTACGCCGTTTTCATCTCTTCTACCCTTTTCGTTATATTTTTCGCCTATCTTCTTTCTAATAATGGTTAAGTAGTATGAACCCATAACCATATCTTGAGAAGGTGACATAACCGGCTTACCGTCAGAAAGTTTCAAGATGTTGTTTGATGCGAGCATCAAGAATCTTGCTTCTGCTTGCGCTTCTATTGAAAGGGGTACGTGTACTGCCATTTGGTCACCGTCGAAGTCGGCGTTGAACGCACCACATACTAACGGGTGAAGTTTAATTGCTCTACCTTCGATAAGTACGGGTTCAAATGCTTGTATAGAAAGTCTGTGAAGCGTAGGTGCACGGTTGAGCATTACGGGGTGATCTTTGATTACGTCTTCTAAGATGTCCCAAACTGCGCTCTTACCACGTTCTACGGCACGCTTTGCGCTCTTAATGTTGTGGCAAATGTTTTGTTCAACGAGTTTTTTCATAACGAACGGCTTGAAAAGTTCGATAGCCATTTCTTTAGGCAAACCACATTGATAAAGTTTAAGTTCCGGACCTACGACGATAACCGAACGACCTGAATAGTCAACACGCTTACCGAGAAGGTTTTGACGGAAACGACCTTGTTTACCACGAAGCATACCAGAGAGAGATTTAAGTTCTCTGTTGCCTGCGCCACTAATAGCCTTGCCACGACGACCGTTGTCGATAAGTGCGTCAACGGCTTCTTGAAGCATACGCTTTTCGTTTCTAATAATGATTTCAGGTGCGCCGAGTTCCATCAACTTCTTCAAACGATTGTTTCTGTTGATAACACGACGATACAAGTCGTTAAGGTCGCTGGTTGCAAATCTGCCACCGTCTAATTGTACCATAGGACGAAGTTCTGGTGGAATAACGGGAAGAACGTCTAAAATCATCCATTCAGGGCGATTGCCACTCTTTCTGAACGCTTCTATAATTTCTATTCTCTTTACGGCACGAATTCTTCTTTGTCCTGATACGTTTTCTTCTATAATCTTTTTAGTTTCTGCGCTTTCCTTTTCAAGATCGATAGCCATTAAAAGTTCTTTAATTGCTTCTGCACCCATACCGGTTTTGAAAGAGCCGTAACCGTATTGTGCTTCAAAATCTTGTTTTTCTCTATCGTTAATTACTTGCTTGTAGAGAAGTGGGGTAACACCCGGATCAAGTACTACGTGGCAAGCAAAGTAGAGAACTTGTTCAAGAGCTTTAGGGCTCATATCGAGCATAAGCCCTATTCTTGAAGGAACGCCTTTGAAATACCAAATGTGTGAAACGGGCGCTGCGAGTTCAATGTGACCTAATCTATCACGACGAACTTTAGACTTGGTGATTTCAACGCCACACTTGTCGCATATAACGCCTTTATAACGAACACGTTTATATTTACCACAATGGCATTCCCAGTCCTTAGTTGGTCCAAAAATTCTTTCACAGAAAAGACCACCCATTTCAGGTTTTTGAGTTCTATAATTGATGGTTTCGGGCTTTGTTACTTCGCCGTAAGACCATTCTCTAATTTTTTCGGGAGATGCAACCCCTATTTGGATTGAATCAAAATTGTTAAGTTCAAACATAATCTATCCTGTCCCCCCTTATTCTTCGTCTTCGAGATCGACTTCATCAAAATCGTCGTCATCAAGGAAATCGCCGTCGGGTATGGTAGTATCGATTTCGTCGTCTTCGTCGTCAAACATATCGCTAGCGTTGAAACCGTCAAAGTCGTCGTCTGCGAGATCGGTGTCTTCAAACACAGCTTGTTCTTCTGCGTTGAATTCTTCAATTTCAACTTCGTCTTGAATATCTTTTTCACGGTAAGCAGGTGCATGGTCGTCGATATCGCTTTCAATAATGCCTTGAAGATCAAGTTCTTCTTTGTTTTCAGTAAGAACTTTCATATCGAGAGCCAAGCTTTGCAATTCTTTAAGCAATACCTTGAACGCTTCGGGAATACCCGGTTCGCTAATGTTAGTACCCTTAACGATAGATTCGTAAGTCTTTACACGACCAACGATATCGTCGGACTTAACGGTAAGGATTTCTTGAAGAATATGTGCTGCGCCGTACGCTTCGAGAGCCCAAATTTCCATTTCACCGAAACGTTGTCCACCGAATTGCGCTTTACCACCGAGAGGTTGTTGCGTAACAAGGCTGTACGGACCGGTCGAACGTGCGTGAATCTTATCGTCAACAAGGTGGATAAGTTTGATCATGTACATTTGACCAACGGTAACTCTGTTTTCAAACGGTTCACCCGTTCTACCATCGTAAAGTTGAATTTTACCATCAACTTCGCCGTCGGGATTTACTATATTGTTTTCTTTAAGAAGTTCACGAATATCCTTTTCAGACGCACCGTCGAATACCGGCGTTGCGATCTTCCAACCGAGTTGTTTACATACTAAACCAAGGTGAACTTCAAGTACTTGACCGATGTTCATACGAGAAGGAACGCCTAGTGGGTTAAGCACGATTTGCAACGGTGTACCGTCTGCCAAGAAAGGCATATCCGATTCAGGAAGAATTCTTGAAATAACGCCCTTGTTACCGTGACGGCCTGCCATCTTGTCACCGATTGAAATCTTACGTTTTTGAGCAATGTAAACTCTAACGAGTTTGTTTACCCCTGGTGGCAATTCGTCTTTATTAGCACGGGTAAAGATTTTAACGTCTACAACGATACCACCTTCACCGTGTGGAACTTTAAGTGAAGTATCTCTAACTTCTCTTGCCTTTTCGCCGAATATTGCACGGAGCAATCTTTCTTCCGGCGTGAGTTCAGTTTCGCCCTTAGGCGTTACTTTACCAACGAGAATATCGCCACTATTAACTTCTGCACCGATTCTTACGATACCGTCTTCGTCAAGATCTTTAAGAGCGTCTTCACCAACGTTAGGAATATCTCTAGTAATTTCTTCTTCGCCAAGTCTAGTATCTCTTGCTTCGGTTTCGTGTTCTTCAATATGGATTGTCGTGAACACGTCTTCTCTTACGAGTTTTTCCGAAAGAAGTATAGCGTCTTCGTAGTTATAGCCTTCCCAGCTCATAAAGCCGACGAGAATATTGCGACCGAGCGCAAGTTCGCCGTTTTTGGTAGAAGGACCGTCTGCAATGGTTTGACCTTTAGCAATGACTTCGCCCTTGTCGACGATAGGTCTTTGGTTAAGGCAAGTACCTTGGTTACTACGTTCAAATTTCTTTAAGGTATATTTTCTTACCGTCCCGTCGTCTTCAGTAATAACGATACAGTCGCTTGCAACCGACTTAACGATACCACCGTTAACAGCGTTAATCATAACGCCTGAGTCGTAAGCGATACGACGTTCGATACCAGTTGCTACGATAGCGTTTTCAGGACAAAGTAGTGGAACTGCCTGACGTTGCATGTTAGAACCCATGAGCGCACGGTTGGTATCGTCGTTCTCAAGGAACGGGATAAGTGCCGTTGCAACTGAAATGAGTTGTTTTGGAGAAACGTCCATATAGTCCATCTTCTCTTTAACGTCTTCGGTAATTTCATCTCTATATCTACAAGATACACGATCGTTTGCGAAATATTTATTGTCTACTAACGGTTCGTTAGCCTGTGCAACGATATAATTATCTTCTTCGTCTGCAGTAAGATAATGTACTTCTTCAGTAACAACGGTTTCAATAGTGCCGTCTTCTTTCAAAGTGTGATTAATCTTTCTATAAGGCGATTCGATAAATCCGTATTCGTTAACCTGTGCGTAAGCGGCAAGCGAAGTGATAAGACCGATATTTTGTCCTTCAGGGGTTTCTATCGGACACATTCTGCCGTAGTGCGAGTGGTGAACGTCACGAACTTCAAACGTTGCTCTATCACGGTTAAGACCACCAGGACCTAACGCAGAAAGTTTTCTCTTGTGAGGAAGTTCTGCAATCGGGTTGGTTTGATCCATAAATTGCGAAAGTTGTGAAGAACCGAAGAATTCTTTAATAGCCGAACTTACGGGACGAACGTTGATAAGACCTTGAGGTGAAACTTCCTTGGGGTCTTGAGTTTGCATTCTTTCCTTAATAACTCTTTCAAGTCTTGCAATACCGATACGGAACTGATTTTGTAAAAGTTCGCCAACCGAACGAACACGACGGTTACCCAAGTGGTCGATATTATCGGTGGTATTTATATCGAAAGCAAGGTCAAGGTTAACTGAAATAGAAGCTACGATATCGTCAACCGTGATGTGCTTATGATTGAGTTTATCCATTAACGGACGAAGAGTTTTCTTGTCTTCAGCCGTAAGGGTTTCAGGAAGTTCGTCGGAAATAATTTGATAGTAGCGTACGCAAGCATTAACGAATTTCGCTCTCGTTTCTCTTGCCTTTTCAGCATACTTCTTATCTTCGGGTTTTTCTTCTGCTTCTGGAATATTATCTTTATCTTCAAGATAGAATAAAGCGTTGATATCTTTCTTTAATTCTTCTGCAGTTGCTTCAACGCCCTTTTCAACGGCAAGAGCGTTTACCTTTTCAGCAAAAGCAAAAGTGGGATAATAAACGTAATCAAGCAAACCAAAGAATTTGGGGTTGATCTTTGTTAACGCTTTATAGTTAACAACGTTATTACCGATAATCTTATGCTTTTCGCCGTTAACGTCTGCATAGAATTCGTTTACGCCTGCGTTTTGGATTGCTTCTGCAGTAGCCTTGTCAATGATTTGACCAGCCGTTGCTAAAACTTCGCCGTCTGGAGAAATAACGTCTTCAAACGCTTTAAGTCCTGCAATACGCACGCCAAGTCTTAAACGCTTGTTGAACTTATATCTACCAACTCTAGCAAGATCGTAACGACGAGCGTCAAAGAACAAGTTTTTAAGGTTTTGCTTAACTGCGTCGTCAGATGGAATTTCACTAGGACGAAGACGACGGTACAATTCTAAAAGACCGTCTGCTTCTGACTTAGAAGTATCCTTTTCAGCAGTATCGGCAATCATTTTATTACCGTCGAAAAGTTTGGTAAGAGCGTCGTCGCTACCAAAACCTAACGCACGGAGAAGAACGGTAGCCGTAAGTTTTCTCGTTCTATCAACGTGAACCCACAAAACGTTTTGTGAGTCTTGTTCAAACTCTAACCAAGCACCCCTAGAAGGAATAACGGTCGTATCAAAGAGTTTTTTACCCGACTTGTCCATTTGCGAACCGTTATAAACACCGGGCGAACGAACGAGTTGAGAAACGATAACTCTTTCAGCACCGTTAATAATAAACGAGCCGTTGTCCGTCATAAGAGGGAAATCGCCCATATACACGTCTGAATCACGCACTTCGTCGGTGACTTTGTTGATAAGTCTTACTCTAACGTGAAGTGGACGAGCATAAGTAGCATCTCTATCCCTACATTCTTTCTCGTCATACTTGGGCTGACCGTCAAGATTGTGCTCTAAGAAATAAAGCTCATAGTGATCGGAATAGTCGGTAATCGGGGAAAAGTCTTCCAAAACTTCGCTGATGCCTTCTTTAATAAAAGCGTCGTACGAATCTTTTTGGATTTTTACGAGATAAGGCAATTCAATAGCTTCTTTAATCTTACTGAACGTCTTTCTCTTAACCTTACCACATTCAATTTCTGGTAGAATTCGTGTCATCAAAACACACTCCTTAAAAAATTAAATTTTTTTCTTGACTTTTACAGTTTACAAAACGATAAATATGTTGTATAATCTGTATAGGTCGGTTAAGCATACCGAATCTTGTCAAAATCTGCATTTTTCGGGGGTTTTTGCCATTATTTTTTTAATAAAAAACCGAAAAAAGGCGACAAAATGCGATATTAACCTATCATAATGCATTGTATAATAATAACCTATTAATTTTTATTTGTCAAGCGATTGAAAACCTTTTTAAAAAATATTTATTTTCAACGCTTTTACAGGGGTGTTTTTTATGAGAATAGACAAGTTCTTAAAAGTTTCTCGCCTACTCAAGCGTAGGACTTTAGCACAAGAGGCTTGCGACGGGGGCAGAGTTAAAGTCAACGGCAAGTCGGCAAAACCTTCGCAAAAAATCAAGGTGGACGATATCGTGGAAATAGGCTTTAATAGTGGAACTGTAAAATTCCGTGTTTTAGCAATCAAGGAAACGGTAAGAAAAGAAGAAGCCGACGGGCTTTATCAAATTATTACGGAGTAACTAATGAAAGTATCTTTAATTTTGGCTTGCGCCGGCAAAGGCGAAAGGGCAGGCTTTGATAAAAATAAATTGTTAATAGAGCGAAACGGGAAAACCGTTTTGGAAACTACCCTTTCGGCTTTTATCAATAGTGGGAAAATAGACGAGTTTATTATTACTGCCAACCAAACGGATTTTGATTTAATAAAGTCGGTAGTCCCCGATTATTGCAAAGTCGTTTTGGGTGGTGCAACTCGCACCGATTCGGTAACCAACGCTTTGCAGTCCGTTACGGGCGAAATAGTTCTTATTCACGACGGGGCAAGACCTTTCGTTTCCACACGCCTTATCGACGACTGCATTAACTCAGCCGTTAAAAAGGGTGGGTGCGTGCCCGTTATCCCCTGCCGTGATACTATTTTGAAAGGGCAAGACCAAACTGCAACCGACTATCTTGGCAAGAGTGGTTTGTTTGCAGTTCAAACCCCACAAGCCTTT
The DNA here is from genome assembly GCA_045654165.1 of Christensenellaceae bacterium. GTDB lineage: Bacteria > Bacillota > Clostridia > Christensenellales > Borkfalkiaceae > UBA1259. Next base: position 63,694 of record JAZOMV010000012.1, read on the forward strand.
CAAACATCATTAATAAATCGTGCGTATGCGTGTGCGCGCGAGAAAACCTTTAACGACGACGGCGAAGTTTTCAAGACTTATATAGGCGACCTTGCTTTAGTCGACGGGGATTTTGATAATATCAAATTGACTTTTAAAGAAGATTTTTTCGCACCCGAATATCGTTTCGGCACGGGGTTTGACTGTCACCGTTTAGTTGAGAATAGAAAACTTGTTTTGGGTGGCGTTCATATCCTACACGACAAGGGGCTTTTAGGACACTCTGACGCAGACGTTTTAACCCACGCAATTATGGACGCAATTTTATCGGCTTCGGCTAACCGTGATATAGGCTACCATTTTAGCGATAAAGATCCACAATATAAAGACGCTGATAGTATGAAACTTTTAGAAAGAGTTATCGCAATGACCAAAGATTTGGGCTACACGGTAGATAGCGTTTCGGCAAGCATTATGGCAGAAAAGCCCAAACTATTAAAACATATCCCCACCATTACGGAAAGTCTTGCAAACGCTCTTAATATACCACTTTCTAAAGTGGGCATTTCTGCAACCACCTTAGAGGGATTAGGTTTTGTCGGCAGAGAAGAAGGAATTTGCGTTCACGCAACGGCAACTCTTAAACGCTAAAATATTTTATAACACAAAAGGCACTCAAAGGGCTCTTCTCTTAGGGATTTAAATTGAATATTTTATAAAACTCGACTTTTCGCAAGTCGAGTTTTCTTTTGCCCACGTAAAACAGATTGAATTAAAGTTAATTTTATGTTATAATAAACTCGTCGATAAATAAGAAT
>JAZOMV010000013.1:0-22596 GCA_045654165.1 Christensenellaceae bacterium
ATAAATAAGAATTTGATAAGGTGATTAAGATGATAGATATCACTACTTGGATGAATGAATTTTTGCAAAAGTTAAATGATAAATTTGAAAACCGTGTGTGGTTTGTTGGATTGCAAGGAAGCTACGGGCGCGATGAAGCGACCGAAACAAGTGACATTGATATCGTTGTAATACTCAATCAACTATCCGTTTCGGATATTCAGGACTACAATGCAATGCTCGACACTTTGCCACACAGAGAGTTGATTTGCGGTTTTGTTTCGGGAAGGGACGAGCTTCTTAATTGGGAGCCTTCCGACCTTTTTCAGTTTTATTATGATACAACCCCGATAAAAGGCAGCCTTGATGAACTGCTTGCCGCCATCGATGAAGCTGCTGTGGGGAGAGCCATCAAAATCGGGGCTTGCAATATCTATCACGGCTGTGTACCTAATATGCTACACGAAAAGAGCGAAGACATATTGCGCGGGTTATATAAATCCGCTTCTTTTGTTGTGCAGGCGATCGCCTTCAAGCAGACAGGAAAATACACTAAGCATCAAAAAGAACTGCTATTGCTTACTTCTCCCGATGAACAGGCTATAGTTAATACCTTTTTGAATTTGAAAAATGGTGGATCGGTTGAATTTTTGACAATGTCCGATAGTCTACTTGCCTTTGCAAAAAAGTGGATTGTCCAAAGCAATTAAACAAATTTCAATTTATCGAATTGTTAATCTTTGTGGAAAAATTTTCAAAAGTGTAGCACACTATACTTTGCAAGCAAAGTCGTGTGTTTTTGTAAAACAAAAAAAGACTAACGAAAAATTATTCGTTAGTCTTTTATAATGTCTAAAAATCCCTATTGGAAGATCGATAACCGAGTGCCTTTTTTATTTGTCAAAATATTGATTTGCTAAAATTACTAAACCTTGCGTGCCGATATTAAAATCTGCCTTTTCACAAGCGATATCAATTTTTTCAAGCGATTGCTTTATTTGAGAGAAAAGTTCGTTTCCCCCACCCCCACCGACAACGACGGTCGGTTTTTTGGGAAGAAGAATAATCTTATCCATTAAGCGTTGTATAAAGTCTTCTTTGCCACGAGATTTTCCATCTACACCGTGCAAACCACAGAAAGAATACAAACATTTTTCGCTATCAAAGTACGGCCTTTTTTGATATTCTGCATCAGGATAATCGTAAGGCGCAACGCAACAAACTTGCGCACCCGTGCCGATATTTATTAAGTATGCGTTTTCGTTAGCACCACTACCTAAAAAACTTATTTGATGGTCGCCGAACGGACACAAAATTTTTACACCTTTATATTCGCCGACTTCTTGCAAAAAATTGCACACGGACGGCATAATCATACCCGTAGCAAAGTCGTTAGGCTTTCCCGACGGGGACAAGTAGAACCCAGACGCAAAAGCGTCGGTAATATGCGTGGCGTTATTACCCGTCAAGATGAACGATAAGTAAGAGCCAAGCGTATAAAATTCCTTTACCGTTTGCCCGTCAATTTTAGTTACGGGAAGATTATTAGTTAAACTTAAGCCGAAATCGTTAAAGTTTACAGTCTTAAACTTTTCTTGGTTTGCGTCGCCACTTCTATCTCGCCACGAAACGTATTCTGTAAAAGTTCCGTCGTTAAGTTTAGCCACGTACCCGTGCATTTGCACGCTGAAAAGGGCAACAGCGCAATCGTAAACACTAGCCTTGTCAAACATGGTTAAGATTTTATCGCAAAGTTCTTGGCGAGAAACGATAAAACGAGTTCCATCGTTCACGATAGGTTCTGGAAAGGGGATTTTATCAAAAAACACAATCCCGTCCTTTCTATCGTATACGGAATATTTAATAAAAGTGCTACCAACGTCAATCAACAATGCTTTCATTTTTTCTCCTTGTTAACTAGGCTTGCCGTTAAAACAAATTTGCAAAACTTGTTTTCGGGATGTTTTTCTATCGTATTAAATATATATTTGCTTATAAAATAAGCAATCGTGCCGGTCGTTGCGCCAACGATTGCTCCACCGATAACGTCAGTTGTATAATGAACGATAAGATATACTCTTGAAAAAGCCATTATCGGCACGGCAAAAAATGCTATCCAACTCCACCTTTTTTTACAAACCCAAAATATCGCCGTCATACTAGTCATCGTAACCGTAACGTGCCCCGACGGGAAAGAAAATTCACTTTGGCGTTTTGCCGAAACGAATTCCCAAAACGGTTTATATTCTTCTTGGGTGAACGGACGGGGACGAGCGACTGCGTTTTTAATAATAACGTTCGTGAACAATGCCCCAACCCCAACGGCAAGTAGCATTGTAAACCCAACTTTACGGGTGGATTTAAAAAGCATAAGCGCAATAGCCAAAGCGATAAAAAACAAACCACCTTCGCCAAGCACCGAAAAAACCTTTGCAAACGGCGTAAAAAAACCACCGGCGTTTTTAGCAAGATTATGCATTTCGCAAAAGACGGCTTTATCAAAATTATAAAAGGTTAAATTAAGCCATTTTGCCATAAAAATCCCCTTTAAAATTATACGCTAAAAGCCGTTTACGATTTTCGCAAACGGCTTTTTGTGTCAAAAAGCACTTTTCGGGCGTATGCTTGCCCGAAACTCAACCATAAACCAATAAGATTTAATTAGTCTTTCTTTTCCTTTTTTGACGTATCAACAACTTGAACACCATCATAATAACCACACTTGGGGCAAACTCTGTGAGAAGCCTTTAATTCGTGGCATTGGGGACATTCCGAAAGATTTGGAGTGCTGAGTTTCCATTGTGCAAATCTGGTATTAGTTCTCTGTTTAGATGTTTTACTTTTTTGTACTGCCATTGTTCTGTACCTTCCCTATTGTTTTTTACATTTACATTGCGCATCGTTCAAGTTTGTTCCGCAACCTGAACAAATTCCCTTGCAGTTCTCATCACAAAGAAAACTTACGGGGATATTCATTAACACGGCGTCGTTAACTATTTTAGTTAAGTCCACCACGTCGTTTCTTACTAAATACCCAGCGTCGTTATCTTCATCCACCTGTTCGGCAAAATCTGCGCCGTATGAATTAGTCGTTTCTTTAAGGCATCTTGTACACTCGCCGTTAACGCCGAACGTAATCTCGCCTTCAACGTACGCACTATGATCGCCCGTTAGGCTAACCGACCCAAAAACCTTTATCGGTAGCACGAGTTTGCAACCCGGCAAGTCCCCGATAAGATCTTCAGTAGGTTCGTATTCAAAATAGAAATCAGAGTAATCTTTACCCGTTCTCTTTAACTTTCTTAAATCTAAAAGCATTTTGCACCTAACTAAACGCCATACAAGTATATACTATTTAATTCGCCTTGTCAACGATTTTTAACGAAAATTTTACTTTTACGCCCCTACGGGGCAGTAATTTTTACTTTCTTTCGGTAAGTTCTTTGGTTTCTCTTGCGATTGAAAGTTCTTCGTTAGTAGGTAATACGATAATTTTTACCTTTGAACTTTCTTTGTTGAGATAGCCGATACCAGAAGAATATTCTTGGTTTTTCTGTTCGTCAAATTCAGCGCCACAGAATTCCATACCTTCCATAACCAAGCCACGAATAAGTGGAGCGTGTTCGCCGATACCACCCGTGAACACGATAGCGTCTACACCACCTAAAACGGCGATATAACTACCAACGTATTTCTTTACTCTATAAGCAAGCATTTCAAGAGCAAGTCTGCATCTTTCGTTGCCGTTATTTGCAGCAGCAGTAAGGTCACGAAGGTCGCTTGATACGCCACTTACGCCAAGACAACCACACTTCTTGTTAAGATAGTTTACAGTTTCTTCTGAAGTCATACCAAGTTTTGCTCTCAAATAGTCAACTGCAGCAGGATCGATATCGCCACTACGTGTTCCCATTACTAAACCTTCAAGTGGGGTAAAGCCCATTGAAGTATCTTGACACTTACCGTCTTTAACGGCAGAGATAGAAGAACCGTTACCAAGGTGACAAATAACCATTTTAGCGTTCTTGTCGCCGAGAAGTTTAGCAGTTTCTTGGCTTACGAACTTATGAGAAGTACCGTGGAAACCGTACTTTCTGATCTTGTGTTCTTCGTACACTTCATACGGAATACCATACATAAACGCCTTTTGTGGCATAGTTGCGTGGAAAGTCGTATCGAATACTGCTACCATAGGAACGCCGGGCATAACTTGCATACAGCTCTTGATACAAGCGATATTACCGGGCATGTGAAGTGGGCCAAGTTCTGCGTTCTTTTCACAAATCTTAATAACTTCTTCGTCGATAACTACCGAACTGTGGAAGTCTTCTGCAGAGTGAAGAACTCTGTGTCCTACTGCGCCGATTTCGTCAATAGACTTCAAAGCGCCGTTTTCCTTGTCAAGCATAGCTTTAAGAACGAGTTCCATTGCTTCTTTATGAGTGGGCATGTTTTCTTTGATAACGAGTTCTTTACCGTCAAAAGTCTTTTGGGTAAGAACGCCACCTTCGAAAGTAATTCTTTCGCAAACGCCCTTTAAGATAACGCTTTCGTCAACCATATTGATAAGTTGATACTTAAGCGACGAACTACCTGCATTGATAACTAAAACTTTCATTTTTATATATTCCTTTTATTGATTTTTTATTGTGCTTGAAGTGCCGTGATAGCGATAACGGCAATAACGTCTTCTACCGAACAACCACGAGATAAGTCGTTGATAGGTTTAGCAAAACCTTGACAGATAGGACCTAAAGCCATATATCCACCGAAACGTTGTGCAATCTTATAACCGATATTACCTGCGTTAATGTTGGGGAATACGAATACGTTTGCGTTTCCTGCTACGGGAGAAGTGGGGGCTTTGAGTTTGCCTACTTCTGGAGCAACTGCTGCGTCGAACTGGAATTCACCGTCTAAAGCAAGGTCGGGAGCAGCCGCTTTTGCGATACGGGTTGCTTCTTGCATTTTGGGAACTGACTTAAAGAACTTATCGTCGTTTCCACTACCCATAGTAGAGAAAGAAAGCATTGCTACTCTTGGGGTAATGCCTGCGATATTTTTAGCCGTTTCAGCAGAAGAAATAGCGATATCTGCAATTTGTTGCGCATCTGGTTCAATATTGATAGCGCAGTCTGCAAATACTGCAACGCCGTCTGGATTATATTTATTTTCGCCTTCTGGAGCAACCATTACGAAAGAACTTGAAACGGTGTTGATGCCGGGCGCAGTTTTAATAACTTGAAGACCCGGACGAAGAGTGTTTGCAGTTGAGTGGCAAGCACCTGAAACCAAACCGTCTACGTCGCCTGCTTTAAGCATAAGTGCAGCGTACATAGTATAGTCTTTAAGAATAGACGCTTTTGCAGCAGCAACGTCTGCATATTCGGGCGCACCCGTCTTTTTATTGATCTTGCCTTCTCTTGCTTTGTAAAGCATTTCTGCATAAACTTCAGTTTTGTCGTATGTAACGGGATCGATTACGATAACGCCGTCAAGACAAACGTCGGGGTTAGCCTTTGCGATTTCTTCTGGGTTGCCAAGAAGAGTTACTTTTGCAAGACCTTCTTTAACGGTTTCTGCAGCAGCCTTTACCACTCTCGAATCTTCACCTTCGGGAAGAACGATATTTTTATTGAGTTCACTTGCTTTTTTCTTGATGTTCTCCAAAACGTTCGACATAATGTTTCCTTCCTTTTTTATTTTTCAAATAAATCGTTTTGTATTTTGCGATAAATGATGTAAAATACTATTACCGTATTATTTTAACATCTTTAAACAAAAAAGTAAATAAATAGTTTGAGGTTTTTACACTTTTTATGAAAATTTGCGCTCTCGTTGCCGAATACAACCCCTTTCATTTGGGACATCTAAAACATATAGATTACATCAAGGCTCAACTCAAAGCAGATAAGATAATCGTTATTATGAGTGGCAACTTCACCCAAAGGGGTGAAATCGCCGTACTTGACAAGTTCACAAGGGCTCGCCACGCAATAATTTCGGGGGCTGACTTGGTTATAGAATTACCCACCGTTTTTGCAACGGCTAACGCCGAAACCTTTGCAACGGGGGCTATAAATATTCTCAATTCTCTCGGTTGTGTGGACGGGCTTTGTTTCGGGGTGGAAAGTGGTTGCGAACAAGATTATCTGCAACTTGCAAATTTAACGCTAAACGAAACCAAAGAATACAAATACGCTCTTAAATGCGCTCTTGACACAGGCGTTTCACTAGCAAAAGCCAAACTCTGCGCAGTTAAAGCCGTTTATGGCGACGCTTTCGACGACAAATTGCTATCCTTACCCAACAATATTTTGGGGCTAGAATACGCCAAGGCTATTCTTAAAAACAAGAGCAAAATCAAAATTTATCCTATGTTAAGAGAGGGCGACCACAACGATAAAACGCTTAAAAAAGGGATTACTAGCGCAACAAGTATAAGAGATACGCTAAAAACGGGAAAGAAAAGCAAACTTAAAACCTGCGTTCCCCCCTTCGTTTATAAAGACCTTGTAGAATATCCGTTCGCCTACGATAAAATTGCAATGGCAAGCCTTATAAAGGCTAGCACGGAAAGGTTAAAACGCATTGCCGACTGCTCTGAAGGTTTAGAAAACCGAATTAAAGCCTTATCTAAAGACAATCGCACGGTAGACGGTTTAGTGGAAAAAGCAACAACCAAGCGTTACCCGTCAACAAGAATAAGAAGAATTATCAACGCCAACCTTTTGGGTATTGACGCTGAATTTATAAAAGAGTGTTTACAAACCCCACTTTACGCAAAGATTTTAGCCGTTGATAGCAACTCTAAAGAACTTGTTTCCGACCTTGCAAAAAGTTCTTCTATCCCCCTTATAACACGCAAGAGCGACGTTTTAGCACTTAAAAAGACAGCCCTTACCTGCTATGAAAAAGACGTGCTTGCCAACGACCTTTACAACCTTATCACAGGGCTTAACACCAACGAAAACTTAACTCTATTCGTATAAAAAAACAACCCGAAAATTCGGGTTGTTTTTAATTTATTTTGCGTTGTTTAACAAAATTTCTTTTATGTCTTTAAGCAAATCTTCGGTGGTTGGGTTTGCAAGGCGATCTGCCTTTGCCTTTTCTTCAGCTTCTTTAGCTTCTAATTCTGCTTGGGCTTTAGCATCTGCTTCTTTTTGAGCGAAATATGCTTTAACGGCTTGTTTATCACGAACGTTTACACCAGCGGCTTTAAGTTCTTTTCTTTCTGATTTATTAAGCGTATTTTTCTTAACCGATTGAGATAATTTTTCGTTGTTTTCTTTTACCTTATTGATGATCTTAACGATAGTAAACAAGGTAAACGCAATAAGCAAGAAATTGATGATCGCTGAAACGAAAGCACCCCAATCGATATAGATTGAACTTGCAAGATCAAAAACCTTAGTCGTTCCATCTTCAGCAAGTTTATAGCCCGGACTTAATATAGTAACTGCACCTGTGAGGCCGTCTTTCCCCAAAACAAACGCCAAAAGCCAGTTGATAAGGGGTTTTAAGATGTAGTTAGATAACCCGTTAACGATACCCGTAAACGCACCACCGACGATAACGCCGACAGCCATATCTACAACGTTGCCCCTAGTAATGAATTTTTTGAATTCGCCAAAAAATTTTTTCATTTGTTTTTCCTACCTTTATAAAACTTTATTTTGAACAATTTATTTACAAGTCGCCCACACTCTTTGGGTCGGGCGCTTTTTAATTTTTCAAAAATATCTCTTTCAGTCTGCAATTACACTAACCCCGTAACTAAACTTGCCACGCTAACGCCGACCAAGTAAAGCGAAAACCATTTGTAATTCGCCTTTTTGATAACCGACATCATAAACTTAATAGCGATATAGCCGGTAACCATAGCCGTAACCACGCCGAACGCAAGCGCCACGAAATTAATATTCCCTATCGTGCCTTCTTTTATACAGTCAAGGCTTTCTAAGGCTGCTGCGGCAAGTATTAACGGTATACTCATCAAAAAGGTAAACCTAGCGTTTTCTTCTCTATCCACTTTCGCCAAGCACCCGAAAGTAACGGTAGTTCCACTACGAGAAAGACCGGGTAAAACGCCGAAAGCCTGCCCTACGCCCATTGTTAACGCAGTCTTATAGGTTATTCCGTTATCCATTTTAACCTTTTTGCAACGGATTTCCGAAAACAACATTTCACCTGCCGTGAGCAAGAAAGTGATTGATAATAGCCAAATATGTTGGGAAAAGATTGCGTCTAAATCAAGAGCCATAGCCATTACCAACCCAACGACGCCTGCTGGTACGGTTGCTAACACTAAGTTCCAAAATCTACCAAACGGCTTTTTGAACAACTCTAAAATTTGTTTCCAAAGCACCACTAGCACGGGAATAAGCGTGCCGACGTGCAACATTATACTATAAAACAAAACGCCTTCTGTAATGCCGAACCATTTTTGCAACAAAATCAAATGTCCACTAGACGACACGGGCAAAAACTCGGTAAAGCCTTGCACAGCGCCTAGCACTATCGCTTGCCAAATTTCCATTGCCTAATTCTCCTTTCCACCGTTTAATAATTTAATAAACTCTTTTACTGCAAAGGTAAGGTTATCACCTTTAGGCAACGCCAAGCCAACGGCTCTCGTGGGTAGCGATGGACTAGTAACTATTTCGTAAAGACTTTTTTCGTCTTCTAGTTCGTGTTTAACGAACTCTTTTGGAATACACGCAATACCTATCCCCGTTTTAGCAAGCGAAGTCATAAGTTCAAGACTTGCAAGTTCTATTTCAGGGTGCAAGTGAATACCTTGCGAGTGCGCAAACCCGACTATTGCTTGACGGGTTGCCGTAGACAATTCCAACATTAAAAGTGGATAGTCTTGCAAGCGTTTAAGTTCCACAGTACCCTTAGTTAATTCCACAAACTTATCGCTACAAACGAAAGTATCGTGCAACTGCATAACGATATTAGAAAGGTTGATATCACTATCGTCGATAGGCAAGTTCACGAACCCGATATCACCCTTGCCGTTTTTAAGCATTTCAATAGTTTCGCTTGAAGTGCAGTTTTGTAGCATTAGGTTTACGTTGGCATATTTTTCGTGATATTCTTTTATGTAAGGCAACAAGAAGTGCGTGCTAACCGTATCCGACGCACAAATTCTCACAACGCCCGTTGCCGAATCTTTTAATTCGCTATATTTATTCTCTGCTTCGTCAAACAATTTAAGAGCCTTTTCCACGCTTGGGAAAATTTGTTTTCCACCGGTTTCAGAAAGTTCCATCCCTTTATGCGTACGGTTGAAAAGTTGCCCACCAAGTTGTGTTTCAAGTTGCTTTATCGCTTGAGAAACTGCTGGTTGAGAAATATAAAGTTCTTCTGCCGCTTTAGTAAGACTTCCACATTTAGCAACGGTATAAAAAACCCTATAAAGTTCCAAGTTTACCATAACTTCCCCCTATTTACCCACGCAAAATTTCTTAAAAATGTCGTTAATAATTTCTTCGGTGGCAGTTTTTCCACTAATTTCGCCAAGCGCATCCCAACCGTCTTTAATATCTATCGCAAGCATATCTAACGGAACGCTATGCACGGCGTTTAACGCTTGATTAAGTTTATCTTTTGCCCTTGAAAGAGCGTCGTAATGCCTTTCTTCACAGAGAAAATCTCCGTTCAAATCAAGCCCGTTACCAACGGTCTTTTCAAACATAAGCGCCTTTAATTCATCTATATTATCGTGCGTGCGTGCAGAAACGTATACGTTAGCACGATCGTCTTTAACGTCAGATTTATCAGTTTTGTTTACGGCAACGACCAAGTTCTTGTCTTTTACAAGTTGATAAATAGCCTCGTCTTCTTCGTCTATTGCGCCTGCATCCATAACGAAAAGAATAAGATCGCTTTCATTAAGAACCCTTTTTGAAAGATTAACGCCTATGCTTTCTATAACGTCGTCACTCTCTCTTATCCCTGCCGTATCGGAAAAGTTAAATATAACCCCGTCAATATCAAGAGATCCTTCCACAATATCACGGGTAGTACCTGCAACGTCTGAAACGATTGCTTTATCATAATTTAATAATGCGTTGAGAATAGAACTTTTGCCCGTATTCGGCTTGCCTACGATCCCCACACGAACGCCGTTTTTAAGCGTTCTACCCGTACGGTAAGAATCTAAAAGTTTTTCAACTCTTGCAATAACCGATTTCAAGGTGTTTTCCACTTCTTCAGTAGAAGTTTGTTCTAAATCTTCTTCCGGAAAATCCATATCGGCATCAACTTGCGCAAGAGCGTCGGTTATCATATCTTGAAGTTCGGTTATCTCGTTAGTAAGTTTTTCACGGTAAAGATAATATCCGGCTTTAACCCCACTAACCGATTCGCTGTTAATCATATCGATAAGCCCTTCTGCAGAAGAAAGCGAAAGTTTACCGTTCATAAACGCACGCTTGGTAAATTCGCCGTTGGTCGCAAGCCTTGCGCCAAGCGACAAGGTCTTTTTAAGTATACCTTTGGTAATCGCCGTGCCACCGTGAGAGTGAAATTCTACTATATCTTCACCCGTAAAACTCTTTGGCCCTTTAAAGTATACGCACATACCGAAGTCCGTAAAACCATCGGCTTGAATTTCACCCACGTACATCTTATACGGCTCAAAGTCGCATACGGCAATTTTGCCGAGAGGCTTGAACATCTTCTCGGCAATTTTTAGGGGGGAATCCCCACTTATTCTAATTACGGCAACACCACTAGCAACTAGCCCCGTAGATATTGCTGAAATGTTTTCGGAAACCATAGTCTACCTTTAATTTTTATCTTTAGACGAAAATTCGGCAAAAGGGTCGCCCGGATCAATTTCGTCTTTATCTGCAAATTCTTCAAACGGCGTTGGTGGAAAGTCTTTCGGAACGTGATTATGATGATGCCCACCGTAAGGATTGCCGTTAGGATAATAGGTGTTATAGCGAGAACGCAAATAATCCGTGTATTCCATCGGCTCTTTATTTCTAATAATGAACACGAAAATCGGGAACAAGCCTAAACATGATAAAATTGCACCAAGAACAAAATGCGACGGCCAGTATTTTCTAAACAACGCAAAGTATAAAGTAACCGTTATTATGATACATGCTAAATTAAGAATACCTATTGAGTAACTAAAAATCAACGCAACGATACCTAACGCTTTAGAACTAATACCCATCTTTGCATAAGGATCTACAAACTGACCAACCTTGCCGTAGAACGGTGTGCCGGCAATTTCCACAAGCCCGTCAAGCGTGATTTCAACACCGTTAAGCGACGGGTCGGCCGCTATAAGCCAAAGTTCGTTGCCTGCTAAATAATTACCTATTACGGGAAACCAAACGAAGAACTCGTAAGCGAACATTAAAAATTGAGCGATTGAAAAAATAAGCGTCAACCAAACTGCTATCTTTTCAAAAGGTTTGTTGAAAAACTTGGACTTGCCGACTAATTTGCAAGCAACGTAAAGCCAAAGCATAGGGATCCATGCCAAAAACGCTTTTTGCAAGCCTTGTTTTTTAGCCATCTTAAAAAGTGCGATTGAACGAAAGGCGTAAAAAACGCCTATTACCCCAAGCCAAAGAATTACAAATAACAAAACCATTTTGTTCGGTATCTTGTACGATTCCAAGTTAGGACCTAATAAAGAAATCATAATACTCCTAAAAATCCCTTAATTTACTCTCAAACTTTTTAATCTTAATATGCTCTAGCAAAAATAACCTTATGAGTAGCAGGCTTGCCACAAATAGCGCACTTTTCGGGAACGCCTTCTTCATCACACATAACTCTTGCCGTTGCTTGAGCGTATTCTTTAACCTTATCTTCACACTCACGGCAACCACACCAGCCTGCCTTAACGAAATTTTTACCTTCTACGCCTTTAAGTATACCGTCTAAACTATCTGCTTCAACAACTTTTTTATCACGGTTAGCCTTGGACTTAACGAACAAGTCTTTTTGGATAACGTCTAAAAGTTCGGGGATAGCCGTTTCAAGCCCGTCGATAGAAAGAGCGCTCTTTTCAAGATTATCACGGCGCATAATCATAACTTGATTATTTTCAATATCTCTCGGCCCGATTTCAATACGCAACGGAACGCCTTTCATTTCCCACTCGTTGAACTTCCAACCCGGGCTCATATCACGAATATCGGTTTCGGCTCTAACGCCTGCCTTAACTAAAAGACTTTCAATTTCCTTTGCCTTTTCAATAACGCCACCCTTATGCGCAGCGATAGGAACGATAATAACTTGAACGGGTGCAACTCTAGGTGGCAATACCAAACCACGTTGATCGCCGTGCGCCATAATAACTGCACCGATCATACGGGTAGAAGTTCCCCAAGAAGTAGTGTAGCCGTGTTTTAACTTGCTATCCTTGTCAAGGAACTTAATATCAAACGCTTTAGAGAAGTTTTGACCAAGATAGTGTGAAGTACCCGATTGCAAACTCTTACCGTCAAGCATCATTGCTTCTAAACCGAAAGTAGCAACTGCACCTGCGAACTTTTCTTTGTCCGTCTTTCTGCCCGTGAATACGGGAAGTGCCAAAGTTTCTTCCATAAAATCTTTATACACGTTTAACATCTTTATGGTTTCTTCCATTGCTTCTTCTTCGCTAGCGTGAACGGTGTGCCCTTCTTGCCACAAGAATTCACTAGTACGAAGGAAAGGACGGGTGGTCTTTTCCCAACGCATAACGTTACACCATTGATTCATGATAACGGGCAAATCTCTATAAGATTGTATCCATTTAGAATACATAGTACCTATAACCGTTTCACTCGTAGGACGAATTGCCAAAGGTTCTTCTAACTTCGCCCCACCTGCGTGAGTAACAACTGCAACTTCAGGCGCAAAGCCTTCTACGTGTTCTGCTTCTTTGGTAAAGAAACTCATAGGAATAAGCAATGGGAAATAAGCGTTTTTAGAGCCTGCCTCTTTAAAACGACGGTCCATATCTTTTTGGATATTTTCCCAAATAGCGTAGCCGTAAGGACGAATAACCATCGTGCCTTTAACAGGGCCGTAGTCAACAAGTTCGGTCTTTAAAACGACGTCTGTATACCATTGAGTAAAGTTTTCGTTAATGTCAGCAATCTGCGTGACGAATTGTTTTTGGTCCATAAATTCTCTCCGTTGCATAATTTTCCATAATAAAGTATTCTAATTATAGCACGACAAACACAAATATATCAAGTTTTTTTTAGATATTTAGCGAAAAAGGCTTGAAAAACAAGCGATATTTATATATAATATAAAAGTAATGTTAGAAAAACGCTCGGCTAAACCACTAAAAACTGCCGACGTAATACAAGGAGGATAACATGCAAGACGTTAAACAACTTACTATCAACGCCGTAAGAGTGCTTTCTGCAGAAGCAATTCAAAAGGCAAACTCCGGCCACCCCGGTCTTCCACTTGGTGCTGCACCTATCGGGTACGCCGCTTTTACGAATATGACCTTAAACCCGAAGAACCCCAACTTCGATAACAGAGATAGATTTATTCTTTCTGCTGGTCACGGCTCTATGCTCGACTACGCTCTCTATTATCTTTTCGGCTTCGGTCTTACCAAAGAAGATATTATGAACTTCCGTCAACTCGGTTCTCGCACGGCAGGTCACCCCGAATACGGCGTATGCCCCGGCGTTGAAACTAGCACCGGCCCACTCGGACAAGGTATTGCTAACGCCGTAGGTATGGCTATCGCAGAAGATTACCTTGCTAACAAGTTCAACCGTGAAGGTTTCCCCATCGTTGACCACTACACTATCGCTCTTTGTGGCGACGGCTGTATGCAAGAAGGTATTGAAAACGAAGCGGCATCACTTGCAGGCTCACTCAAACTCGGCAAACTTATCGTTCTTTACGACGATAACGATATTACTATTGAAGGTAACACCGACATCACCTTTACCGAAAACGTAGGTAAACGCCACGAAGCACTTGGTTGGCAAGTAATCAACGTTAAAGACGCTAACGACGTTATGGCTCTTAACCGTGCTATCAAAAAGGCAAAGGCTGAAAAGGAAAAGCCATCTCTTATCATTATTCAATCTAAGATCGGCTACGGCTCACACTTAGAAGGCAAGGCTGCTTCTCACGGTGCTCCACTCGGCGAAGAAGGCGTTGCTATCTTAAAGAAAAATCTTGGTTGGGAATGCGCACCGTTTGAAGTTCCTGAAGAAGTATTCAAACATTGCAAGAAATTCGCTAACAAAGGTCGCAAGGCTGAAAGAGAATGGAAAGCTTTGTTCAAGGCTTATGAAGAAAAGTATCCTGAACTTGCTAAAGAATACAAGGCTTGGAAGAAGAGAGAATTACCCGACCTTAAAGCTATTGAAGAATTATGGCAATTTGAAAAGGACGACGCATCTCGTGGTTACAGCCATACCGTATTAAATAAACTTGAAAAATATATCCCCAACCTTATCGGTGGTAGTGCAGACTTAGCACCTGCTAACAAATCTAATATGAAAGCACGTGGCGAATATCTCCCCACGGATAAGTCTGGTTCTAATATGCACTTCGGTATTCGTGAACACGCAATGAGCGCAATCGTTAACGGTATGTATTTACACGGTGGTCTTATCCCCTATTGCGCAACCTTTGCAGTATTCTCTGACTATATGAAGAACGCAATGCGTATGTCTGCTATTATGGAACTTCCCGTAATCTACATCTTATCACACGATTCTATCGGTGTTGGTGAAGACGGACCTACACACCAACCTATCGAACATCTCGCAGGCTTACGTGCTATGCCTAACATGAAAGTTTATCGTCCTGCAGACGGCAGAGAAACTACTGCTTCTTGGATCGGCGCTCTTACCGGCAAAGAACCTTCTTGTATCGTTGTTTCTCGTCAAACTATCCCCAACTTAGATGGTACGGGCGAAAAGGCGTTCAAGGGTGGTTACGTTCTTTGCGATAGCGATAAGAAAGTTCCAGACGCTATCATCATTGCAACGGGTAGTGAAGTTAACCTTGCTGTTAAAGCTAAAGCAGAACTCAAAGCAGAAGGCGTTGACGTAAGAGTAGTTTCTATGCCTTGCGTTGAAGAATTTGAAAAACAAAGCGACAAGTACAAAGAAAGCGTTCTTCCTAAGGCTGTTCGTGCAAGAGTTGCTGTTGAAGCAGGCGCTACAATGAGTTGGTATAAATTCGTTGGTTTAGATGGCAAAGTTGTTGGTATTGACCGTTTCGGTGAATCTGCACCTGCCGGCAAACTCTTTGAAAAGTTCGGCTTCACGGTTGCAAACGTTGTTGCCGCTGTAAAAGAAGTTCTTTAATAAATATTAAAACAAACGCCACCGATTTCGGTGGCGTTTTTGTTATATCTAATAATTAATTATTCGCTTTTTAGATAGCCCTATTCTTTATTCTCAACAATATAATCGCAATATTCGGCTTGAGCCATTTCATACTCTTGATACAGTTCTAACTGTTCACTAGATAAACTTTCAAGAAAAAAATGTTTGGTTCTTTCTATATTCAACCTTAAAACCTTTAATCGTCTTTGTCTTTCTTCTCTTATATCCGTTGCTACGCTATCTATTAAATTTTTTACTATTTCTTCTGTTTTCTTCTTTTTCATATTTAACCTTTTTTATATTATAGTTAGGCGTTGCCTAATTGTCAAGCATTAGTTAGGCAATATCTAATATACTTGTGATATGGATAAGAATTTAGATTTAATTATTTCAGAAAACATTAAAAGAGAAATCAACCAGTCGGGATTAAAAAAGAGTGAAATTGCAAGTGCAATAGGCGTTTCTAGGGCGACGGTATCTCAATATCTTTCGGGCAGAGCGCAACCCACGCTTGCAACTTTGGCAAAACTATGTCTTGTTTTAGACTGTTCTGCCGACGATATTTTAAATATAGATAAAAAATAAATTTTCGTGTTAATTTAAAATAAAAACAGTCCGTAAAAAGTGGACTGTTTTTTATCTTAAATTTTAATTATTTCCTTACAATTTTGAAATATTTACTTGCAATTCCTAACCCACCAGAAATGATGGCAATAAATGCAGAAATATATGCCCCAGCACCAAGATTAAGTATCTCATACCCTTCTGTAAACGAGAGATTTTGGGGTAATTTTTTTCCTCCCGTAGTAACTGCTGTAATGTTTGTGCCTACTGTTAAAAGAAAGAAAAGGAAAAAACCAGCAACGATAAGAACAATACACCCAGCAAAATCTAATTTCTTATCTTTTACAAACAAAGATGTGATAAGCAAACCGATACCAGCAATGAAACAAAGGAAAGAGAATAAGCCGAAAATTGATAAACCACCGTGATAAATGGTTGTTGCTTTTATGCCTTCTGCTTTTGTTACCCAAACCGAACGACCGAACATTAAACCTATGGTTGCAACATTAATACTAGTCACTTCGCCACTTTCTTTAATCCTAAAACTTGCTCCTGGCAAGAATAAGCAGAACAACAAAGCGAGAAAGCCTGCGCTAGCGACTATCAAAACGGCAAGATTCTTTTTAACAAAATCCTTCATACTACACTCCTTTTACAAGCCACCAAGCGAATTATGCGTGTTTGGAACAAATACGCATAAGAGCCATGGCTCTTGCTAAAATATTTTCATACTTTCATTATATTACTGTTGTCGAATTTTGTCAATACCTAGTTAAAAAAAATTTTTTACCCCAACTCAATTTCAGCAGTCTTTTGGTTTAGGTCGTTTAGGTTTTTAAGTTCAAAGAACTTACCCTTTTTTTCCATAAGTTGATCGTAAGTGCCTATTTCTACGGCAACGCCGTTTTCCATAACCACTATTCTATCGGCATTACGGATAGTTGATAGTCTATGCGCAACGACGAAAGTAGTTCTGCCCACGATAGACGCCGAAATGGCTTTTTGAACGTGATATTCAGAAATATTATCTAACGCACTCGTCGCTTCGTCTAAAATTAAAATTTTAGGATTTCTAATAAGCGCACGGGCAATAGTAATTCTTTGTTTTTGCCCACCCGAAAGTTTGTCGCCGTGCTCGCCTATTTGAGTATCAAGCCCGTTGGGTAATTCTTTTATAAGTTCTGAAAGGTTTGCCATTTCCACCACTTTCAAAACTTGTTCTTCGGTATACTTTTCTAATCCGTAAGTGATATTTTCACGGATAGTCCCTGGGAATAAGATAGAGTTTTGTGGAACTACGGAAATATGATGGCGATATTCTGACAGATTAAATTCTTTTATAGACTTACCGTCTATTAAAATATCCCCGTCGGTCGGCATCATAAACCCGATAATCAAATTCATAAGCGTGGTTTTGCCACTACCCGACGAACCGACGACGGCAATACACTCGCCCTTCTTTACGTCAAGGCTAAAATCGTTAACCACCAACTCATCCGAATCAGGATATTTATAACTTACGCCTTTAAATTCAACTTCGCCGTTTACAGACTGAACGGACGATTTACCAAGCACCACTTCAACGTCGTTAGAATTCATAACTTCGGCAATAGAAGAAAGCGCTTCCATACCACTACCTATTTGTGGCGCAGAGTTAACTAGCCCCGAAACGTAACCACTTATTTGCGAAAACATAGATTGATAAAGAACGATATCCCCAACCTTAATAAACCCACGCAAAGCCATAAAAGCGCAAAACAACAAACATACTGCCGAAAGCAAGGTGTTTATTGCCCAAGCGCTAGCCCCGAACTTCGCCACGGTTTTATCCACTTTAACCCCAGAATTAGCAAGGTTTTCTATAGATTTGTTAACGGAATTAATTTCGGTTTTTTCCAAGCCGTGCGACTTGGTAACGGGCATCATTTCTAACATATTCATAAGCCTTGCGCTCATGTTTTCGTTCTTTATTCGGTAATCACGATACCCTTTTCTTAGTTTATTCCTAAACGCCATTGACAAGATTACGTTTATAGGAATAACCACAAGAAAAAACAAAGCGACGAACCCGTTTTTATATATGGATATTATAGACGCCACCACCACGCCTATTATATTAGGTATTAAGGTAAACACCAAGATGTGTAAAAGTTGATCGCAAGATTCGGTATCCTTTAGAAACTTTGCCTGAATTTTACCCGTAAGCATATCTTTATGATAGGTTATAGATAAACTTTGCAGTTTTCTTACAACCGAACTTTTTATGCCTGCGCTAACACGCCTATTCATACGGCTAACTATGCGCCAACGCCACATTGTCGTTGGGATATTTTGCAGTATGAAAAACAACAACACGCCTGCGTTTATAGCAAGTTCTATCCAAACCTGCCTACTTATCGTACTACTAACTGCAAGCGAATCGGTCACTAAATTTATAACGTTTGCCGTTATAAGTGGCAAAATCCATAAAGGCGACGCCTGTAAAAAGTAAATCAACGTTGACCAAAACAACGGGCGTGCGTTACTCTTCAACAGTATGCCGAACACTTTCTTTTTCTTTCTTTTTTTGTCGTTAGGTTTATCATCAAAAAGATGGTCGTAATCGGGGATTATACCTATCCCCTTGTTTAACCCGTCCTGTCTGTCGTTCCCTTCTTTCACAGTCAAACCACTCCGTAATAATTTTTAAGGCTCTAACCTTATAGGTTAAAGCCTTGATTTGCGTAAAATATAACACGGATTTTTTTGTTTGTCAACATCTTTTTTCAATTTTTTCTAAAAATTTATAAAAAGCGTCTAACCCTTCTACAACGTCAGAATAAGTTTCTTCAAAATCACCCGTCCAGTAGGGGTCGGAAACTTCTCTCGGTTTAGAAGTATAATCCATTAAACAACTAACTTTATTATCGGGGTCGCCGTCAAAAAGCCTAACCATATTCCGTCTGTTACGCTCGTCCATACCGATAAAGTAATCGTAATTTTTATAATCCGAGCGTGAAAGTTGGGTTGCACGCTTGTTAGAACAATTTATCCCCAAACGGTCTAAAATTCTTCTAGTTCCGTAATGCACGGGGCTACCGTATTCTTCAGAACTAGTACCCGAAGACGCAATGATAAAATCGTCTTGCCGTTTGAGTTTATTTACCTTGTCTTTCATCAAAAATTCTGCCATCGTAGAACGACAAATATTCCCGTGGCAAACGAACATTATTCTTATCATAAACAACCTAAAATTTAGGGGTTACGCCTAAATATTCACAAATAGCAAAAGCGAACTTCATTGCAGACTTCGGCCCGTTTGCAGTTATAAGGTTTGCAAAAACTTCCACCTCTGCACCCGTGTAATTATCGCCAAGCGCACTAACGAACGCTTGCGCAGGATAACAAGTCGCTTTCTCTTCGCCTATAATACCGTTACTTGCAAGCACTACTGCAGGTGATGCACATATCGCCGAAACAAGTTTTCCACTTTGCTTAAACTCTTTAAGCGCTTCAACAACCTTTTTTGCGTCGGCAATATTAGTAGCGCCGGGCATTCCACCGGGAATAACTATCCCGTCGTATTCGCTAAAATCCACTTGGTCTAAGGTTTTATCGGCAAGGACTTTTATTCCGTGCGAACCCGTTACCGTAATATCTTTAACCGAAACGGTATCGACCAAAACGTTTGCTCTACGCAAAACGTCAACGGGGGTAAGCGCTTCTATTTCTTCCATCCCGTCAGCAAAAATCACGGCTATCTTTTTCATATTTTTCTCCTTATACGGTTTTATTTAATATCTTTTTTCTCATTTGTTAATCCTTTTTAGTTTTAACTTAAGGTTTATTGCTCTAAATATTTATCTATTAGTTTCGCCAATTCGTTATTATAACCTGTAGGAAAATATTCATCACTATTATCAATAGGTTTTCCGTTTAAATCCATTCTACCAATTGCATAATGAAGAGAAAATCTTACTATATAGTCAGAATATATGAACAGCAACATATAAGATGGCTGAAAATGAGTTGGTGGTCTTGTTGCTTGAACAAACATAATTTTAGAAATTTCTTCAACTATTGTTAGTCGCTCTGCTAAATTTAATATTTTTAGCGTTATCCAATCAAAATTATTTGTTTCAGTATCATTTTCAACAACCCTTGCAATTTCTACACTTATCAACCCATCTTCTAATTCTTCTTTTGAATAAACTCTTTTTGGTAAATTAAAACATCCACTAGTAAACAAAAATACAAACACTAAAAATATAGATAATATCTTTTTCATATTTATTACCTTATACGGTTTTATTTAATATCTTTTGTTCTCATTTGTTAATCCTAATCTTTTTTTATTTGGGTTTATTGCTCTAAATATTTAACAACCAACTCATCAATTAAGTTCATTAATTCTTCTGGCCCTGCCATACAAAACCATTTAGTCCCTTCTATTTTTTTACCACTATTGTCTATTCTTACAATGTGATTTTGCTCAAATACTAACGATTCATCTTTGTAGCAAAATTTTATTCCGTACACACTCTCACTTGATCTTGGCGAATACCCTACAAAATGTATTTGAGTTATTCTTTCCGTCACATACTTTACATCATCATCTGATAATTCACCAATCACATCATAATTGCACCCATCTTCATAATTTTTAATATATATCAATTCAACGCCCAACAAACCATTTTCTAATTCTTTTCTTGTGAATTGTTTTTCTGGCCACCCCCAACAATTCCATCCAGAAAGACAACAAACAACAACTTCTAATATTACAAGTAGAAATATAATAAACTTTTTTTTCATATTTATCACCTTATACGGTTTTATTTAATATCTTTTGTTTCATTTTTTCTCTTTTGATTATTCTAACTCCCCTAATTTATATATCCTAATAACTATCAAATCCTTCACTCCACAAAGAATAATTATCCACCACCACATCGATTTCAAACCCATGTGGATACTTCCTGCCATAACGAGTATTTGATTTTAAAATTTGCACTTGTTTTTCTGCATCTTTCTTCGACGAGCAAAAATTTAAAAATTTATACACATCATATACAACTCCATCTACTTCTATTTCGTATTCGTGTGATATAGAATAAATTTTTAGTCCTTGTTTTTTCACCTGTAAATTTTCGCGAAACAACACACCAAATTTTACAATATTAAATCCTTCTACCCAATCACTAAATCCTTTCAATTTCGATGCTTGCAACACCTTCTTTCTTGCATTCATAAAACTAGAAAAAACACCTAAATCAAATGTATATTCTTAATTTATTTTTTATAAATAACTTTATGGAAAAATTTTCTCGTTTTAACTCCTCCGTTTTTACAATTTTATTTTATTGTAATAGGATACTCCAAATTAATTATTTTTTTTATATTTCCAAATGAAACCCCAAGAGAATTTTCAGCCGTAAATAAACCTCGACAAATACTATGCCGAGCATATGCATTTGTTTTTTTTAACTTAAAGTAAAGAATACCTGCTTCTGGATAAAATTTTCCATTCTCGAATATTTTTGAATAAGTACATTCTAACAAATCCTCTTTTTTTATCAGCCAAACGACATTTCTTCCATATCTTAAGGAAATTTCTTCTTGAGTTATATGGATTGTTCTATGAAAAATAAACGTCACAAGAATAAAGACAACCCATATAACTAGTATCATACTTCCAAAGATAATTATATCTAATAGGCGCATAGCCCCGCCAGAAAATAAAGTTATAATAAAGTCTATTAACATAAGAAAAATTATCCCACCGGTACATAAAAATGTGGCGATTAATTTTTGAGGCATACAATTTCTAATTTTTAATTCCATGACAACACCTCAAACAATATAATACCACGGAAGTTGAAACAATTTTAATCCATTAGCGATAATTCCATTTCTAACCCCATCAATCAACATTTTGCCAAAGGTTCTATTGGGTGCTCCATTTAACAGGTAATTATATGCACCAGCTGCGCCCATCGCCATGCCTGTGCCATAATTCGCCAAACCTTTTAATACAGTATTCCCCCCAATCCTAATTGCCTCATTCCAATTAAATTGCCTATCATTAAACAGTGTTTCTATTGCATATGAACCAACTCCTGCTGCAAATGATGATGACATAGTAATACCAACTGTAGTCGCCAACAACGCTCCCTTTCCCGCAAAAGTGGATACAATAACAAACCCTGCGACACTTTTACCGCCTATCGCAAGAGCTGTCGCACCGCCAACTATTGTTGCCGCGCCCAACGCTCCACCTACTAATGCACCAGACAAAATACCGCCCAACACATTTTCACCTTGCATACTAGCACTTACACCACCAACAACTCCGCCAATAGCAGCACCGATTAGCACACCAATTAATAAAGAAGTAAAAAACGCTTCACCACTCTCATCCGTGTGCATTATCGGATTATTGTTGCAGTAAGAATAGAGATTTAATTGACCTATTACGCTAGATAATTCTGCAATGATTTCGTAATTATCTGCGTTGATAAATCTGCATATACTTGGGTCATAATAACGGGTTTGAAGATAGTAAAACCCTGTTTCGTTATCATAATAATAGCCACGATAACGGATAGGATTAACGTTACCTATAAACGTACTGCTATTATTTACAATACCGTTGGCGTTCATTACTTTTGCGTTTCCCCAAGCGTCGTAACTGTAGGTTGCTACCACGTTTCCATCGTCGTCTCTTATTGCT
>JAZOMV010000014.1:0-68197 GCA_045654165.1 Christensenellaceae bacterium
AAAGGCTGATGCAGATGCTCAACTCGTAGCAGAAGGCATTGCATCACAACTTGAAAAACGTGTATCTTTCAGAAGAGCGATGAAACTAGCTATCGGTAGGGCAATGAGGAGCGGTATCAAGGGTGTTAAGGTTACCGTAAGTGGTAGACTTGACGGTGCAGAAATTGCACGTAGCGAAAGTTATCACGAAGGTTCAATTCCTCTTCAAACCTTGAGAGCAGACATTGAATACGGCTTTGCAGAAGCACATACGACCTTCGGTGTAATCGGTATCAAATGCTGGATTTATAAAGGCGAAGTTATCGGCGCACCCAAGAAGAAACATGAAGGAGGCGAAGCTTAATTATGTTGATGCCTAAGAGAGTAAAAAGAAGAAGAGTACACCGTGGTAGAATGACCGGTAAGTGTACCAAAGGCAATAAGATAGCATACGGCGAATACGGTTTAGTAGCAATGGAACCGGGTTGGATCAAATCTAACCAAATCGAAGCAGCCCGTGTTGCTATGACCAGATTTATTAAACGTGGTGGTAAGGTTTGGATTGATATCTTCCCCCACAAACCTGTAACTAAGAAACCTGCTGATAGCCGTATGGGTAGTGGTAAAGGTTCTGTAGAATTTTGGGTAGCAGTAGTTAAGCCGGGTAGAGTGCTTTTTGAAATGGCAGGCGTTCCGGAAGACATTGCAAAAGAAGCTATGCGTCTTGCAGGTCACAAACTTCCTGTAAAGACTAAGTTCATCAAGAGAGAAGTTGTAGCTGAAGAAATAAAAGAAGAAGGCGGTGAAGGTTAATGAGAACGAAAGAACTTCACGAATTAACGGTAGACGAATTAAATACTAAACTTAAGGAACTTTCCGAAGAATTATTTAACCTTCGTTTCCGTCACGCAATAGGACAGCTTGAAAACCCTGCATCTTTAAAGAATTGCAAGAAAGACATTGCAAAGGTAAAGACCATTCTTAGAGAAAGGGAACTTGCGACAAAGGCGTAAGGAGAGTAGAGAATTATGGAAAGAAATTTAAGAAAAGAAAGAGTTGGTGTAGTAGTTTCTGACAAGATGGATAAAACTATCGTAGTTGCTATCGAAGAAAGATTTAAACATCCCTTGTACAAGAAAACGGTTAAAAAGACTCATAAATTCAAAGCGCATGACGAACTCAACCAGTGTGGCGTAGGCGATAAGGTTCTTATCGCAGAAACCAGAAAATTATCTAAAGATAAGAACTGGCGTGTAGTTGAAATCATCGAAAAGGCTAAATAAGGAGGCACTTAAATGATACAACAACAATCTAGATTAAAAGCAGCTGATAACTCGGGTGCAAAAGAATTGATGTGCATAAGAGTATTAGGTGGCTCTTTCAGAAGAACTGGTAACATCGGCGACGTAATCGTTGCAAGTGTAAAAACTGCAACTCCCGGTGGCGCAGTTAAAAAAGGCGACGTAGTAAAGGCTGTTATCGTAAGAACTACTAGTGGCGTTAGAAGAAACGACGGTACTTACGTAAGATTTGACGAAAACGCAGCAGTTATTATTGATAACCAAAAACAACCCAGAGGAACTCGTATCTTTGGGCCAATCGCAAGAGAATTGAGAGATAAAGATTATATGCGTATCATCTCACTTGCACCTGAAGTGTTATAAGGAGAAGAACAATGAAAGTTAAAAAGAACGATACAGTTTTAGTACTTACCGGTAAAGATGCCGGCAAAACCGCAAAAGTTCTCGTTGCTCTTCCTAAGGACAACAAGGTAGTGGTTGACGGTATTAACGTACAAAAAAAGCACAAGAAAGCTAGAAGCGCTCAAGAAGTAAGTTCTATTCAAACTCAATCTGGCGCAATCGACGCTTCAAACGTAATGGTTGTTTGCCCTGTATGCAACAAAGCAACTAGAGTTTCATATAAAGTTGAAGGCGATAAGAAAGCACGTATTTGCAAAAAATGTGGTGCAGTTCTCGACGCAACTAAAGAAGCTAAAGAAGTAAAGAAAGCAGCAAAGGCAACCACCAAGAGAAAAACAAAAAAAGAAACTGCTTCTGAAGCAGAAGCTAAGTAATGCGGAGGTAAATGACAATGGCAGCGAACAGAATCAAAGCTTTGTATGACCAAACGGTTATTCAAGCAATGGTTAAAAAGTTTAACTATAAAAACGTTAATCAAGTTCCGAAGCTCGTTAAAATAACGATTAACTCCGGTCTTGGCGATATTAAGGATAACTCAAAGAGTATCCAAATAGCACAAAAGGAATTAGAACAAATTTCTGGACAGAAACCCGTTCTTACCTTGGCTAAAAAGTCTGTTGCAAACTTCAAGGTTAGAGAAGGACAAAGCGTTGGTATGAAGGTTACTCTTCGTGGGGCTAGAATGTACGAATTCTTCGATAAGTTCGTATCAGTAGCACTTCCTAGAGTAAGAGACTTTAGAGGCGTATCTAAAAAGTCTTTTGACGGCAGAGGAAACTATGCAATGGGCGTTAAAGAACAATTGATTTTCCCTGAAATTTCTTACGATCAAGTAGAAAAAATCAGAGGTTTCGACATTTGCTTCACGACGACTGCAAACACGGATGAAGAGGCAAGAGAATTGCTCGCAATGCTCGGTATGCCCTTCGCAAACAAGTAAGGTTAAAGGAGATTAAAAAATGGCTAAGAAAGCAATGATAAACAAGCAGCAAAAGCCTGCTAAATTTTCCACTAGAGCCTATACGAGATGCAGTATCTGCGGTCGTCCACACGCAGTACTCCGTAAATACGGTATTTGCCGTATTTGCTTCAGAGAATTGGCTTACAAAGGTCAAATTCCCGGCGTGAAAAAGGCAAGTTGGTAAAGGAGGATAGAAAAAATGACAGACGTTATTGCAGATATGCTTACTAGAATAAGAAATGCTCTTATGGCTAAGCATGAAACTGTTGAAATTCCTGCATCTAACACCAAGAAAGCTATCGCTGATATTCTTCTTAAAGAAGGTTATATTAGTGGCGTAGAAATTCTTGAAGGTGTTCAGGGTACTATTAAAATTACCTTAAAGTACGACGGAAATAACAAAGTTATTACCGGTCTTAAGAGAGTAAGTAAACCTGGTTTAAGAATTTATGTTGGTACTGAAGAAATTCCTCAAGTACTTGGTGGTCTCGGTATTGCAATTCTTTCAACTTCTAAAGGTATTATGACCGGTAAAGAAGCAAAGAAATTACATCAGGGTGGCGAAGTTCTCGCTTACGTTTGGTAGGAGGTTGAATTATGTCAAGAATTGGTAATGCACATATCGCTATTCCTGCAGGCGTAACTGTAGAAGCAAAGAACAATGTACTCACCGTTAAAGGACCTAAAGGAACTTTAACTCAAGCTTACGATCCCATCATCACCCCTAACGTAGAAGGTTCAACTCTCGTTTTCACCAGAGCAAACGATTTAGCTCCCACGAAAGCAAAGCACGGTCTTTATAGAGCGCTTGCAGCTAACATGGTAAAAGGTGTTACCGAAGGTTTCAAGAAAACCCT
This sequence comes from Christensenellaceae bacterium, assembly GCA_045654165.1. GTDB lineage: Bacteria > Bacillota > Clostridia > Christensenellales > Borkfalkiaceae > UBA1259. The sequence goes on from JAZOMV010000014.1 coordinate 3,501, forward strand.
TATCGTTCACGGTGTAGGTTGGAAGGTTGCTAAGCAAGGTAAAAAAGTAGTTATGAACGTAGGTTTCAGCCATCCGGTTGAAATTGAAGAAATTGACGGCATCGTACTTGATTGTCCTTCACAAACGGAAATCGTAGTATCTGGTATCGACAAAGAAAAGGTAGGACAATTCTCAGCTATGGTTCGTGGCGTTAGAGAACCTGAACCCTATCACGGATACGGTATTAGATACAGCGACGAAGTTATCGAAAGAAAAGTCGGTAAAGCTGCTGGTTCAAAATAATAAATTTAAAGGGCTTTTAGTGGACGCACTTAAAGTTTTAGTGCGTCTGCCGAGTGCGCTTTATTATAGAAGTGCGAAAAGTTATTAAATAGGAGTAAAACTATGATTACGAAAATCAATAAAAACGCAGATAGATTAAAGAGACATAAGAGAGTTAGAGGAAAGATTAAAGGTAGTGCAGAAACTCCCAGACTTTCAGTTTATAGAACTTTAACTCATATTTATGCTCAACTTATAGACGACGTTAAAGGAAACACCTTGGTTACGGCGTCTACGCTTGATAAAGAACTTAAAGGTACTTTTGAAGGCAAAGACAAGAAAGCGCAGGCGTTCGCAGTTGGCGAACTTCTCGCAAAGAAGGCAGAGTCGAAGAAGATTAAAGCAGTTGTTTTTGACAGAGGCGGATATCTTTATACCGGTCGTGTAGCAAGTCTTGCTGACGGCGCAAGAAAGGGCGGCTTAGAATTCTAATAAATCAAGGAGAAACAAAAATGGCAAGAGATAATAACAGAGCGCCTAGAAAGGCAGAAGAAAACGACGGTCTCATTAAAAAACTTATTTGCGTAAATCGTGTCACCAAAACCGTTAAGGGTGGTAGAAACATGAGATTTGCCGCTCTCGTTGTCGTAGGTGACGGTGCAGGCAAAATCGGTTGCGCAATGGGTAAAGCAAAGGAAGTTCCAGAAGCAATTGATAAGGCAACTGCAAGAGCAAAGAAAAATATGTTCGCAGTATCACTTTTAGGAACTAGTATTCCTCACGAAGTAATCGGTAAGTTCGGTAGTGGTATGGTACTTATGATGCCGGCTGATGAAGGTACCGGTGTTATCGCAGGTGGTCCTGTACGTGCGGTTATGGAAGCAGTTGGTATTACCAACATTAGAACAAAGTCACACGGTACTAACAATAAGATCAACTGTGTAAAAGCAGCAATTGCTGGCTTAAAAATGCTTCGTACTGCAGAACAAATAGCAGCTATTCGCGGTAAGACCGTAGAAGAAGTAAACGCTTAAGGAGGGTACTTTAATGGCTAAAGCAAAGAAGACCGAATACGGTAAAATTAAAGTGACACTTGTAAAAAGTACGATAGCAACGTTGCCGCTTCACAAGAAAATTGTTGCGGCATTAGGACTTAAAAAGATTAACTCTTTCAAAATTCACGAAGAAAACCCCTGCATCCTCGGTATGATTGCAAAGGTAAAATATCTCGTAAAAGTTGAAAAGATCTAATTTAAGTGATACGTTAATTAAGGAGTAATAAAATGAGATTAGGTAATTTAAGTCCCGCTGAGGGCTCAACGACTGCTAAGAAAAGATTAGGTAGAGGTATCGGATCAGGTCTTGGCAAGACTAGTGGCAAGGGGCATAAAGGACAATGGGCAAGAAGTGGCGGTGGCCTTCGTCCCGGATTTGAAGGTGGTCAAATGCCTTTGATCAGAAGAATACCAAAACGTGGCTTCAACAACCATTTCAAAAAAGTATATAGCATTGTAAATCTTTCCGTTCTTGAAAATTTCGAAGCAAATGCAGTAGTTGATATGGAAGTTCTTAACGAAAAAGGTCTTATTAAAGTTATGAAAGATTGCATAGGACTTAAGGTTCTTGGCAACGGTACTTTAACAAAGGCACTTACCGTAAAGGCAAAAGCTTTCTCAGCATCTGCTAAAGAAGCTATCGAAAAAGCTGGCGGTAAGGTAGAACAAATCTAACCCGCTTTATAAGGGAGGGCAAAATGTTTCAAACGATAGTAAATGCGTTTAAGATAAAGGAAGTAAGAAGAAAAATTCTTATTACCATAGCGTTGTTGTTCGTTTATAGACTCGGTTGTTATATTCCGGTTCCAGGCGTACACATGTTTGATGGACTTGATAATTATACTTTCTTACAAATTATGAGTGCGGTATCCGGTGGAGCGCTTACCTATGGTACGTTCTTTGCAATGGGTATCGGACCTTATATCAACGCATCAATTATTATTCAACTTCTTACCGTTGGTATTCCTGCTCTTGAAAGACTTTCAAAACAGGGAGAAGAAGGAAGAAGAAAAATCAATACCTATACAAGAATACTTACGTTGTTCCTTGCAATTGCGCAAGCAATCGGTATTCTCGTGGCTTTTGGGGGCTCAGAATCAGTTGCGCTTAACGAATTGTTCGGTTATAAAGTTCCGTTCTTAAGTTATGCGTTCCTCGTAATAGTATATACGGCAGGTGCTGCACTTACCATGTGGATAGGTGAAAGAATTACCGATTACGGTGTATCTAACGGTATTTCACTTCTCATCTTTGCTGGTATCTTATCAACTGCTGGTACTGCAATATTGACTCTCTTAAAGCAATTAGGTGGTCCTAACCCGTTAACGGCTATGTGGACGCTTATCGGATTTATTCTTGTTACCGTTGTGATCTTTACGGCAATCGTTGCTGTAAATGATGCGGAAAGAAAGATCCCCGTTCAATATGCTAAACAGGTTAAAGGAAGAAAAATGTATGGTGGGCAATCAACTCACATCCCGATTAAAGTAAACGCTTCTGGCGTTATGCCTTTAATCTTCTCGTTCGCAATCTTAAGTTTACCAGATTTGATTATGAACTTGTTCGGGATATCTGCTAAAGATAGTTGGTGGTCAAGAAATATGGGTACTGGTAGTTGGCTCTATTCAGTAGTTCTCTGTGTGTTCATCCTTTTCTTCTCTTACTTCTACAATCAAATTCAGTTTAATCCTGACGATATTAGTAAGAGCATTCAAGGTAACGGTGGTTTTATTCCCGGCACAAGACCTGGTAAGCCTACTGCAGATTATCTTAAGAAAGTATCCAATAGAATTACACTTTTCGGTGCAATATTCCTTGCGCTCGTAGCACTCGTTCCATCTTTGTTATTCAAAGCATTAGAAACAAGTGGCGTAGTTGCGGAAGGTGGCCTTATTAACGTATTCAGCGCAACCGGTTTGTTAATTATCGTATCGGTAGCACTTGAATTTGAACAGGCATTGCAGTCGCAAATCATGATGAAGAATTACAAAGGATTCTTAAAATAGTAAAATGAAACTGATATTACTTGGCGCTCCTGGGAGTGGCAAGGGTACTCAAGCGGCATATATTACCGATAAGTACGACCTTCCGCATATTTCAACAGGTGACATATTCCGAGAAAACATTAAAAATCAAACGCCTATAGGTCTTAAAATAAAAGCCGTTATGGACACGGGTAACTTGTGTCCAGACGACTTGACCGTAGAACTTGTTAAAGATAGACTTGCGAAACCCGACTGTGAAAAAGGATATTTGTTAGACGGGTTTCCGAGAAATCTTTTTCAAGCAAGTAAACTTGAAGAGTTTTCAGCGCCTGACATGGTGCTTAACATTGACGTTGACTTGAGTTTGATAGAAAGAAGAATAACGGGTAGAAGAACTTGTTCTAAATGTAACGGTTCGTTTCACGTAGACTTTATCGGGGAAACCGATATTTGTCCCACTTGTGGTGGTAAGCTTATAACAAGGAAAGACGACAACGCCGAAACGGTTAAAAGTCGTTTAGAAGTTTATCAAAAACAAACTTCGCCACTTATTGATTACTATATCAAACAAGGAAAACTCGTTAGTATCGATGGAAATCAAAGTGTTGAACAGGTTTTCGCCGAGATACAAAAGGTTTTAGACTGATGATTACCATTAAAACTGATGCCGAAATCGCTATGATGCGAGAAAGTGGAAAGCTAACTCGAGACGTGCTTGATTATATCGGCAGTAAAATTAGGGTAGGGATTACCACTAAAGAACTTGATAGATTAGCTTATGAGTATATAACTGCTCACGGTGCATATCCTTCGTTTTTAGGATATTCGGGGTATCCTGCATCAATTTGCGCTTCGATAGACGATACCGTCGTGCACGGTATTCCATCTGACGATATAGTTGTTAGAGATGGTCAACTCGTTAGTGTGGACGTTGGGGTAATACTTAACGGATGGCAAGGTGACGCTGCAAGAACTTTTATGGTTGGTAACGTTTCTGAAGAGAAAAAGAAACTTGTAAAAGTAACTGAAGAGTGCTTTTTCAAGGCGATATCAAATCTTAGAGACGGAACACCTTTAGGTGATATCGGTTATAACGTGCAAACTCATGCAGAAGCAAACGGATTTTCGGTTGTAAGAGCTTTGGTAGGACACGGCATAGGTAGAGAAATGCATGAAGACCCTTCCGTTCCTAATTATGGGAAAAAAGGTACGGGTATCAGGTTGAGAAAAGGAACCGTTCTTGCAATAGAACCTATGATAAATGCAGGTGTTTATCAAGTAAAGTTTTTACCAGATGGGTGGACTGTTAAGACCTTAGATGGAAAACCGTCTGCACATTATGAAAATACGGTGGCGATAACTGATAATGGCGTGGAAATTTTAACGCTATAAAAATATGGTAGAAACAGGCGATATCGTTTTAAGTAAACGTGGTCGTGACAAAGGCTTGGCAATGGTTGTAGTAAAAGTTGAAAACAACTTAGCGTACCTTGCTGATGGTCGAAACAGAAAAGTTACGGCATTGAAAAAGAAAAACGTAAAACATTTAGAATCTGTAAAAGATGCAGTATTGAAAGATATTGCAACTAAGATTAAAAATGGGGAATCAGTCGGCAACGAAAGGTTGTATAGATTGATAAAAACCCAATTAAAAAACAAACAGGAGGATTAAGTTTGTGTCAAAGGACGACGTTATAGAAACCGAAGGCGTGATTGTTGAAGCGTTGCCAAATGCAACGTTTACAGTAAAATTATCAAATGGTCACGTAATAACGGCATACATTTCAGGGAAATTACGTATGCACTATATTAAAATAATACCAGGCGATAGCGTAAAGCTTGAAATGAGCCCGTACGATCTGACGAAAGGCAGAATAATTTGGCGTAGCAAGAACTAAAAACATAAACGAATTCCAAAGGAGATATTAAAATGAAAGTTAGACCTTCAGTAAAGCCGATGTGCGACAAATGCAAAGTTATCAAAAGAAACGGTAAAGTAATGGTAATTTGCTCAAAGAATAAGAGTCACAAACAAAGACAGGGTTAATTCCCAAGATGCTTGACCCCGATAGGGTTAAAGTGAAAACAACAGTTTAATACAACCGAGTAGCATCATTCCAAAGCAAAAGGCGTATTAAGCATTTATATATAAAAAATAAAAAAAACACGAAAAAATACGGAGGTATTTGACAAGGATGGCACGTATAAGTGGCGTTGATTTGCCGAACAACAAAAGAGTCGAAATCGGTCTTACCTATATCTACGGTATTGGTTTGACAACGGCAAAGAAAATCATCAAAGAAACGGGTGTAAACCCTGATACAAGAGTAAAGGATTTGAGCGAAACTGATATTGCTAAGCTCAGAGAATATATCGAACACAATCTTCGTGTAGAAGGTGATCTTCGTAGCGAAGTAAGTCTTTCGATTAAGAGATTAATCGAAATCGGCTGTTATCGTGGTGTTCGTCACAGAAAGAACCTTCCCGTTCGTGGACAGAGTTCCAAGAGAAATGCGCGTACAAGAAAAGGTCCGCGTCGTACCGTTGCTAAGAAGAAAACGGCAACCAGAAAACGGAGGTAAACTTTAATGGCAGCAGCAAAGAAAGTAGTAAAAAAACGTAAAGACGCCAGAAAAGTGGACAAAGGACAAGTTCACATTCAGGCATCATTCAACAACACATTAGTTACTATAACCGATATGCAAGGTAATACTGTATCTTGGTCAAGTGCAGGTAGCCTCGGCTTCAAGGGTTCAAGAAAGAGTACCCCATTTGCAGCGCAAATGGCAGCAGAAGCAGCAGGTAAGGTTGCAAGAGATCAAGGTATGCGTTCGGTAGAAGTATACGTTAAGGGACCTGGTGCAGGTAGAGAATCTGCAATCCGTGCTTTAACCAACTGTGATATGGAAGTAACCCTTATCCAAGACGTTTCTCCCATTCCCCACAATGGTTGCAGACCGCCCAAAAAACGTAGAGTATAATGGAGGATAGATAAATGGCTAAATATACAGAATCCAAATGTCGTTTATGCAGACGTGAAGGTGCAAAGTTATTTTTGAAAGGCGAAAGATGCTTTAAGGGCGTGTGTGCTTTTGAAAAAAGACCTGTAGCTCCTGGTCAACACGGTATGGGCAGAAAGAAGATTTCAGAATACGGCTTACAACTTCGTGAAAAACAAAAGTGTAAGAGAATTTACGGTGTACTTGAAGGTCAATTCAGAAAGTATTATGAAAAGGCTGATAGAATGAAAGGTATCACCGGTGAAAACATGCTTTCACTTCTTGAAAGAAGACTTGATAACGTTATCTTTAGAATGGGTATCGGTTCTTCAAGATCACAAGCTCGTCAACTCGTTACACACGCACACTTTACCGTAAACGGTAAGAACGTAGATATCGCTTCTTACAACGTAAAAGTAGGCGACGTAATCGCAGTAAAAGAAACCAAGAAAGACAATAAGTATTTCTCGGAAATTAAGCAGATGAAAGTTGGTGCAATGCCTAAATGGTTAGAATTCAACCCCGAAACTTTAACGGGTAAAATTCTTGCACTTCCAACTAGAGAAGATATCGACATCAGCATTGCAGAACACATGATCGTCGAATTGTACTCGAAATAATCTGTAAAAAAATAAATAATTATTCGGTGGGTTTTTGCAAGGGGAAAGTCATTGAGATCCACGCTTTGACAAGAATTCTTGCAAGAACCTATATCGAAACTATTTTTAAGGAGGTAAATTTCTTATGATGGAAATTGAAAGACCCAAAATAGCAGTGGAAGAAAGCGAAGATAAAAGTTACGTTAAGGTAACCGTAGAACCTTTAGAAAAAGGCTTTGGTTTAACTCTTGGTAACGCACTTCGCAGAATATTATTATCGGCACTCCCCGGAGTTGCAATTACAAACATTAAGTTTGCAGAAGAACTTGGAATTAGACATGAATTTTCATCAGTTCCAATGGTTAAAGAAGACGTAACCGAAATAATTCTCAACTTAAAATGCGTTGCAATCAAAACGACAAGTACCGACAAGGCTTTCAAAAAGACGGTTAAACTCGTAAAAGAAGGTCCTGCAGTAGTTACGGCTGGCGATATCGCTTGCGATAGTGAAATTGAAATTCTTAACCCCGATCAACACGTTTGCACGATTGACGAAGGTGGCAAAATTGATATGGAACTTACAATCGGTAGAGGTCGTGGATATCAAGGCGCAGACGAACATAAGGTAGACGTTATTGACAATATAGCAATAGACAGTATCTTTACACCTGTAAAGAAAGTAAGCTATAACGTAAGCGCTACTCGTGTAGGTCAAAGTGTAGACTTTGATAAACTTGTTCTTGAAGTTTGGACGAACGGTGCGTTCTACGGAAAAGATATCGTAGGTCTTGCAGCAAAGATTATGGAAGAACACGTTAACATGTTCGTTTCACTTTCTGAACTTAATGATTACACCATTTTAACTACCGGTGGAACTACTACAAACGAGCAGATTTTGAAAAAGACTATTGAAGAAATGGATTTGTCCGTAAGGTCGTACAACTGCTTAAAGAGAGCAAATATTCACACAGTAGAAGATTTAACTAAGAAGACTGAAGACGATATGTTGAAAGTTCGTAATTTAGGTAAAAAATCTCTTGATGAAGTTATTTTCAAACTCCAAAGCTACGGCTTGAAGTTAATGGACAAGGAGGATTAAACAATGCAAAGAAAATTAGGCGTAAACGCTACGCAAAGATTAGCACTTATAAAAAATCAGGCATCTGAACTTTTGTGGTACGGAAAAATTACTACCACCGAAGCTAGAGCAAAAGAAGTTGCTTCTTACGTTGCAAAAATCATCACTCTTGCAGTAAATACTTATACTGATACCGTTGAAAGTGAAGTTAAAGTTACCGACGCTAAGGGTAAGGAAGTTACAAAGACATTAGTTAAAGATGGCAACAAGAAACTTAATGCAAGAAGAAAGATTATGACTTTGGTTAATGATTTACAAGAAGTAAAGGGTTTCAAAGAAAGCAAACCTGACTTCAAGAAAAGAACCAAGTCAATCAAATACCCACTTATCGAAAAAATCTTTGACGAATACGCACCTAAGTATGCGGCTCGTAAAGAAGAAAAAGGTCAAGGTGGTGGATACACCAGAATTTACAAACTCGGACCTCGTAAGGGTGATGCAGCAGAAGTTGCTATTATCGAATTTGTTGACTAATTAAAATAAAAAAACAACCGTATAAAACGGTTGTTTTTTTGTTGAAATTAAAAGTTTGTTGTGATATAATTAACAATGTTTTAAGGAGGGAATTATGCAAAAATATTCTTTAGAAAAGTATCTTTTACCTGTTTGGCAAGGCGATACGGTTTATAACGAAACAGTTTTGTTTGTTGGGGAAGAAGACGTTGCTCAATTATTATATCCGATTAAAGAGATAGTTAGCGTTTATGATTACGGCTTGCAAACCGAATACTTCGTTAATAAAGATTTTATTATAGATAATGGCAAGATTAAGCGTGTTAAAGGTGGCAATATGCCGTATATTCCGATTGACGAGTATTATCTTACAGAACCGGCTCAATTTGCGATAGGGATAGTAAATCGCAACGAACAAGCGCCTTTAGGTAAAAAATATTTTGCTTTTGGCGAAAAAAACACCTTTACAAAACATCAAATATCGGTAACCTATAAGCACGATACTATAAATAAAATAGAAATTCCACCGTGTAAAAAGGATAGATTAATTAATTTTAATAATAAACTACTCAGCAAAAAACCCACTACAATCCTTTTTTACGGGGATAGTATTACTATGGGTTGCAATAGTAGTGGAACGCCTATGGGTGGCGAAACTTTTCCGTTCGCCGATAAATTTAGCGTAATGATTGCTAAAAAACTTCAAGAAGAATTTTTAGCGCCTATAAATCATATAAACGTTGCCGTTGGTGGGTGGACTTCTAAAAACGGTATAGATAATATAAGCGAAAAGGTTTTACCTTATGACGCAGATTTAATGGTTTTAGGTTTCGGTATGAACGACGGTGCGACCGATCCAAACGATTATTATAAAAACATAGAAGATATCATAACGGCGTTTAAGATAAAAAATCCTAACGGGGAAATAGTCTTGCTTTCAACTACTTATCCAAATACTGAAAGTAACTGGGTTAAAAATCAACCGATTTTAGTTGAAGAACTTAAAAAACTAGAAGAAAAATATAATTTTACAGCCTTAGCCGATATGACTAAAATGCACAAAAATTTATTAAATTGTGGCAAGAGATATAGGGATATGACGGGGAATAACGTCAACCATCCAAACGATTTTCTTGCAAGAGTATACGCTCAATTAATTTTGAGAACAATAATAGGCTAAATAAAAAGACGGGTTTTTCCCGTCTTTTTTGCATATATGCTTTCCTTAACTAATAATATCTAATATGTTATTATCTATGCTAAAGGTTGGTGAACAAGCCAAGGTGCTACAATTAAATAATTCATCAAAAATGATTAAAAGGCTAAACGATATGGGAATTACTACGGGCGTTAACCTAAAAATAGTTCGTTGTGCGCCTTTTCACGGCCCTATTGAGTTAGAAGTGAGAGGTTTTAATCTAGCGATTAGATACCTTGAGGCTCAAAAAATTATAGTGGAGAAAAGATTGTGAAAATTGCTTTGATAGGTAATCCAAATTCGGGAAAAACAACGCTATTTAACGCTCTTACGGGAACTTATCAAAAAACGGGTAATTGGACGGGTGTAACGACAGAAAGTAAACTAGGCGTTTATAAAAAAGATAAAACAACGCAAATTGTTGACCTGCCGGGAATATATGCGTTAGACAGTAAATCGCCAGACGAAAAGGTCGCTCTAGAGTATCTTAAAGAAAATAAGCCAAATGCTATAATAAATATTGTAGACGGAACTAATCTTGAAAGGAATTTATTGCTAACGACCGAATTGCTAACTTTGGGCATACCCCTAATAATTGCTGTCAATATGTGCGACGAACTTGAAAAAAACGGCTTTGAGTTTAATAGTAACGCTTTGTCTAACAAACTAGGCGTTCCTGTTGTGACGATATCTGCGTTAAAAGGTAAAAATATAGATGTACTGATTAAAGAGTCGAGAAAATTAAAAAGTCCCCTTAAAAGGCAAAATTTAGGCTCTATTGAAAAACGATTTGAATATATTGAAAGTGTTTTAGTAGGTGTTATAGATAAAAAGAAGACTAAATCACAAATTGCGACGGAAAGGCTTGATAAAATCTTGATGGATAAGGTTTGGGGCGTGCCTATATTCTTTTTCGTTATGGCTTTAATATACTTTTTATCAATAAGCATAGGTAGTGTTTTAGGTGATTTTATTGAAAACTTTTTTTGTGCGTTTTCCATTTCTACAAAAATCTCTCTAGATAAAATAGGTGCAAAAAGTTGGATTTCGGGGTTGTTGTGCGATTCGATTATAAACGGGGTGGGGACGGTGTTGGCGTTCTTGCCACAAATTCTAATTTTGTTTGCTTTGCTCACGATTATAGAACAAAGTGGGTATGCATCTAGAATAGCGTTTATTCTTGATAGATTTTTAAGCGTTTTTGGGCTAGGTGGAAAGTCTATTATTCCTATGACGGTATGCTGTGGGTGCACCGTAACGGGGCTAACGGCCACACGAACTATAGAAAATAAAAGCGAACGAGAATTGACTACTTTTTTATCCCCGTTTATGCCTTGTGGTGCAAAAATGGCTGTTTTTGGTTGGTTTTCAGCAAAATTTTTTAACGGAAATCCTTTTATTGCAACGTCAATGTATTTTTTATCCGTACTTGTAATAGCAATTTCTGGGTTGATATTAAAAAAAACTAAGCGTTTTTGTGGTAACGGGAATTTTGTTCTTGAAATTCCTACGCTTAGAATTCCTAGTTTAAAAGATATTTTTTTCGTTCTTTGGGAAAAAACAAAGGATTTTGTATTAAAGGCTGGTTCGGTTATATTTTTAACTTCTATAGCATTGTGGGTGCTTATAAATTTTGGATTTTACGGTTATACGGATGGTAATATCGAATTAAGTTTTCTATTTAATATCGGGCAAATATTAAAATATCTTTTTTATCCTTTAGGTTTTTTCAGTTGGGAAACGGCAGTATCCGTTTTAACGGGATTAATGGCAAAAGAGGCTATAATAGAAACTTTGGAAATAGTATCTGACGACTATACTGCGCTTTTTCTAAACGGGTGGTCGGTTTATTCGTTTATGTCTTTCGTCTTGCTTGCGCCACCATGTATGGCTTCAATATTTACGGCTAAAAAGGAATTATGTAACAAGCGTGTGTTTGTGCTAACGTTGGTTTTTCAAACGTTAGTAGCCTACGTTGTTGCATTTGTTATAAACCTTATGGGATATTTGTGGAAAAACGGCTTGCTTTTATATTTGATAGTTGTTATAATATTAATGTTAATCGTAATATTATTAATTAGAAATATGAAAATCAGTAAAAAGGAGAAAGAAAATGCCGTTTGAACGTAAAACCTTATACGATATGATGCGTGATGCAGATAATATGGAAGAAGATGCATTTTTCCCCGACGACTGGATGGAAGATAGAGAAAAATCTTCTAAAGAAAAATATTTTGAATTTTACGACGATATAAAGACCACGCCCAAAGACGACTGGTAAAATAAAAAACCACCCGAAAGGTGGTTTTTTCTATTCTTCAGTAATTTGTTTGGGTTTTTCTTCAGGTTTTTTTCTGAAACGGTATTCTGCAATTAAAATGGAAATAATACTCATGCCATCGTTAATTGCGCCTGCAAGGCTTAAAACGGTAACGTTATAAATAATCCAAAGAGAGAAAGACGGTAAGTTTATCATTCTAACTTTGTGTGGATCTTTTGCACCGTAGCCTATAGTGGTAATAAGTTTTGCCGTAACCGATATAATACTTATAAAAACTGCTAAAACAGTAAGAACTGTAGCGTTTGCAGACCATCTTGAAAGGGTTACTAGCGTTTTTTCCCAAGTAAAGATTATAGTTGCTATTCCTAAACCTGCCGTTAAAATTGAGAAAATAACTATCCACCATTTATTAGACTTGCCTTTCTTTACGTTGTAGGCGAATACGAAATTTCTAATAACGCCTATAAAATCCATTACTAATCCCGTAAAAGCGCCTAATAAAAGGTACTGAATACAAAACAAGAACGAACCTAACGATTTGAACAACATAATCAAGCCGTGACTATTGAATTGAACTGATAAAATGTTTACGGCTATAGCAATAAAGCCTATTGTTTGAACAATAATATCGAAAAGCATTATTTACTCCTAAATTAACAAAAAACATTATAGATGTTTTTGTAAAAAAAATCAAATAAAAATGCTCAAAAATATTGACAAATCTTGCAAAATGTTTTAATATAAAAAAGGAAATGAATCTATAAAAAACAGAGTCTTTCCAAGCAATACGGGTACACCTTAATTTAATAAGGTTAAAGCCATACGGACAGCCGTACCCACGCCGAATTGCGACGTAAGTCGCTTTATTGATTGAGTTAAAAGCTCAAATTTTATAAGTTGGTTACTTTATAACCGAAATGCGACAAATCGCAAACTTGTGAAACGGTCAATAAAGAGTAGTAAAAGTGTAATTGCTATATAGACTCTGTGCCATCAAAATTTTTTATTGCCTTATAGGTATATAAATTATTTGTTGTTTTCGCAAGCGTTGGCTTGCTTTTTTTATTTTAATAAACTCGTTTGGGAGTGTAGGTGTTACTATGGAAAAAAACGAAAAGATTATTGAACTTATCAATCTTAACCGTACTTTTGAAGACGGCAACGTTGCCGTTGACAACGTGAACCTTTACGTAAGGAAAGGCGAATTTATTACCTTTTTAGGTCCGTCTGGTTGTGGTAAAACAACTACTTTGCGTATGATAGCAGGTTTTGATAGGCCAACTTCTGGTCAAATTTTATTAAATGGAAAAGATATAAGCACTCTTCCACCGAATAAACGCCCTATAAACACGGTTTTCCAAAGATACGCCCTTTTTCCACATTATAACGTGTATGAAAACGTAGCGTTCGGGTTAAAACTTAAAAAGTTTTTGGTAACATATCAAAAAGAAAACGGCGAACAGTTTAATAAGGTAGAAAAACTTTCAAAAGCCGAAATCAAAGAAAAGGTAGAAAAAGCCCTTAAAATGGTAGACCTTGAGGGGTTTGAAAAGCGTAGTGTATCAACTCTTTCAGGTGGTCAACAACAAAGGGTTGCTATTGCACGAGCAATCGTTAACGAGCCGGAAATTCTTCTTCTAGACGAACCTTTGGGTGCGTTAGACCTTAAGATGAGAAAGGATATGCAACTAGAACTTAAAGAAATGCATAAAAAACTTGGCATAACCTTTATTTACGTTACCCACGATCAAGAAGAAGCGCTTACTATGAGCGATACTATAGTAGTAATGAACGACGGATGTATTCAACAAATAGGTTCGCCTACCGATATTTATAACGAACCTAAAAACTCTTTCGTTGCAGACTTTATCGGTGAAAGTAACATATTTAGTGGCACTTCGCTTGGCGATAAAAAGGTTAGGTTTATTAACTATACCTTTGATTGTGTTGACGAATTTGAAAAGAACGAGAAAGTAGACGTAGTTGTTCGTCCAGAAGACGTTTTCTTGATGGATGAAGATAAAGGACAAGTTAAAGGTCAAATTATTAGTTCTATTTTCAAAGGTGTTCATTACGAAATGGTAATGAAAGTAGGCAAATCAGAAGTTGTAATTCAAGACACGATAGAAAGAAAGGTTGGGGAAAAGGTTTCACTTTTTATTAAACCTAACGACATCCACCTTATGAAAAAGGAATTTGAAACTAATAAATACGACGGATATATTACCAAGAGAAATACCGTATGCTTTGGCGACGGTGAGTTCGAATGTGACGTTACGCAATTGTATCCGGGCTCGTTTATAGATGAAGAAGATTATCTCATTACTGCAGAAGGGGAAAAGATAGATCTTACTGACGTTGACGTAAACGTAGAAGTAGGGCTTAAAGATATAGAAATAAGCGACGATGCCGAAATAGGTGGTGCAGTAGGTAACATAGTTTCTATGATTTATAAAGGCGACCACTATCAACTTATAGTTCGTACGGATGAAAACGAAGAAGACTTTGTTTTTGATACTGAAGACACTTGGAACGAAAACGATAGGGTTAGCGTAATAATTCCTAAAGAAAAAATTAAACTCACACTTAAACAGGAGATTAAGAGATGACGGAAAAGGCTAAAACTATCGCAAAAACCGAATATCATCCTAAAAGTGAGAAAACAAGAAAGTCTAAAATCGGTTTTTCTAGAAAAAATTTATGTATTCCGTACGGATTGTTTTTAGTGCTTTTCGTCGTTTTGCCCTTGTTCGTAATCGTGTATTATGCCTTTACGGATAAAACGGGGGCAATAACCATCCAAAACTTTATCGACTTTTTTACGGATACAACGAAAATAAGCACGCTTATTATTAGCGTGTTGGTTAGCTTGTGTGTAACGGCAATATGTTTATTGATTGCGTATCCCGTAGCGTTTATTTTATCTCGTATGAAAAGGCAAGTGGCGTTTGTTTTATTGCTTTTATTCATTATGCCTATGTGGATAAACTTCGTTTTGCGTGCAATGGCAATGAAAGAACTTTTGAGCATATTAAATATACCACTTGGTTCGGGTGCGAATATCATAGGGCTTGTTTACGATTACTTGCCGTTTATGATATTGCCACTTTATTCAACCTTAATTAAGATGGATAAAAGTTTAGAAGAAGCGGCTGCCGATTTGGGTGCAAGCAAAGTTAGAGTATTTACGGAAGTATCTTTGCCGTTATCAGTTCCGGGAATAATTAGTGGGGCTATGATGGTATTTTTACCCGTTATGAGTTGTTACGTTATAACTGATGCGTTTAGTGGTAGCACGGGCTTTACGGTTATCGGTAAATTAATCGCTTGGTGTTTCCTTGGTGAGAACGGTACTATGACCAACCAAAACGGTGGTGCAATGATTTCACTAATAATGCTAGTTATTTTATTCGTTACAATGCTTGCAACGGGTGGCTTTAAGGCAGAAGACAACGTTAGGGGGACTAATATCTAATGAAAAAGTTTTTCAGTTGTGGATATATATTTTTAATCCTTGCGTTTATTTATATTCCCATAATCATACTAGTATTTTTAAGTTTTAACGCAAATAAAACCTTTACCGGCTTTGAAAGTTACGTTTTTTCTATTAAATGGTATCTTAAACTACCTGAAATAAAAGAAGCCGTGCTAAATACTGTTATTCTTGCAATCGTATCGGCTACGATTTCAACTATACTTGGTACTTTAGGTGCAATAGGTATTTATTATAGCAAAGGTAAACTTGGCAAAGCCGTAAACGGTATGTCGCAAATCCCCGTAGTTAACTCTGAAGTAGTTACTGCTTGTGCGCTTGCAATGCTTCTTGCTTTAGCAGGTATAGGGCATAGAACGGAATTTGGGCTTTACGTTGGGCATATAACTTTAACCGTGCCTTTCGTAGTGTTATCGGTTATTCCCAAGTTGAAACAAATGGACGGCAGTATGTATGAGGCGGCGTTAGATCTTGGCGCAACGCCTACACAAGCACTTTTCAAGGTCGTATTACCTGAAATTTTATCGGGTGTGTTTAGTGGCTTTATGCTTGCAATTACCCTTTCTTTAGACGATTATATCATAACGGCAACACTTGCGCCGTTGGGATACGATACGATAAGTACGGCAGTATATAAGGCTATTGCATTAACGACGGAAAAGGCTAGTGAAAAAGTTCCTATTTATAGAGCGTTAACAACGATTATTTTCTTGATCACGGTTGCCGTCGTTGTCGTTATGAATATTAGAGCAGGAAAAAATTCTGCAAAAAGGAAGGTGTAGTATGAGAAAAGCGACTTTTAAGCCGTTTGGTTTAATTACGATATTCCTTGCGTTAGTATTCTTTTTGACGGTTTTTTCGCCCGTTTTAACTGCAAAATCTGTAAAAGCAGAAGAAATAGTTACTAGTCGTGAAATTACAGTTTTTAGTTGGGAAGACTATATTGAAGAAGGCGAAGATGGGGAAAACGGCGTAATTCAAGATTTTGAAAAAGAAACGGGGATAAGGGTAAATTATTATTCGTTTGCAACCAACGAAGAAATGTATAACGAATTGCTTAAAGACCCTACAGCCGTTGATATTATTTGCCCTTCTGAATATATGATTTTGAAAATGAAATCCGAAGGGCTTATAAAACCATATAAAATTCCTAACAATTTTAATACTTACGGTTCACCGTATATCAAAGGCGTTTTTGATGAACTTGGGTTAAATAATAACGACGGTACGTCTTACGCAGTTGGTTATATGTGGGGAACTATGGGGCTTATCTATAATGCCGATAAGTTTACCGACGAAGATTTTAAGAGTTGGACAAATCTTTATAACGAAAAATTTTCTGGCAAAATAACCATCAAAGACAGTCTTCGTGATAGTTATATAATGGCGCTTGCAATAGTTTATAAAGATGAACTTTTAGAATTAAAAGCACAGTTTGAAAATTCCGATATAAACAAAGATCAATATACTTCCACTATTTTTGAAATATTTAATAGAACGGATGCGAAAACGGTAGAACAGGTGGAAAAAGCCCTTTTAGAACTCAAACCACATCTTTACGGGTTTGAGGTTGACGCAGGTAAAAACGACCTTTTAACGGGTAAAATAGACGTTAACTTTGCGTGGAGTGGAGATGCCGTTTATTCTATGTGGGAAGCAGATAACGTAAACAAAAATCTTCGCTACGTAGTTCCAGAAGAAGGGTCTAACGTTTGGTTTGACGGATGGGTAATGACCAAGCACGCAAACGAAAGTGCGTCAAGTGCGTTTATCGACTTTATGTCAAGACCGGATATAGCCGTTAGAAATATGGACTACGTTGGCTATACTAGTTGCGTTGCAGGCGACGAAGTGTTTGAATACGTGAAAGAAACTTTTGGCACGGTAGGTGGCGAAAAACAAGCCGATTTAGGTTATTTCTTTGGCGAAAACGGTGATTATACTTTTAGTGTGTCAGACGGCGAAGACGGATATTATAGACATTTGTTTGCTCAATACGCTGATGAAGAAACCATTATGCGTTGTGCCGTAATGGATAACTTTGCTGAAAAGGATTTAGAGCGCATAAACGCTATGTGGAGCAAGGTAAAACTTATAACTTTGACAAACACGGCTTTAATACTAATCGTCGTTGCTATCGTTTTAGCGATTGCCGGCATAGTAGTGTTTAAGTTTAGAGATAAAATTTTCAAAAAAGAAATATCTACTAAAAAGAGAAAAATTTATGAAAATTGTAAGGTTATAAGTAGAGTAGAAATAAAATAAAAATAAAACGCTTTATCGAAATTGATAAAGCGTTTTTATTTTTGTTAAAAATCCCATTTGGGAATATATTCTTCGCTAGAACTTTCTAGTTTTTGATAAAACATATTTTCAATGTTTAATGATATGGCGTAATCAATAACGGCGTCGTATTCACGTTTGGTAATACGCCTTTTAAGTTCGGGGAATTTGTCTATTTCACCAAACGGGGTGTATTGACTCATAACGTTGATATAAGCGTTATCTTTTATAGAGCAAAACCAGTCTAGAATTTTTTTACTATCTGAAACGCATTGTGGCAAAACCAAATGTCTAACTATCGTTCCACTTTTAAGTATCCCGTTCTTGTCAAGTACAAAGGGTTTTTTCGCCATGAATTCTATGGCTTTACTAGCCTTTTCAAAATAATTCTCTTTACCCGTATATCGTTTAGAAATGGTTGGGGCAAAGAATTTTAGGTCGGGTAGGTAAACGTCTATATAGGGGTCAATTTTAGCAAGTGCGCTTAATTCTTCGTATCCATGAGTGTTGTAAACGATAGGGATAGACGGCTTGTAAATTTTAAGAGCATCAATAATTTGAACAGAATAATGCGTGGGGTTTACAAGGTTGATGTTGTGAGCCCCTTTGCTTTCTAATTCTTTAAAGATTTCTGCTAATTCAAATGACGAAATAGTTTTGCCACGTAAGTTCCTTGATAATTCATAGTTTTGGCAAAATACACATTTGAGAGAACACCCACAAAAGAAAACCGTACCAGAGCCGTTAGTACCACTTATCATGGGTTCTTCAAACGGGTGAAGATAATATTTTGCAATCACTATGTCGTTGTTTGCCCCACAGTAACCTTTATTAAATTGTCTTTGAGTCCCACATTGTATAGGGCAAAGATTACATTTCATATTATTCAAGTTCAAAAGCCCCTGTGTAGAGTTGATAATATTTGCCTTTTTTAGCAATCAATTCTTCATGCGAACCACGCTCTATAATGTGTCCTTGATCTAAAACCATAATAACGTCGGAATTTCTTACGGTAGAAAGTCTGTGTGCGATAACGAAAACGGTTCTACCTTGCATAAGTCTATCCGTGCCTTTTTGAACTAAGGCTTCAGTTCTAGTATCGATAGAAGAAGTCGCTTCGTCTAAAATCATAACGGGGGCATCTTTAACTGCCGCTCTGGCGATAGATAAAAGTTGTCTTTGTCCTTGTGAAAGATTTGCTCCGTCTGCCGTTAGCATAGTATTGTAGCCTTGTGGTAAGCGTGTAATAAAATCATGAGCATAAGCAAGTTTAGCAGCGTCAATGCATTCTTCGTCGGTTGCAGATAATCTACCGTAACGAATATTTTCCATAACCGTTCCCGTGAATAGGTTTGTGTCTTGTAAAACTATACCTAAAGAACGGCGAAGATCGGCTTTTTTAATTTTATTTATGTTTATTCCGTCATAACGGATCTTTCCGTCGGCAATATCGTAAAAACGATTAATAAGGTTGGTAATAGTCGTTTTTCCTGCACCCGTTGCACCAACGAAAGCGATTTTTTGACCAGGGTTAGCGTAAAGAGAAACGTCGTGTAAAACGATCCTTTCCGGTATATAACCAAAATCCACGTTAAACATTTGAATATCGCCTTTAAGTTCGGTATAGGTGATAGTACCGTCGGCTTTATGTGGGTGTTTCCACGCCCAATGTCCCGTTCTTTCTTCACACTCGGTAATAGTTCCGTCTTCTGCAATTTTGCAACGAACTAGCGTAACGTATCCATCGTCGGGTTCGGGTTCTTGGTCAACGATTTCAAAAAGTCTAGATGCCCCTGCAAGCCCCATAACGATAGAGTTTAATTGTTGAGAAGATTGCGCAACGTTTCCTGTAAATTGTTTACTAATAGGTAAGAAAGCGATTACAGTCAACAAGAAAGATATCGTACCCGTTGACGTTCTTAACGGTTGAAAACCCGTAATTGTAAAGTTAGGCACGTTTAACGCTATTAAAAGCCCACCAACGAAAGCAAGAAGCACGTAAAGAATATTACCTAAATTACCCATAATAGGCATTAATATATTTGCAAACGTATGTGCGTTAGTTGCTGATTTGCAAAGGTTTTCATTTTTTTCGTCAAAGTCTTTTTTGGTTTCTTCTTCGTGGCAGAAAACTTTAACTACCTTTTGACCTTGAATTATTTCTTGTATAAAACCTTCTTCTTCACCTAGAGCTTTTTGTTGACGAATAAAATATTTTGCACTATTACCACCGACAAGTTTGGTTATAAGGAACATAAAGAATATGCCTATAAACATTACTAGCGAAAGCCAAATACTTTGAATAAACATCAACACTAGCAAAACGCTAAGACTTATAACAGCCTTGTAAAGTTGGGGTAGGCTTTGTGATACAAGTTGGCGAATAGCGTCGGTATCGTTAGTGTAAGAACTCATTATGTCGCCGGTTAAATGGGTGTCAAAATATTTTATCGGCAAAGATTGCATTTTGTTAAAAATACTCGTTCTTATTTGATGCAAGAAAGATTGCGTAACTTTTGCCATAATTCGTGTGTGAATAAAATCGCAAATTACTGATGAGAAGTAAATTGCACCCATAGAAACGAATATGGTAATCAATGGCTTTAATACGGCTTGGAAACTACTACTTAAACCTATATCGATTTGTTTAACTAAAAGATTTAAGAAAAGTGAAGAGGAAACGCCGGTTGCAGCACTTATTGTAATACAAAAGAAAACGGCTATAAGTGCTTTTTTGTTTGTGGAAAAAAGCATTTTTAATAAGCGTTTTAAAGTTCCTTTATTTGCAGGTTTTCTACCTTTTGCAGGCATAGGCTTAGGCATTGTCTTCACCCCCTTTGTTTTGAGAATAATATAGTTCTTGGTAAATAGAATTTTCTTTTAACAGTTGTTCGTGCGTGCCTTTTGCAACGATTTTGCCGTTATCCATAATTATAATAAGGTCTGATTCTTGAACGGAAGCAATTCGTTGTGCGATAATAAGTTTAGTCGTTTCGGGAATATATTCCTTAAAGGCTTTTCTTATAAGTGCATCAGTTTTGGTGTCTACTGCGCTAGTTGAATCGTCTAGAATTAGGATTTTGGGTTGTTTAAGCAATGCTCTTGCGATACAAAGTCTTTGCTTTTGACCACCAGAGAAGTTTACGCCACCTTGTTCTACGTGTTTGTCAAGAGCAATATTGTCAATTTGAGCGAGTTTCATTGCTTGAATAATTTCTTCGTCGGAAGCGTCTTTATTCCCCCAACGCATATTCTCTCTTATTGATCCAGAGAATAGCACGTTTTTCTGTAAAACCATAGCAACGGAATTTCTTAAAGAGTCAAGGTCGTAATCTTTTACGTCAACGCCTGCAACTTTAATTGACCCCGTGTTAACGTCATATAGACGGGGGATAAGTTGTACTAGGGTTGATTTGCTTGATCCCGTGCTTCCGATAATACCAACCGTTTGACCACTATTAATTGTTAAATTAATATCGGACAAGGCGTATTTTTCTGCTGTTTCAGAGTATTTGAAAGAAACGTCGGTGAATACGATTGAACCGTCTTTAACTTCGGTTATTGCGTCTTTTGGGCTAGTAATAGAACTTTCTTCGGTAAGCACTTCGGAAATACGTTTTGCGCTAGCCGTTGACATTATGATCATAACCATTATCATAGAGAGCATCATTAAACTCATAAGCATTTGGAACGAATAGGTCATGAAACTTTGAAGTTCGGTCCATTGAAGTTGGCTACCACCGGAATTAATGATTAACATAGAACCAAAAACGTATATTGCAATTATTCCTGCGTACACGCAAAAGTTCATAAGAGGGCCGTTGAAAGCGATAATTTTTTCAGCTTTGGTAAAATCGTTTCTAACGTTTTCGCTTGCTTTGTTAAACTTTTCTTTTTCGTGATCTTCTCTTACGTAAGATTTAACAACTCTCATACCACGAATATTTTCTTCAACGGATTCGTTCAGTTTGTCGTATTTTTTGAAGATGCGATTGAAAAAGGGGATAGCTCTAGACATTATAAGAATTAATCCCGTTGCAAGAATAGGTGTTGTGCAAAGGAATATGAGTGCCATTTTAGAGTTGATCGTAAACGCCATAATCATAGAGAAAACAAGCATAAAAGGCGAGCGAACGGCAGTTCTTATAATCATCATATACGACATTTCAACGTTGGTAACGTCCGTTGTCATTCTTGTTACCAAACTTGAAGAAGAGAATTTATCAATGTTTGAAAATGAAAAACCTTGTAATTTATAAAACATATCTTTTCTTAAGTTTTTTGCGAAACCACTAGACGCTATTGCACAAAATCTACCCGATAATGCGCCGAAAGTTAGTGAAGAAAAAGCGAGAATTAAAAGCCCAAGCCCGAACCACAAAATAACTTTTAACATATCTTGTGTGCCCGTTGCACCGATCAAATCAATTATCTTTACAACGAGAAAATCGGGGTTTTGTTCGTTTCCTGAAAGGTAATTCATAGCACCTAATAAAAGCGTCATAACGAAAGGTATCATACACTCTAAAACTACTTCTATTGCAACGAATAACGGTGCTAAAAGCGAGGGCTTTTTATATTCTCTAATAGATTTTGATAGGGTTTTTATTGCTGAGCCGAGTCCTATGTTGTTTGCATGTTTTTTGCTCATATTATTTCTCCTTTTTGAAAATGTCTGCTATAAAATCAACGTTGGGCAGTATAATGGATTTTTGAACGTCTTTAGGCGCTATTACGTATCCTATCGTAGCGCCGTGAATTATTGAAAAGAAAAGTTTTACACATTCTTTTGCTGAATATTTTTGGGTAAATTCCCCGTTTTTTTGACCTTGTTCAAAAAAATCTTCCGAAACCAAAAAAGGTGGTTTTTTATCGTCGGGTTTTCTTTCTTTCGGGGGAATACCTTTTTCTTTATTGATAAACTTTTGAGTTATAAAGAAGTAAAAGTAATAAGTAAAGTTTTCTTCGTTGACAAGTTTGTTAAACAAATCTTCTAATATGATTTTTAACTTGCCGATATAGCTTGGCGTTTCGTCAAGAATCTTTTGTAATTCGTTGCGTCTGTTTTCTTCTTTAATGCGCATAACTTCGTTAAAAAGTTCGGCTTTGCTTTTAAAGTAATGATAAAAAAGCCCGTGTGAACATTTGGCTTTTTTTACGATATCGTCAACGGAAGTGTTGTCGTATCCTTTTTCACAAAAAACCTTTAATCCACAAATCGCTATTTCTCTTTTTCGTTTATTGTGAACGGGGGTTTTTTCTTCGGTGTTGTTTAGCATGAAAAACTCCTTTATTATTGACGGAAAAGTCAACACTTTTTCATTATAGTATTTATGCTTATTTTTGTCAAATAAATAAAGGGGAAAACAAAGGTTTATTGACGAATAAGTCAACGTTAAATTTTATTGTCGAAATTCGTTGAAAATATTATATAATATTTAACAAAGAATTCGTATATGCATTTGACAGAAAGATAATTAAAGTGTATAATAAATAAATGGCTATTTAGCAATAAACTTAAGAGGAAAATATTATGCGAGAATTTTTTACGAGTGAAAGCGTTACTTCAGGTCATCCCGATAAGGTGTGTGATCAGATTTCAGATGCCGTGCTTGACGAGATTTTAAGTCAAGATAAATTTTCAAGGGTAGCGTGCGAGTGCTCGGTTACTACCGATTTTTTGCTTGTAATGGGCGAGATAACCACTAATGCAAAATTGGACGTTGAACAAGTTGCTCGTAACGTTATTAAAGAAATCGGATATACGGACAAAAAGATAGGTTTTGATTACGATACGGTAGAAGTGTTTTGTAAACTTGATAAGCAAAGCCCGGATATCGCAATGGGTGTGGACAGTTCGGTTGAAGATAAAGATGGTGGTGACGAATACGATCGTATAGGCGCAGGAGATCAAGGTCTTATGTTTGGTTATGCTTGTAGAGAAACCGAAGAATATATGCCTATGCCTATTATGCTTTCTCATAAGATGTGCGCTCGTCTTGAAGAAGTTAGAAAACAAGGGTTAGTTAATTATTTAAGACCAGATGGTAAAGGACAAGTTACCGTAGAATATGAACACGGTGTTCCTAAGCGTATTGACACGGTAGTTCTTTCTTCTCAGCACGACGCAACGGTGGATACCGAAACTTTAAGAAAAGATCTTAAAGAGTTGGTTATTAATTACGTTATGCCCAAAGAATATATCGACGAAAACACAAAGTATTTTATCAACCCTACCGGAAGATTTGAAGTTGGTGGACCTAACGGTGATTCAGGGCTTACGGGAAGAAAGATAATCGTTGATACTTACGGTGGAAAATGCCCACACGGTGGTGGTGCGTTTAGTGGAAAAGATCCAACGAAAGTGGATCGTTCTGCAACTTATATGGCTAGATACGTATGTAAGAATTTAGTTGCGTCGGGTTTATGTGATAGATGCGAAATGCAAGTTGCGTATGCAATCGGCGTTGCTAAACCCGTTTCTGTAAAAATAGATACTTTTGGTACGGGTAAAATTACAGACGACAAACTTGCAGATATCGTCGTAAAAGAATTTGATTTAAGACCTTCTGCAATTATAGATAAACTCGGTTTAAGAGCACCCATTTATAAAGCGACGGCAACTTACGGGCATTTTGGTAAAGCAGGATTACCGTGGGAAGAACTCGATATGGTGGACAATCTTAAAAAATATCTTTAATTATGCGATTTTGGGAAAAGATAGCAAACTTTTTCGGCAAATATCTTTATAATACCAAATGGCGTTGTGTCGTTTGTGATAAAGAGATTTTTTCAGGCGAGTATTTTTGTCAACAATGTAAAGATAACTTGCCTATAAACCAAGGTGCTTATTGTGAACATTGTGGTAGAAAATTAAAAGTTTCTGCTAAATATTGTTCCACTTGTAAAGGTGTTTTGGTTAATACGGATAAGGCAAGGAGCGTTTACGTTTATAAAAAACCGATTAGTATTTTAATCCAAAGGTTGAAATACAATAACAATCAATATATCAAAGACGTTTTTGCTGAAGAAATGGCGTTTCTTTACTGGAAAAGTTATATGAACGCAGATTTTGCAACTTTCGTTCCGATGCACGTTAAAGCCGAGAAAAAAAGAGGGTATAATCAATCAAGATTGCTTGCTGAAGTTTTGGCAGAAAAAACGGGGCTAGAACTCGTTGACTGTTTAGAAAAAACTAAACTTACAAAAAGGCAAGCGACCTTAACTAGAGAACAACGAAGAAAAAATTTGGTTAGTTCTTTCAAGGTAAGAAATAGAGAAATTGTAAAAAATAAAAAAGTCTTGTTGGTAGACGACGTTTCAACAACGGGTTCTACAGCAGAAGCCGTTGCTGAACGATTAAAACGAGCAGGGGCAACTTCGGTGTTTTTGATCACGGTGGCAAGCGTTCCACCAAAAGACGGATATTGATAAAAAATTTCATTGTAAATTATAAGGAGAAAAAATGGGATTATTTAGATACATTTTAGGTGGTGAGAGCAGAAGAAGTTTGAAAAAACTTGATGCTATGGCAGATAAGGTTATTGCTCTTCAAAGCAAATATGAAAACTTTAGCGACGAAGATCTTCGTTTGCAAACGAGTTTTTTAAAAGATAGGCTTCAGGCTGGCGAAACTTTAGACGATATTCTTTTCGACGCTTTTGCAGTCGTAAGAGAGGCTGCGTTTAGAGTTCTTAACATGCGTCACTATAAAGTTCAAATTATAGGTGGTATTTGTTTGCACCAAGGTAGAGTTGCTGAAATGAAAACGGGTGAAGGTAAAACTCTTGTTGCAACGCTTCCTGCTTATCTTAACGCTTTAACGGGCGAAGGCGTTCATATCGTAACCGTTAACGATTACCTTGCAAGTCGTGACGCTGAGTGGATGGGTAAAGTTTATAAATTCTTAGGGCTTACCGTTGGTGTTGCCGTTTCGGGTATGGAAGATGAAGATAAGAAAAAAGCCTATGCTTGTGATATAACCTACGGTACTAACAACGAAATGGGCTTTGACTATTTAAGAGATAATCTTAAAACAAGAACTGAACTTATGGTTCAAAGACCTCTTACTTTCGCAATTGTGGACGAAGTGGACTCTATTTTAATAGACGAAGCGAGAACTCCACTTATTATTTCAGGTAAAGGTCAAGAATCTAGTGAAAAATATATGTCGGCAAACAAATTTGTAAAATCTTTGGTTGCTGAAAAAGACTTTACTATCGACATAAAAGAAAAGACCGTTCAAATAACTGAAACGGGTGCTAAAAAGGCTGAAAGTTTCTTTGGTCTTAATAGTTTTTCAGATATTGAAAACGCAACCTTGTCCCATCATATTCAACAAGCGTTAAAGGCTAATTATATTTTCAAAAGAGATAACGATTACGTTGTTTCCGACGGGGAAGTAATTATCGTAGACGAATTTACCGGTCGTCTTATGATAGGTAGAAGATATTCAGATGGTTTACACCAAGCGATAGAAGCAAAAGAAGGTGTTAAAATTCGTAACGAAAATAAAACTTATGCAACTATTACTTTCCAAAACTATTTTAGAATTTATAAAAAACTTTCGGGTATGACGGGTACTGCAAAGAGCGAAGAAGAAGAATTTAGAGCAATTTACGGCTTAGACGTTCTTGAAATACCTACAAATCGTCCGGTTGCAAGAATTGACCGTCCAGACGTTATTTATAAGACGGTTAATGGTAAAAATAAGGCTATCGTTGATGAAATTGAGGCTTGTCATAAAAAGGGACAACCCGTGCTTGTTGGTACGGTTACCGTTGAAAAGTCAGAAGAAATATCTAGACTTCTTATTAGAAAAGGAATTAAACATAACGTTCTAAACGCTAAAAACCACGCAAGAGAAGCAGATATCGTTGCGCAAGCAGGTAGAATAGGTGCAGTTACTATTGCAACCAACATGGCTGGTCGTGGTACTGATATTTTGCTTGGTGGTAACCCTGAATTTTTAGCGAAGAGAAAACTTCGTGAACAAGGCGTAGAAGACGAAATGATAGAACTTGCAACTTCGTTTATCACTAATATTTCTGACGAAGCCAAAGAAGTAAGAGAAAAATATCATCAAATTTATAGCGAAATCAAGTTGGTAACTGACGCTGAAAAGGTAAAAGTTATGGAAGCAGGTGGGCTTCATATACTTGGTACTGAGCGTCATGAATCTCGTCGTATTGATAACCAATTAAGAGGTCGTAGTGGTCGTCAAGGCGATCCGGGTTCGTCTGTGTTCTATATTTCGCTTGAAGACGATCTTGCAAAGCGTTTCGGTGGCGAACGCATGCAACGTATTTACGAATTGTTCAATATTGACGAAAATCAACCTATGGAATCTAAAATGCTTACTCGCAGTATTGAAAATGCGCAAAGAGCAATAGAAGGTAGAAACTTTGGTATAAGAAAACACGTTCTTGAATACGACGACGTTATGAATAAACAACGTGAAGTTATGTATGCTGAAAGAATGAAAGTTATCAAGAACGAAAACGTTCACGAAGACATCTTAAAACTTATTCCTGATTTCGTAAGATACGTTGTAGTAACTTCTGTTGATAATGAAAATAAGCCCGATACTTGGGATATAGAAGCACTTAACGGAATAATTGAACTAAAACTTCTTCCAAAGGAAAGCAATTTTGTTACCGTTGAAAGAACGGAAAATTGGGATTTTGAGTATTTTGTTGAAAAACTTACCGAAGAAACTATTAGAGTTTATCAAGACAAAATTGATAGATATAAAGAAGAAGGCGTTGATTTTACGGAAATTGAAAGAATGGTATTGCTCAAGAATATCGATACCAAATGGATAGATCATATCGATTCAATGGATCAACTTCGTAAAGGCATTAGTCTTCGTGGATACGGTAACGTAGATCCGGTTATTGAATATAAGAAAGAAGGCTTTGAAATGTTTGAAGATCTTACTGCTGCTATTCAAGACGACACTATTACATTGCTTTTAAAAGCTGAGTTAAGACGTGCGCCTGTAGAAAGACCGGAAATGCCAAAAGATATGCAAACTAATCAAACCGGACCCGTAGCACCTAGAAAGGCAAAGCAAGAAATCGGCAGAAACGATTCTTGTCCTTGTGGATCGGGGTTAAAATATAAAAATTGTTGCGGAAAACATAATTAAAGGAAAATTATGATAAAAAGCGAAGAATATAAACTTAAAATAAAAGAATTAAAAGGTATCTTAGCAGAGACGGGACACTCTCTTTGACATTGATAAATTAAGAAAAGATTTAAAAGAGAAAACCGAACTTTCAGAAAAACCCGAAATTTATACCGACCTAAAAAAATCTCAACAAATTTCCAAGGAAATAGCGTTTTTAACTAACAAAGTTTCTGCTTTCGACAAGGCTGAGCGTACTATAATGAGCACATCAGAAATAGTTGACTTTGCAGAAGAAATGGACGATGAAAGTTTGTTTGAGGAATTAAATGTTGAACTTTTGCAAGTGGAAAAGACCGTAGAAGAAATGCGTCTTTCCGCTTTGCTTAAGGGTAAATACGACAAGCTAAACGCTTTGTTAACTTTACATGCAGGGGCAGGTGGTACTGAAGCGTGCGACTGGACGGAAATGCTTTACCGTATGTATATGTATTATGCTGAAAAGAACGGGTACACGCTTACTGAACTTGATCGTTTAGAGGGTGACGAGGCAGGTATAAAATCCGTTTCTTTCAAAATAGACGGCGAGTGCGCTTACGGATATTTAAAGGCTGAAAAAGGCGTTCATAGACTTGTTAGAATTTCGCCCTTTGATGCTAATAAACGAAGACATACTTCTTTTGCTTCGCTTGAAGTTATGCCGGAAATAGAAGACGACGGCGAAATTAAAATAAGCCCTGACGAATTAAAAGTTGATACTTTCCGTTCTAGTGGTGCAGGTGGTCAACACGTTAACAAAACCGAATCGGCAATAAGAATAACTCACTTACCTACGGGGATAGTAGTTGCGTGTCAAAACGAGAGAAGCCAAACGCAAAATCGTGAAATGGCAATGAAAATGCTTATAAGTAAACTTATAGAAAAGCGTGAAGCCGAAAGGATGGAACTTGACCAAGATATTAAAGGTGAAATTAAGAAAATAGAGTGGGGTAGTCAAATACGCAGTTACGTTTTCTGCCCTTACACCCTTGTAAAAGATCATAGAACGGGTTTTGAAACGGGTGACGTAGACTCTGTAATGAACGGAAATATTCAAGGATTTATAAACGATTATCTAAAAAAATCACAATGATTTATTCGGAAAAAATTAAACAATTATCTCTTAAAGAAAATCCCATAATTATGGGTATTGAAACTTCGTGTGACGAAACGGCCGTTGCAATAATAAAAAACGGTAGAGAGATTTTAGCAAATGAAATTATAAGTTCGGCTACCGAACACGCAAAATTCGGTGGTGTAGTGCCTGAAATTGCATCAAGGACACACACTACGGCAATCCTTACGGCTACAAAGACTGCTTTGGATAATGCAGGCTTAACTCTCGAAGATATTGATGCTTTTGCCGTTACCGAAGGTGCTGGGCTTTTAGGCGCTCTTTTGGTTGGTGTTTCTTTTGCGAAATCTTTGGCTTTTGCGACGGGAAAACCACTCGTGCCTGTAAGTCATATTAGGGGGCATATTTCAGCATCGTATATAGCCGATAAAGAATTAAAACCTCCTTTTGTTACCGTGCTTGCAAGTGGTGGGCATACGGCAATAATAGCCGTTGAAGATTATTATAATCTCAAGGTGTTAGGCTCTACGATAGACGACGCTGTGGGAGAGGCTTTTGATAAAGTTGCACGTGTTTTAGGACTTTCGTATCCAGGTGGCCCAAACGTTGAAAGGCTTGCTTTGTCGGGGACTAATTCTATCGTGTTTCCAAAGATGTTAAAGAATTACGAAGGTAGTAAATACGACTTTTCGTATAGTGGTCTAAAAACTGCCGTAATCAACTACGTTCATACTGAGCAATCACGTGGAAACGAAGTTAATAATGCTGACGTGGCGTGCAGTTTTCAATGCTCGGCAGTTGACGTTTTAGTTCAAAAAGCCATTATGGCAACCAAAGAAACGGGATATAAAACTATAACCGTATCGGGTGGTGTAGGTGCTAACGGCTATTTAAGAAAGGCTCTTGAAGACGCTGTTTTTGGAACGGATATAAAACTCGTTTTACCTGAGAAAAAGTATTGTACTGACAATGGTGCAATGATTGCTGCCGAGGGGTTTTTACAGTATAAAAAAGGTAATTTTGCCGATCTTGATTTAAATGCAAAAGCCGTACTCCCACTCAAATAGAGCACTAAAATAAAAAATGGAGAATATTATGATTAAACACGTAGTATGTTTTAAACTTAAAGACGGAGAATCTGTAGAAAAGGCTAAAGAAGTTCTTTTGAGTATGAAAGGGAACGTTCCTTTAATTAAGGAAATAGAAGTTGGCGTTGACCTTTTACACTCTGAAAGATCATACGACTTGTATCTTTCAGTTGTTCTTGAAAGCATGGATGCCTTAGCAGAATATCAAAACGATCCTTATCACGTAAACGTTGTAAAAACTCACATGCATAAGGTTAGACAGTCAAGCGTTGCGATAGATTTTGAAATTTAATAAACCTTGCGGATATGGCGAAACTGGCAGACGCGCTAGATTCAGGTTCTAGTGGGAAACCGTGTGGGTTCGAATCCCTTTATCCGCACCACCAAACCCGAGTCAATAAGGCTTGGGTTTTACTTAATGTAAAAAGGAATTAGCATGAAAAGAATTTTAGGTATAGAATTAGGTTCTACTAGAATAAAATCCGTTCTTATTGACGAGAACACAAAAGTGCTTGCACAAGGCTGTTACGAGTGGGAAAACGAACTTGTAGACGGCTTGTGGTCTTATTCCATGATAGAGGTTGAAAAGGGCGTTCAAACAAGTTATGCAAACTTGCTAGAAAATTATGGCCAAGAAATAAAAAACTTAGATGCGATAGGCGTTTCTGCAATGATGCACGGCTATTTGGTTTTTGATAAAAACGAAAATCTTTTAGCGCCGTTTAGAACTTGGCGTAATACGAACGCTGAACAAGCAGGTAAAGAACTTACTGAAAAATTAAAATTCCATATACCTATGCGCTGGTCGGTTTCTCAATATTATCAATCGGTAAAAGATGGCTTAGACCACGTAAAGGATATTAAGTTTTTAACTACTTTGTCGGGATACGTTCATTATATTTTGACGGGTGAGCGTGTTCTTGGTGTGAACGACGCATCAGGAATCTTTCCTATAAAAGACAACGATTACGATAAAAATATGTTGCGTGAGTTTAACGGTATGTTAAACGAAAAAGGTTTAGAAGTTAAGTTTGAAGATCTGTTGCCAAAAGTTTTAGTGGCAGGTGAAATGGCAGGTAAACTCACGGAACAAGGTGCAAAATGGTTAGATAAGTCGGGTAAACTACAAGCAGGTATTCCGTTCTGTGCACCGGAAGGCGATATGGGAACGGGCATGATTGCGACAAACACCGTTGGTCCTAGAACGGCAAACGTTTCGTCTGGGACAAGTGCAAATTTGACCGTAGTTTTAGATAAATCTTTGGAAAAATATTACGACGAAATAGACGTTATTGCAACGCCGGACGGGTATCCTGCGGCAATGATACATACAAATAATTGCACTACGGAAATAAACGAGTGGGTTGATATGTTTTACGAAATTACTAACCTATGTGGTTTGTCGATAAGTAAAGGCGATTTGTTTGAAAAATTGTTTAATAAATCTTTAGAAAGTGATGAAAAGGTTGGCAAAATTTCGGCTTTTAACTTTTTAGCAGGAGAGCCTTTGGCTGGTACTTGGAACGGTGCACCCATGATCGTTCGGGCATCTGACGGAAAAATGAATTTGGCAAACTTTATGCAAGCGCAAATATATTCTGCAATATCTACTTTATCACTTGGTATGGAAATATTAAGATCTGAAAAAGTAGAAATTGATAGCGTGCTTGCTCACGGTGGCTTTTATAAAACTGAGTTTATAGGTCAAAACGCAACTTCAGCCGTGTTAAACGCCCCTGTAACCGTAATGAAAACTGCATCTGAAGGTGGTGCTTGGGGGATAGCCGTGCTTGCATTGTATTCGATTTGTAAAACACAACCACTTTCAAAATTCCTTGATGAATTGTTTAGTGATGCAGAAAAAACTACGGTAATGGCAACCGAAAAAGAAATTGAAAAGTTTAATAATTTTATGGTGCAGTATAAGCGTTTGTTTAAAGCCGAAATGGTGGCGTCTGAAATTATGAAAGGTTAAGTGGGAAAATGTCAGATTTAAGAAGATTTTTTGTTAAAAAAATAACCGAACCACTCGTTATCGACGGGGAAGAATATCGCCACGCTGTTAGCGTGCTTAGGATTAAGGAAAAAGAAGAAATTATCGTGTGCGATAATTCGGGAACGGAATATCTTGCAAACATTGAAAAAATTAATAAAAAAGATTTCGTTGCGCATATTTACGATAAACGCCAAAGCATTACAGAAAGTAAAAATTCAGTAACTTTAATAGCTGGTTATCTTAAAGGCGATAAAACCGAATTAGTAGTGCAAAAGGCCGTTGAACTAGGCGTGAAAAAGATTGTAGTTTTTTCTTCTGAGTTCTCGTCTGCATATATGAACGAAAATAAACTTGCACGACTAAATAGGGTTTCCGTTGAGTCAGCAAAACAATGTGGTAGAGCAATAGCCCCTGAAGTTATCTATGCAGACAATTTTAAAACGGCTTTGGAAATGGGAAACGATAGTGAAAATAAACTTTTTGCTTGCGAATTTGCTGACAAAAACACGGTGGATTTTACAACGCTTAAAGGTTCTTGTAGTATCGTAATAGGCTCGGAAGGTGGTTTTTCAAAAGAAGAAAGCGAACTTGCTTTTGATTTAGGCTATCAAACCGTGTATTTAGGCAAACGGATACTTAGGGCAGAAACGGCTTCAATAGTGTTAACGGGGATAGTAATGCACGCCTTAGGTGAACTTGAATAAAGTTTAATCAAACGATAAAACGCTTCTAATAGTGGGAGCGTTTTTTTATTTCAAACATTGCTACAAATCGCTATTTCATTGTCATAATTATATGTAAACAATTTTCACTATTGACAATTTTTATTCTTTTACCTATAATGTAATGCGAAGGAGGTACTTTTTATGAGAAAAGTTCTATTAATAATTTTAACTATTCTTATGGTATTGTCGTTTGGCGCTGCTTGTTCGCAACCCGATAATACTAAAAAGTATAGTGTTACTTATCAATCAGGTGAAGGTGTAGGGCAAGATTACACCGTGGAAGTTAAAAAAGGTTCTTATACCTTGCTTGATCCTACGGAATTAGAGTTTATAGCCCCAACCTATAAAGCGTTTGATTATTGGCAAATAGGTGATCCTAAAACGGCAGAAAAGCAAGTAGGCGATACGATAACCGTTTCGGCTGACACTACGATTATAGCCGTTTGGAAAGAAACACGTGCACAATACACGATAAGCTATCAAGCCGGCGAAGGTGTTGGTGATGAAGAAACAGTTAGCGTATTTGAAGGTGATTATACTTTACTTGCATATACGGCTTTAGGCTTTACTGCACCTGTTGGCAAAGAGTTTGATTATTGGCAAATCGGCGAAACTAATATTGATCAAATGCAAGCAGGCGATATTCTTACCATAACTTCAAACGTTACTATTATTGCCGTTTGGAAAGATATAATAAACGAATATCAAGTAACCTATAAACCTGGTGAAGGTTCTGGTTCTGTTAGTGAAATGCGTGCTATAGAAGGCAACTATACTTTATTAGAATATACCGTATTAGGCTTTACAGCACCTACGGGAAAAGAGTTTGACTATTGGCAAATAGGTGAACCAAAGACTGCAGAAAAGCAAGCAGGCGAAACGGTAAATTTAACTGACGACTTAACCATTGTTGCAGTTTGGACTATAAAGACTGATGCAACATTACAACTTGCAATCGGTAAAACCGTTGATTTAGGCTCTTTATATACCGATTCCGTGTTAGGCAAAAATGCAACTTGGCAAATAGTTAGTGGTAGTAATTACGTTAAATTAGCAACGGGTGGCGACAACTTACAAGCAGTTAGCGAAGGCGAAGCCATTTTATCTGCAACTGCAGGCTCTCAAACCTATATTGTAAAGGTAAACGCTTATACTGCATCTAAAGCAGAAGACGTCGTTGACTTCGTTGTTGACGTGCCTACCGGCAGAGATATAAGAGTATTGCAAATTACCGATACTCAACTTGTAGATAGTGCGCAAGCATCAATGTCAGGTTTAAGTGATCAATACACACCTGAAAGATTTGAAGAAAACTGTTTCAAATACATAAGGGAAGCCGTTAGAAGAACTACCCCTGATCTTATTATAATGACAGGTGATAACGTTTGGGGTTCTTTTGACGATAACGGTACAGCGTTACAAAAACTTATTGAAGTATTAGATAGTTTTCAAGTTCCGTGGGCAGGCGTTTACGGTAACCACGATAACGAAACCGAAAAGGGTGCACAATGGCAAAACGAACAGTATCAACACTCTCAATACGGCTTGTTCTTGCGTGGCGTTACGAACGGTAACGGCAACTATACCGTAGGTATTAAGCAAGGCAATGAAATTAAGCGTGTATTCGTGATGATGGATACTAACCTTTGTAGTGGTGCTCATAATCCTGCACAAAACTACGTAACCACGACTATGGGCTTTACCGACGACCAAGTAAAATGGTTTAATAGAACTACTGCGGCAATTTTAGGAACTGATTCTGATTTGAAAATCAGTATGGGTTATCACGTGCCGAACTATGCTTTTGATTTAGCAATGGCTCAATACGAAGCAGATTTAGTAGGGAACACAAACTATTATACTTTAGGCTTAGACGTAGAAGCTAAAGACGGCGATTTTGGTAGTAACAACTGCTTGTATAGAAATGGTGCAGGTGGAATGATTGACTATGAAAATGGCCAAGTTAAAAAGTACGAAGGCAAAACCTTGCTTGAACTCTATAAACAAGCCAACGTAGATAGTGTATTCGTAGGTCACCAACATGCGAATAGTAATAGTATGGTATATGAAGGTATTCGTTGGACGTTCGGATTAAAGACTAGTATCTACGACCATATGAATAGAGATAATATAGGTGGAACATTAATAACCGTAGACGATACGGACGGTGCAGTTACCGTAAAACATATTTATTATGACGAAGATTATCAAGCGTATAGAGATGGGTTGCTTACTAATCCTATAAACAACCTAACCGTAGCAGGTGCAGAAGTTGGTGGTAAGGATAAGTTGATTTATCCGGATTCTGACACAAGAATGAACGTTGTGAGAGAATACGTTAAAGGCTACGGCGCTTATAAAGTAGACTCTATGACGCAAAGAGAACTTCGTATAGACAACTCGTTGATAGAAGGAAAAGCATCAATGACTTTCTCATACCTTGTTCCTTCAAATTGTACGAATAATATTTCAGGAATGAGCAGTCCGTTTACCGTTTATATGTACGGTACGTCAGCGCACTACGTTTGGTTTAAGCCGATTAAAAACGGCACGGGCGATTTCAACTACGACGAATGGACGACTGCAACCATTGACTTTAATTTTAACGGGGATAGAAGTAAAAACGTTCGTTGGATACTTGCGCCCGAAAGTGCAATATATCTAAAAGATATAGCGTTTATTGATGCAGAGCCTAAATCCGACGTTGCTATTAGCGTAACCGTTAATAAAGACGGCGTAGAAGATACGGACTTGACCTTAAAGAATAAGATAGAAGCATATTTAACCGAACTTTATTACCTTACGGGTGATACCGTAGATATTAGAAACTTTGTAAAGGAAAATATTCCGAAAGGCTTTAAGATAGACGAAGCGAACAGTACGTTTAGCGCAGAAGTTCCTGCAACGGGTACGCTTTCGTTTGTAGTAAGTTTCGTAACCTACGTAGAAGAAACGGTAGTTGGTACGGGTAACCTTGTAAAAACGCTTAGATCAAACGGATACGCATGGTCAAAATTGACTAATTCAGAAACGGAAGGTGGCTTGTTCAATTACGGAACTGAACAGTATTTGTATTTTAACTGTCTAAATCCATCTTTGGCAAATCACATGATATTTGATAGTGATTTTGTTCAAGATTGTTTCTCAAAGGGCTATACAAGCATCAAGGTTAAATATTTTGTTGATGATATAACAGGTGTATCAAGCGACGTATATATTAAAATAGGTCCACAAATTAGAAATTCAGCAGGTAGCATAAAAGATTTGACTGCTAGAGCAAGTTCGCCATGGCTTGATACCAAGTATAATTCTGACAATATGATAGAACAAATTTGGGATCTTACCCCACAAGAAGTTTTAGGTTTTGACTTTGCAAACGGTGACCAACTCGTAATAGGTAACTTAGGAATGGCAGCACCCAAAAAGTCCCAAGTAATATTCACTCACTTTGAATTCTGCAAACCGTTAAAACCCTTTAACTACGTGCAAACCGACTTGTTCAATGCAGATACGGGCATAATGGGTAAAGTATATAACTGTAGTGGTAGTTGTTGGATACAACACTATGATGCAGACGCTGAAACTTATGGTTCTTCTAAAGTGGTAGATATCCGTAGAGAAACAACGACTTGCAAACCGGTTATTTACTTCAAACAAGATTTCCTTAACACTATGTTAAATGCAGGTTATACCGAATTAACTATTAGAGCAGGATATACCACGAACTATGGCAGAACGAAAGCAAGTCCTATCTTGTACGATTACGATTTAGGAACAGGGTTTAATTCAAAAATGACTTATACCAAAAAGTCAGCAGAAGACCCCACGACCTTAATTACTACGTATAAGTTCGACTTAACGGGCAAGACGATAAACAATTATTTGGCAATTTATCCGTCTACGTCGACGGCAAATGCAGTAATGTATATTTACGAAATATCTTTCAGCGTGCCTTATGAAGATTATTCAGAAAACTTGGTAGAACCTTATTGTGGTATTAGTGGTAGGCCTACTGGTTTATTGAAAGAATACCATCAAAACCCAGGTGATACTTGTCAAGGTTGGACTTATTGTGGTTCATCTACGGTCAACGTGCTTCGTGTAACGGGTTGTGCGTTGGGTATAGAAATTGATTCTACTTACGTTGCAAAAGCAATTTCAGCAGGTTATACAAAACTCAACCTTACTTGGAAACACGACTCTAGCCGTACAAATACCTATCCACAAATTAAGAGTGGTGCATCTTTGACTGAACTTTCTACAATAGGTCATGGTGACGGTGTGAGTGCTGGCTCTGATGGATATAAAACCAAAACGTTTGATCTTTCTTCATTGAAATCTGGCGACGTTCTCGTTATCGTAAACGCCGTTGGTGGTGCAAACTTAATGGTTAAAGAAATTTCATTTTCTAAATAACTAATACGAGCAAAAAAAGCGTTCTCGACTTGAGAACGCTTTTTTGTTTAGCACTATTCGTAAAAAAATTAAAAAGCACCGAAATCGGTGCTTTTAATTATTTTTCATCATTTTCTTGAGTTTCAAGAACTATTGTGTTGATAGAATTAAGATTTTCACGCCTGTAAACTTTTGGCGAACGCCCCGTTTTTTCAATGAAATGGCGATAAAAGTTTGCGTAATCGCTAAACCCAACCTTTTCGCTAATATTAACGGCAGTAAGGTTTGTGTGGATAAGCATATCCATAGCCTTTTCAATACGATAATTAATAAGGTAATCCATAATAGTCGTGTTGCAAATAGTTTTGAACAATTTGGACAAATAACTTCTATTACAGAAAACGTGACGACAAATAGTATCAATAGTAATGTCGTTATTGTAGTTGGCTTCAATAAACATCTGCGCACTTTCAACAATAGCGTTTTTGGTAAGTTTAATAGGGCTATTGTTTACCTTGTTTTTCTCAATTAAATAACAAAGTATTTCAAAAAAAGCAAGATTTGCCTTGGCGATAGAAGTGAAACTATTTATCGAACACAAATCGTAAATTTTCTTAAACTTATTTTCAATAAAATCGTCGTTAACCGAAAGTAAGGGATAATCGGGGGTAAGCCCACATTTTTCTAAAAGGAACTTAGAACTCGGTCCACAAAAAGAAATATAAATATAACGATAATTGTTTTTAGAGTGCGTGCGTTGAGAATACTTAGTATTAGGCGCAAGCAAATAAATATCGCCTTTTTTGAGTTCGTAATACTTAGATTTCGTGGTGTAATAACCTAATCCTTCACAAATATAGGAAATGGTATATCGGTCAATTTTTTTATCAATAAGGATATGGTTTGGGTCTTTTTCAATCCCACAATGTAAGATTTTAATGTCGAAAGAGAAGTTTTGATAAACAACGCAAACGTCGTGTTCATTCTTACAACCCATATTTAAAATCCCCCTATTTTAATTGTGGTTCAATATTAATCAAAAAATACCTTTTTGTCAATGTGTAGGGGGGATTTATTGTGAAATAGGCGACAATTTGCAATGTTTTTATAAAATGTAGCAATTCACATAAAGATATGGGCGTGGTAAAATTATTATAGGTATTATTGTTAAATGGGGGGGGGGGGTATACTTTTTTAGCCTTAACCCAAAAAAAGATATATAAATATATCTTGTGCAATATACGTCTAAAGTTAGGCTTAAATCCGTTGACACCTGCTCGTATAGTTAACGGAAAAAAATATTTAGGAGGAGCTTATGAGCAAAAAGACGTATGAAGTTCTCAGCATTTCAGTTGTAGAATTTCAGAAAACAGACGTTTTAGAAACGTCACAAAGTCAATTCGTTGGCTTGTTGGAAAAGGAGGACATCTTCAATGACAACTGGTAAGAAAAGTTTATTGACAATCGTTATGTCGGTTGTTATGGCTCTTGCAATCGTTGCAGGCTGTCTTTCTTTTGTAAACACAAAGACTGTTAACGCAAGTAGCGTAGCACCTACTTTCGAAACAGTTGAAGGCGCATGGATTCGTACCCATGAAGTAGAAGAAAGATTTGGTATCAAATTCCAAATCCGTATGGATAGTGAAGAATATAATACTTTCTTATCTACTTATAGCGACGTAGAATTCGGTATGTTCATTATGCCAGAAGACTATAGAGCATCAAAGGGCGAATTTACAGAAGCAAACCTTTTCGGTAACGAAGTTTACTGTTGGGAAGGTAATATGGTAGAAGGTAAGACCGAAATACTTAACATGGCACAAGCAGAAATGCCAGAAGTAGACGGTGCTTATAACTACTTAGAGTTTGCTATCACTAACGTTAAACCTGAAAACGTAACCAGACCTTTCGCAGGCGTTGGTTATATCAAGTATAACGATGGTGAAAGCGTTAAATACGTTATAGACGATAACGGCGCAGCAGCAGCTCGCTCTATCGCTCAAGTAGCGCAAGATGCTAAAGCAGGCGAATTACCCGAAAGTGTTGTTGCAGTATTAGATAAAATCCTTGCAGTTAAACCTGCTGTAGAAGTAACTGCAGATTATAATGCAGATGCTATTTCAACGGCAGTAAACGCTCTTGACTACGCTATCGGTGAAGAATTAGATATCACTGCTATCGCAGAAGAAAACGCACCAGAAGGTTATAAAGTAGATACTGCAAACAGTACCTTAGTTGCAACTATTCCTGCAAAAGGCGTTGCATCTTTCGCAGTTTCTTACGTTAAAGATTACAACCTTTCAGGTGATAGCACTGGTAATATTGTAAAAACGGCTTGTGCTGATGGTATAGTTTACTCTTACTCAAAATCTAACAATAATAAGGTTTTCTTTGATGATACTTCTTCAATCCATTTTTGGACGCACGTTAATAGCGAAAATGCAATTGTGTTTGATAGAGAGTTTGTTAAACAAGCAAAGGAAGCTGGTTATACTCAATTAAAAATTGTTTACTCTGTAACCATTACCACGACCGTTGGTGGTTCAGTTAGACTTTCTAAACTTAATGGTTCATCTTTTACTGAAATCGGTGACGTTAAAGGTTCTATTAGTTCAACCATAACTGACAATGAAGTTGTAATCAATATCGATTATTCTAAAGTTGATCTCGCTGCTGGCGAAACTTTGGCTATAGGTAAAACTGCTGCAGGTAATCATGATCCGTTAAAAATTATTATTTCTCATTTAGAATTTACTAAACCCGAAGATATAACCAAGATTACTGGCAATATCGCAGGTGTAGCAGTAGATAAGGGTATTGTTACTCTTCATAGTGGTGGTACTAGTCTCTCTAATAAAAATGGCACTACCGAATTTAAAGTTGGATACGATTTAAGGGATTATTTATTGTTTGATAGTCGCTATGTTAAAGCTCAATATGAAAAAGGTTATAATTTAATAAAAATTACAATGTCTGTTACAACGGCTGTAACGACTAATGGAACACCTAATCTTGTACATCATGATGCTTCAGCAAAAAAATTGATAGATCTTCCTGCTGCAGGGGAATTCCCTAAAATTACTGTTGGAAGTGTTTATCCACAAACTGTGATTTTCACTTTAACTGAAGAAATGATTAAATCTTTCGATTTTGAAACTGGCGATAAACTTAGATTTGGTAATTTTGATGCTAGTAAGCAAAATGGTTTCAAAGTAACTTTATCACACATTGAATTCGGTAATGAATGGTCGTTTGTTGATTACACGCAAAATATGGTTGCTCAATTTACTGGTAACGTAGGCGTTAATGCTACTAACGATTTCGGCTATATCGGTGGTTATACTGGTAACGCTGCTGACAACTGGATTTATAGTTCTTCGTCTGAGGGTGTTGTTACCAAAATTAACATGTTACGTACGGCAAGTGTTGCTAATAGAGTATATATTGAGAAGGAATATGTTGCAAATGCTATAGCAAACGGTTATACCATTTTAAAAATTTCATATAAATGGGATAGCCGTGGAAAGGCAGTTCCGACTATAAGAGAAGGTGTTGGTGATGACTTTACACAACTGGGTGCAACTATATCTAAAATTACTGAAGAAACTGAAAACGATATATATGTTCGTACCTATGATCTTACATCTTTCAATATAGATAACTGTTTGATTATTAACCATCAAGACGCTGCGCCGACATGTATTTTTTTATACGAAATTTCTTTCGCTAAACCTGCGCAAGCATAAATTTTAACTTTATTCTTTTAGGGGACGGGCAACCCGTTCCCTAAGGGAAAACTTTTAGTAAACCTTTCACTCTATAACGTTATATATTTTATATAATTATGCACTTACTTTTTCTAGCGATATAGAAAAAGAATAATTTTACTTTGAAAATTACAAGGAGGAAATTATGAGAAAAAAATTAATAACAGCTTTAACTTTGATACTTACAACACTTATGTTTTTAGCATGTTTTTCTGCCTGTGCAGAAAAGAAATACACCGTTAAGTTTGTTAACGGCGACGAAGTGTTGCAAACTATAACGGTGGCTGAAGGTAAACTTCCTGAATACACGGGTTTAACGCCTACTAAAGAAGCAGATGACGATTACAGATACGAATTTGCTGGTTGGGATAAAGAAATTAAAAAGGCAACCAAAAACGTTACTTACACGGCTGTATTTAACGAAATCGCTATTTTTGACGTAACCTTTAAAAACTATGATAATACTTGGCTTACCCAAATCACCGTAGACGCAGGCACAACGCCTGAATATACTGGCGAAACCCCCACTAAACCCGATACTGTTAGTCACGAATTCGTGCACTCTGGTTGGGTATTAGAATCTGATATGACCACGCCACTTGGTGCGATTTATTCTGATGCTACTTATATTGCTACTTTTGAAGAAATTGTTAAAACTTTCACCGTAACCTTTAAGGCAGCTGGCGAACAATACGACGATGCACAACAAGTTGCTTACGGCAGTTTTGCAACTGCACCTGCAGAAGCACCCACTACTACCGAAGCTAATATGATCTTTGATTACTGGACTGTTGACGGGGTAGAAGTTGACCTTACTACTTACGAAATTACCGAAGCTACTGAATTCGTTGCAGTATTTAAGTTCAACTGGGATGCTTTAGATTTTACCCAAAATATTGTTCCTATGTTTACCGGTAACGTAGGTATTAACGATACTCAAGATTTCGGTTTTATCGGTGGTTATGCTGGTGACCTTGCAAACAACTGGATTTACATTTCTGAATCTGAAGGCGTTGTTACTAAAATTAATATGATGCGTACCGGTGCTGTTGATAACAGATTGTTTATTGAAAAGGAATACGTTGCTAACGCTATCGCTAAAGGCTACACCGAATTAACTATCGTTTATAAGTGGGATACTTCTAACGGTCGTCAAGCAGCAAGCCCAACCATCAAAGCAGGTGTTGGCGATTCTTTTGCTGAAATCGGCGCAACTTATGCTTATAGAGCACATAATGAATATAAAGAAATTGAAGGAACTTATATTAGAACTTACGACCTTACTGATTTTGATACCGATAACTGCTTAATTATTGATAATGACGGCGTAGCGCCTAACGTTATTTCTATTTATGAAATTTCTTTTGGCGAATACGTTGCGCCTGATTTAAGTCAATTTACTGGTAATATTGCAGGTATTGCTGCTGATAATGGTATTGTTTCTGCAAAATTTAATACTTCTGACAACAATAATAAACTTTACGATTCTAATGAAACTACTATATTCAACGTTGGTAGAAATGGTAAGGGCCATATGTTGTTCGATATGAGCTACGTTAAAGCACAATATGAAAAAGGCTTAACGTCTCTCAAAATTACCTTCTCGGTTGCTACTTCTCAAGATATTTGGGCAAAATTCGGTTTAGGCTATTACGATGCTTCTGCTGGTACTAGCGTTTCGTTTGGCACTGATTTCCAATGTAGTTACGCTACTACTTCTCGCGAATATCCTGAAACTTATATCTGGACAATTACCCCTGAAATGTGGAGTTCTTTAGATATAGCAGGTGGCGATATGATTGGTATTATAGACCTTCAAGCTGGTGAGCAGCCTTATTCTTCTATGACTATTACTCACCTTGAATTCTTAAATGCTTCTGCGCAAGCATAATTAACTAAAACTTATTTCTTTAGGGAACGGGGCAACCCGTTCCCTAAGGGAAAAACTTTTTTCTAAACATTATATATTATAGATAAATAAAAACTTTTATTAGCAACTTTGAGTTACAAACCTTAAATTTGAAATTTACGTGTTCTATGCACGAAAAATATATAAGGAGAAGACTTATGAAAAAACTTTTCAGCTTGATTTTGACAGTTTGTCTTATCTCTTGCATTGCTGGGCTTTTTGCTTGTAGCGAAAAACCTGCTGACACTGGTAACAAAAACGGTCCGCAAGATTACGTGGCAGGCGACAAAAAAATCGTTAAAACGCTGGATTACGACATTTCCGAAACGACCGAAGCCTTTTATATCGGCTCTAGTGCTATTTCTAAGGTAGAAGTTAACGGAACTGAAGTGCCTGCAACCGATTATATCGTAAGAAATAAGTATTTACTTATGGGCGATAACTGGTTTTCAGATCTTGGCGTTGGTAAACATACTTGTAAGGTTACCTATAAGACCAAGTCATTGAATTTTACGTTCAATATTTCGGATGCTAAACCACTTGTGTATGACGTGCCGAACGTTGATAAAACGTATATTCCCGTTGACGAAGTCGTTTTACCGATGGTAGACTTTAAAGTTCCTACTCAAGAAAAACAAGTTAACTACTTTATTAAGGATAAGGATAATAAAACCGTTGATTTTAATACTGAAAACGGCGTAATTACTATTCCTAATGCTGAAGTTGGTGAATATACTTATACCGTTCAAGCAATCCGTAAAAATCAACTTGCTATTAACGAAACGTATAAGTTTAATATCGTTACTCGTGAATATTACGAAGGTATTATAGATACTACTAACGGGGCTATCAATCCTGATATGTGGTACACCTTTAGTGGTGATAACCGTATCGGTTACGTTGAACACGAAGATAGCAAGGGTGTAACACGTTCTGCTCTCTTCTTTGAACGTAACGCACCCCTTGATGAAATTACACGTGGTATGGGTATCAATCGTGATCGTATCGTTGAGTTGTTAAGACTTGGTTACACTAAAATCGGTTTCTGGTACTGCTTGGCGCAAAGTGATTCTGGTTTTACCCCTGAAGCAATGGTGCATCGTGATGGGTCTAGCAGATCGACTTCGTTCCTTACCACTACTTACGAATGGCAATATAAAGAAATTGATATGGCGTCTATGGTAACGGCAGATAATATGCTTAACGATCCCAACTCTAACACCATGTTTGGTTTCTTAACTCGTTGCTATAATAGTGGCACGGGAAGAAATCTTCCGTCTACTTTATATCTGTCTGAAGTTGTTGCTTGTGGTAGATACAATGAAGACGTTTCTAAGTACGTTGGTACTTATACTAGTGGTACTGATACGCTCGTTATTACCGACGACGAAGTTACGCTTGGTGGCAAAACTTATTCTTACAACGCTAACAACGATTATATCGTTTTAGATAACGGCGAACACGAATACACCACTTTAGTTTTTGATAACGGTATTATTTACAACGATACAACTGAAAAATTCTACCTTAAAGATGGTTATAAAGTAGAAGTTCTTGATGAAAATACTGCTACTTTCACTAAGGTTTTCCAAAGCCTTACTAATGCTGGTATGAAATTTAAGGCTTACGTTACAGAAAACGATATTGAAGACGGGGCAGAAGATAAGATTTTCGTGTTCTCTGCGTCTAAGTCGTATTCAATTAAACTTGAATACGGCAACGCAACGGTAACTCTTCCTGTTAACGTAACTATTCCTAATTGTTTAGGTAACCTTATTGACGAATTCGCTATGGAAGGTAC
The DNA here is from genome assembly GCA_045654165.1 of Christensenellaceae bacterium. Taxonomy (GTDB): domain Bacteria; phylum Bacillota; class Clostridia; order Christensenellales; family Borkfalkiaceae; genus UBA1259. The sequence continues at coordinate 48,171 of JAZOMV010000014.1, forward strand.
TTATTCTAGACCGGCTGGCGTGTTATATGAAGTTCACGTTGAAGATTCTGCTACTTGCGCAGGTTGTTGGGTATACGTTAATAGCGCAAAGAAACTTAACACCATGTGTGTTGGCGCTTGTGCTTTAGGTATCGGTATTGACGTTGATTACGTTCAAAAAGCAATCGCTAGGGGATATACCGAACTAAAAGTTTCTTGGGTTTCTGCAGGTGGTTCAAGACAGCCGTCTTACCCGATAGTTGTAACCGGTGCTACTCTTGACGGCACAGTTACCAAGATAGGTGATGGTTCTGAATACCTTGGCACGACTACTCAAAATACTAAAACGTTTGACGTTTCTAATCTTGCTGAAGGAGAAACGATATTCTTAACCAACCATATCAATCCGTCAGACGTAACCTATTACGAAATTTCTTTCAATAAACCTCAAAACTAAGGTTTTACGAAATCTCGTTATTTAATTTGTTTAAAATAAAAAATCTATATAAGGAAGGCAAAAGAAAATGAAAAAACTCAAAAAATTGCTTGCAATTTCACTCTGTGGGTTAATTACCCTTGGTGCTACTGTTGGTGCTGGTTGTGGACCTCAAGTCATCAGTGGTATTGACCCCAACAAAACACAGATTTACGTTCAACTTTACAACGGTGGTCTTGGTGTTAAATGGTTTGACGATCTTGCTAAAGAATGGAACGCAAACAACCCCGATTACGAAGTAATCCCCAAGAAAGAAAAGAAAGAAACGCCCGATATCGTTTCTGCTGTTAAAGCTACCCAAACTAAAACTAGTCCGTCTATTTATTTCAACGTTGACGGCGCTGGCTTTAAGTCTTTGATTGAATCTTCTGATAAACTTGAAGATTTAAGCACTTTCGTTTCTACTTATAAGCCCGACGGTGAAGACGGTTTAACTATTTTAGAAAAACTTAACTCTCGTGAAGGTTATTTAGATTCTTGGAAAACGATTGCTTCTCACTCTTCTAAGGGTGGTCTTTATATGTTGCCTTGGAACGAAGCTGTTCACGGTTTCATCTACGATCACGACACGGCTCTCGATCCTAACGACGACGGTTCAATCGACGATACTTGGTTCTGGACTGCTGAAGTTAGCAACGAAGTAAAAGATGATCTTGATGCTCAAGGCATCACTTATGAAGAAGACGAATTCGGTACGTATCTTATCTTTAAGAGCGCTACGGGTATTACTAACTACGAAGAAGGCGACGTTATTCTTCGTGCTGGTAGAGACGGTAAGTATGGTACTTATGACGACGGTCAACCTATCACCATGTCAGAATGGGATACTATGATTTCTAAAATTACCGACGTTTCTAAGTTTAAGAGCTTCATTTGGACTGGTCAATTCTCTGACTATACTTCACACATTAACAACGCTTTAATCGCTCAATACTCTGGCGTACAATCTGTTATCGACCTTTACGATCACGATTCTAACGGTAGAGAATATGAAATGAGCGACGGTTCAATGCAATCTTTCTCTATTGACGATGGTTATAAATCTTTCAATATGATGGGTATTACCAAGGCTCTTGAATTCGTTCAAACTAACCTTAAAGCAGGTGATAATATTCACTATGCTGCAAAAGATACTGCATGGGATCACGGTGCTGCACAAGGTTTATACGTAATGGGCTATCGTTCAGGCGACGACAATCCAAACTCTGCTATGATCGTTGAAGGTTCTTGGTGGGAAAACGAATGTCGTACTTACTTTGCTGGTAATAAAGAAGGTAGAAAATACGGTCAACGTGATTATCGTTATATGTTAACACCAGAAATTGATGGTGGTGTTGGTCCTTGGGGTAATGGTACTGGTACGGCTATGGGTATTTCTGAAATATCTTCTGTATTCGTAACCAAACAAAAAGACCAAGAAAAACTTGCTCAAATTTACGATTTCTTGTCGTTTACTCTTAAAGAAGTAAATCTTAGAAAATACACCGTATTAACCGGCGTTATCAGACCTTACGTATACAATCTTACTGCACAAGATAGATTAGATATGACCCCGTTTGCTAGAAACAACTGGGATCTTTATAAAGATAGCGAAAATATCGCATTAATTCAAAGTACTATTCTTGAAATGCAACCTATCGTATACGCTACTAGTGGCTATACCGATTTCCCGATTAAGGTTGGTAGTGTTTCTTATGGTACTTTTGTAGACGCTCTTGATAGAGGAACGGTTACTCAAATTGCAACGGGTATTGCAGGTGCATATTCAGCAAAAGATTGGCAGGGATTTATTGCATCGGCAAGAGAAGCAGGTTTCTATAAATAATTAGGTGATAATATGTCAGATATTTTAGATCAATACATGATGGGGGAAAATCCTATTTCCCCCGAAAGAAAAATGAAAAAGACGATAAATCAAAAGTATAAAAATTATATTTTCGTATTTTTGTGCTTGCTTTATCCTATGGGCTTATGGGCGTTCTTTTTCTTCACGACTAACGTTAACTCAATATTGCTTTCATTTAAAAAGATAAACTTTTTTGGTAAAGAAACTTTTGTTGGTTTTGATAACTTTAAGTTGTTCTTTGATACCGTTTTAAAAGACGGGGATTTATTACAACAAAGTTTTATCAATACTTTTAAGAACTACATAATTCCGTTATTTATTTGTTTGCCGTTATATCTTATTTTCTCTTATTATATCTTCAAAAAGACAAGAGGAAGTAAGTTCGTTCAAAGTATTTCAATGGTACCTAGACTTGTTCCGGGTATGGTTATTTCGTTGGTATTTAAACTTTTCGTTGAAACTACTCTTCCAAACATTGCATCTACTGTGTTTGGCGTGAAAGAGTTCCCGAACTTGTTTAAAGATCCACAATATACTTACGGCACGACCTTGTTCTATACGATTTGGCTTTCGTTCTCAACTTCGCTTATAGTTTATCCTAACGCAATGAACAGTATTCAACAAGAAATTTTTGAAAGTGCCGAACTTGATGGTATTGATAACTTCTTTAGTGAAATGTGGCATATCATACTTCCACTTATTTATCCTACTCTCAACACCTTTATTATTACAGGTTTCACAGGGTTCTTGATGGATGGTGGTTCACTTATTACTTTCTGGATGTATTATGCGCCAGGGGAAGTTTATAACGTTGGTTACTATTACTATATTAAAACCTTCCAAGCATCAAACGAAATGGGTTACCCGATGTTGTCTGCTGGTGGTTTGGTACTAACTTTAATCATGGCTCCACTTACGTTAGTACTTAAATGGGCTCTTGAAAAATTCGGACCTAGCGTTGAATAAGGGGGTGAACGATTATGAAAAAACAATATGAAAAATTAAGACCTGTTCAAATTGTTGACAGAATTTTTAAGGCTATATCTATAACCATAATGATCATATATGCAATCAGTTTGATCGTTCCACTCTTATGGATGCTTTATTCATCAGTTAAACCGGCAGATGAATTCTTGCTTTTCCCATCGGCATTGCCTAAAAAAGTTCAATTTTCAAACTTTTTAACGGTGCTTCAAAAAATGGAATACAAAACAACTATGGAAGGTATAGGTGAAGTTAGATTCGGGTTAGGGCACATGGTTATGTACTCGTTAATTTGGTCACTTTCAACTCCGTTTATAGCCAATTTCTTCCAAATGATTACGTCATACGTAGTATGTAGATATAAGTTCCCTGGTAGAAACTTTATCTATGCATTAGGTATCTTCCTTATGATTTTACCTATATTCGGTACAGGCCCTGCTGCTTTAAGATTGAATAAAGCGTTAGGCTTATATGATAACCTATTAGGTAGAATTGCGATTTCTGGTTCAGGTGCTTTCTACGGCTTTAACTTTATTCTTATGTATGGTGCGTGGAAAGGTATTCCTTGGGACTATGCCGAAGCAGCATTTATAGACGGTAGTAGCAATATTAGAACTTTCTTCCAAGTTATGATGCCTATGATGATACCTACTTTTGCTGTAACTTACGTTCTTGGCTTCTTAGGAACTTGGAACGACTATATGACCTTCCTTACTTGGTTGCCTAGTTATCCTAACCTTGCACTTGGTATGTATATGTTCCAATATAATGCTAAGATGTATATGGTTGGTACACCGGTTGTTTTGGCAGGTTTTACAATTATTGCAGTTCCTACTACTATTCTTTACCTTTTTTCTCAAAAAGTCATCATGGCAAAACTCAACGTTGGTGGGTTAAAAGGCTAAATCAAATTAAAAAGGAGAGTTGTTATGACAATAAAAACAAAGAAGTTTCTAACTTTATTGTTGTCTATGCTTTGTTTGTGTTGCGTGCTTTTTTCGGTTGGGGTTACTCTCAATCGAAATACGCAAGCGCAAACGGATTTAGATTCGATTGTAGAAACTGATTACGTTCTCGTGCTTAACGATTATGAGCCTAAAATTGAGGGATTAACTAAAATTTTAGATCCTAATGGTAAAGAAATTCAAATTAAACGTGGTAAGTTTACCCCTTTATGCGTTGGTCAATATAAAATTTATTACGGTGTGCTTTATAAATCGCTTATAGTACTTCGTGATAATCCAGCAGTTGATTTTAATTATAGTTCTACCATTGCATCAAGTTATGGAACGGGCGATACTTTAAAATTGCCTACTGCTGATATTGAAAGCATAATCGGTACTTACGAAAACTATTACGTAACCGTTACTTGTAACGGTGAAGAAATTGCCAACGTTCACAGTAGCCAAGTTGTTTCCGGCTATGATTTAGTGTTTACTCGTGGTGGTGATTATACTATTACTTATTCGTGTACGGATAAAACTTCGCTCAAATATACTGCTAAAGACGTTCATAACGTAACCGTTTCTAATGATAAAGCGTTATTTATGAACAAACTTCCCGAACAAATCAACTTTGGCGAATCAATTAATATCGGTGCAGTATACGGCTTGTATAACGGTAAAGTTTACGAAGCAGAAGTTAAGGTAACCACGCCTTTAGGCAAGACGGAAGACGTTAAAGATATCGTATATATGCCACAAGATCAAGGCAAATATACTTTCGTTGCAACTTCTAACATAGATGGTCAAACTAAAACTTTAACCCAAGAAGTAAACGTTGTTATTTCAACTGCAAGTCTTTTCACTAACTTCTATTCAATAGCAGGAACTCAGTCTGCCGTTGAATTGCCAGCATACGTTAATCAAGAAGGTAAAGGTCTTTTCGTTCAGGCTTCTACAACCAGTTCGTCTCTTTATTATAGTAAAGTTATAGACCTTAGAAACTTTGATAAAAACACTTCTCTTATTGATTTTGTTCCTTATGCAGACGGTAACTCAAAAGGTCAAGACGAAATAAAAATTACTCTTATTGACGCTCATAATACTAATCAACAATTAACCGTTCGTTGGTGGTATAAATCTTCCGTATCTAACGAAAGTTATATGGTTGTATATCTTAACGGAAAAGAATACGGTGCGTTAAATAACGAAAAAACTGCAGACGGCACGGTAGTTCGTACTTTCTATGGCGCTATCGGTTGGGGTTGTTATTTTAACGCCTATAACCAAGCAAGAACTTCTAGAATGTTTAACTTGCGCTTTGATTATGAAGAAAATGCTGTTTATAGTAAGATAAGAGATCGTTGGGCTTCTAACGATAGTATTGATAAAATAATCGATATGGATGATCCTATCGCACTCGGTTATTCAAATATTTGGAGTGGTTTTACTACGGGCGAAGTATATCTTAAAGTAGAATTCGTTTCAGCACAACCCACTTCTGCAATCTACATTGCAAGCATTGCAGGTGTTAAACTTGATCAAGAATTATTACCTGACGCTATAAACGAAACTTGCTTTATGGTAGATAGCGAATATGAAGAATTACCTGACGGTGCTGTTGATTATTTCTACAGTTTCCCCAAGATTATTAAGAATAACTTGTTAGATATTAACGTAGAAACTACTTTAACTAAGGGCAACACCGTTGTTCCTTGCACGGAAAAAGGTTTTACGCCAACTGAAGCAGGTGATTACGTTCTTAAATATTCAGCAATAGATAACTTTGGTAAAAAAGTAGAAAAAATATATCCTTTCACGGTAAATGCAACGCCAAATCCCATAAATATCGAATTGCCGTCTGATATAGACGTAGATATGTTTACAACGTATACTATTCCCACGATTAACGTAACGGGTGGTTGTGGTAACCTTGACGTTAAAACTGAAATGTGGTGTGGTGATAAACGTTTAGAAAGTAATACCGGTTCTTATTTGATTGACAGTGCAGAAGATTATAAGATAAAGATTTTTGTTACTGACTTTATAGGATATCCTGCAGAAAAAGAATATACTCTTAACGTTGATAAAGACTACGTTTCTTTACAACTTGAAAGTAATATCATTTCTCTCCGTGCCGGCAAAAAGATTACTCTTCCTAAAGCAATAAGCGTAGATTATCTTAACTCTACGACACCTGCAATTACATTAGACGTTGTAGGTAATGGTAACGTTATTAAAACCTTTACGGGTACTGAGGCTTATTCTTTCGACGTGCCTGAAGGGTATAGTGAACTTACTCTAAACTACTATTCGGCAAAGGGTACTGAAAGGGCAAAATTGCTTTCTAAAACCGTAAAAGTATTGCCTAAAGATTTTGGTAAAGATATTTCTAATTTCGTTATGATGGAAGGGGCTGTTAGTGCATTATCTCTTAACGAAGGTATTGCTTATACGGCAACCGACGACGCTATTATCAAATTCCCGAACCCTGTTCCTGCAAGTGGTTTGGAACTTGTATTTAGTGTAGATAAAGAAAAAGTTGCTAATTTTGATGGCTTTACTATTCGTTTGATTGACTCTGTAAATCCTGAATTAGTTGTAGAATTTAACGTTTACGATATAGGCGTAAGCAATACTTCAAAAATCGAAGTTAACGAAGACGGTAGAATATTTAGTGGTAAATATAAAACCTATCAATATAAAGATGATAAGAATTATAATACTGAAAGAAAAGCTTACGTTGGAAAAGATTATTATTCTTACGAAAGTAAGTATGACGCAGTATTGAACAAACTTAACTATGCAGACGGTAGTGAAATGGCTTCTGCTATCCAACTAAAAGACGGCACGCCTTTTGCAGGCTTTGCTAGTGGTCTTGTTTTCGTTGAGTTTGAATTTAACGGCGTAAAAGAAAATTCTAAAGCAACTATTATTATCAAAGGCGTATCAAATCAAAATATGACGTTCTTTACTGAACAAAACTATAAAGATTTTGATACTGCAGGTCCTAGACTTCTCTTTGAAGAAAAAATGGTTAACTCTAGAGTAGTATTAAATACCGAATTAACGATTTCTACTGCAAAAGCGTACGATTTAATTCAAGCTGTAAGTGCAGGCGTTACTGTTACGGTTACTGCTCCTAACAAAACCAAAGTTATTGATAACCAAACACTTGCCGAAAACCGTATTATAACTCTTGATCAGTTTGGTGCGTATACGGTTGTATATACTACGAGAGACTCTTTAAATAAGACGACTAGAGAAGAATATACTATTGAAGTATACGACGATAAAGCACCTACCATAGTTATAGATGGAACGGTTAATAAAGAATATGCTGTTGGTTCTAGTATCAAACTTCCAAAAGCAAACGTAACGGATAACGTTTCAGTTAATCTCGTTGCAAAGGTATATATTAAAGATCCTAACACGATTTACGAAACGCTTACGAATAAAACGTCTTATAAGTTTGAACAAAAGGGTATTTATTTGTTAGTGTTCTCAGCAGAAGACGAGTTTGGCAACCTTAGCAGAGTAACCTATGAAATAAAGGTTAAATAGGGTGAGAATTATGAAAAAATTTATTAAAATTTTAACGCTTATTTTAGCATTGATTTTAACTTTTTCAACAGTAACGGCTTGTCAGCCGGATAAAAAACCAACGGACGGGGGTGGACCAAACAAACCCCCCGTTGCAGACGGAATCTTAGTTGAAAATGCAGTTAGTGATTATAAAATAGTAATAGGCAAAGAATATTCTCAAACGGAATATTTTGCGGCTACGGAAATGCAAACGTTTATTGAACAATCAACGGGAGCAAGACTTCCCGTGGTGCTTGATACGGCAGTTGCTTATGATGAAAATACTAAAGTTATTTCTATCGGTAATACCAGTTTCGTAAGCGAAGTAGATAGCAACGTAAATTATTCTACTTTTAATGAAGATGGCTTCTTCCTTAAATCTAAGGGTAAAAGTTTATTTATAAACGGTGCTTGTGATAGAGGTACTTTGTACGGCGTTTACGATTACCTTGAAAAGTACGTTGGCGTTAAGTTTTTGGCTAAAGATTGTACTTACGTTCCTACGCTTAACAAACTTGATTTCTTAATGCTTGACGAAACGGAAATCCCTGCGTTTGCAATTAGAGTTTTCCTTACTGGTTCTATCTTCAGCGATTCGTTATTCCTTGCTCGTAATAGAATGCACGCTCAAGAACACGTTACTGCAAGCGAACAGTACGGTGGCGATATAGCAATGAACGGCTTCTGTCACAACACAATAACTTTCGTACCGACAGGAACTTATTATGCTACTGCAGATCAAAAGTTGCAAAACAAACACATGTACAACGTTAACTCTGCAGGTGAGGCTGTTGATATATGTTTTACAGATGGTATTGCAGAAGACGGTGGTATTGACGAAACTTTAGAAATAAGTGCATTTAAGGTGGCTTTAGAAACCTTAAAGAATAAGATAAAAAATGAAAAGAGAGACGACGTAAGTTTGTATCTTTTCGGTATGATGGATACCACGCTTGATTGTCAATGTAGTAGATGTGTTACTAGAGCGGCTAAATATGGTAGAAGTGGTAACGTTGTTCGTTTTAATAATCTTTTAGCAAGAGAAATTAATAAGTGGACACAAGAAGAATACGACGGAAGAGAAATCAATCTTCTTATGTTTGCGTATAACAATACGGATGCTGCACCATTAAAGCAATCAAATGGTAAAGTTGATCCTACATGTGTTCCAGATGAACACGTATACGTTCGTATTGCCCCCATTAACCAAAACCATTATTATTCTATGAAAGAAAGCCAAAATACTAACTACTGGAATAAGATAAAAGATTGGGGTGACCTTACACCAAATATTTGTATTTGGAACTATCATACTTACTATACTAATTTCGCTTGGTATTTCCCAACGACGAGAGCGTGGAAATCTGACCTTACTACTTATAGAGATATGGGTGCTTATTACGTTCTTATGCAAAGCGACCACAAAAACGATAACGACTGGCAAGATAAGATCGATTTGTATATAGCGTCTAAGATGCTTTGGGATCCCGATCAAGACGTTGCTGCTTTGCAAAAAGACTTTATTGATCATTATTATGGTGAATATGCTTATATAGTAAAAGACGTTATGGGTAGACTTGATGAAAGAGTTCACGAAATCGCACTTACCGGCGAAGTTGTTTTCGGGCTTTACGTTCATCAAGTTAAAGACGCTAAGTTCTATCCTATTTCTTTCCTTGAAGGTATTTGCGCAATATTAGACAACGCAATTGAAACAGCAAAGGGAACGGAATATGAAAGCAGATTAAAAGAAGTTTTAATCACACCATTGTATATGATCGTTGAAAACGTTAAATCTTACTATCCGGATTCAGAAAAGGTTTACAATACTGTAAAGAAATTTGTAGAACTTGCTGAAGAAATAAACTTTACCTTTATTTCAGAAGGTGGTAGATTAGAAACGCTTAGAAATCAATACGGAATTAAATAATTTTACATTATGGACTTTAATAATTTATTAAATGCAAAAATAGTAGTTAATTCTTCGGACGCATGCTTAGGCTTTGCGTCCGAAGAATTAAAAAAATTCATTTTAGAAAGTACGGGTAAAGAACTTGAAATAGTCAATGAAACCACAGGAAACGGCATTTATGTTGGTTGTGGAAAAGATTTTTCACAAGTTGACGGGTTTGAAGATGCTTTTTCCGTACAGTTTGAGAACGGTAACGTGTATTTGCTAGGCGCAAATCCAAGAGCCGTTCTTTATGCTACTTACGATTTTATTGAAAAGTATTTAGGCGTTAGGTTTTTAAATGCCGATTATACCTACGTGCCTAAAATAAGTGGATTAAAAGAAACACCCGTTTCTTATTCTTCAATACCTGCTTTTCCTGTAAGACAATATCTTGCAAAGAGCGTTGAAAACGATTTATTCTCTGCAAGGTTAAGACTTTATAGTGAAAATTATAAGATTAGAGAAGAATATGGTGGTGGGTTAAAGTTAAGTGGTAAATACGGCAACAACCATTCTCTTTTATGGATGACTAAGCACGCAGGCTTTTTTGAAAAGGGTGAAGAGCGTTATAATTATGCTAGTTACCTATTAAACGAAAAGGGCAAAGAACATGCACACGTTTACCAGTTTAATAAAAACGGCGAAGCCATAGATATTTGTATGTCCGACGGTATTACGGATGATGGTGAAATTGACGAAAGTATGGAAATTAGTGCTTTTAAGTTGGTTTTATCAACCTTAAAAGAACTCGTTAAAACTACCGACCATAAATATATTCCGATAGGGCAAATGGATCATACGGATGCATGTCCTTGTGAAAAATGTACTCGTAGGGCAGAAAAATATACAAGAGCAGGTTTGAACGTTATTTTCGGTAATTTACTTATGAGAGAACTTCGTAAGTGGATGAAAGAAGAAAATATTGATAAGGAAGTTTATTTGGTATTTTTCGCATACGAATATTCTACTCTTGCGCCTGTTAAAAGGGAAAACGGCGTAGTTTCGCCTATAGTAGTTGCTGATCCTAATTTGATCGTTCGTATTGCGCCTATTAGAGCAAACTGTTATTTCCCGATTTGTTCGGATATGCACTTCTTGCCTTTTGAAAGGATTATAAGCGAGTGGAGAATGGTTTGTGAAAAGATTATGATATGGTCGTATCACACGCAATATCATTGTTTCTTGTGGTATTTTCCAACAATGCAACAATGGTCTGACGATTTAAATTATTACAAATCTATAAACGTAGAATATTTATTTATGCAGTCTAACCATGTTGAAGCTGTTGACTGGAAAGCAAATATGGAACTTTACGTTGCCTCTAAAATGTTGTGGGACACTAAAAAAGATCCTTATACAATTCGCAACGAATATATAGATTTAGTATTTGGCGATTGTGCTAAATACGTAAAGGAAATTATTGATATTTTTGATAAAAACTATGCAGAAATAGCATCACGTTCGGAAAAAATGAGAAGACGTATTTATCAAGAAGTCAATAAAGAATACTTGCCTTTTTCTAACAATGTTTCAACGGAAGAAATTGCAAAAAAACTTCAAAAAGAAGCCGAAGCAGAGTGGACGAAAAACGTATACTTCTCTATATACGGGCCGGAAATTGCTTGGTATGAAAATCAGCCTATAGAACTTCTTGAAAAACAAATGAATTTGATAGAAGAAGCCAAGATTCACGCTTTTTCTCGCCCTGACTTTGAACGTGTAGTATCAGAACTTGAAAAGATAGAATTAACTATTAGGTTTATGATTCTTTTCAACTTTAAGTATTATTACGGCGAACAGGGGTATGACGAGTATAAGAATAAATTCCTAGAACTTTGCGATAAAACAGGCTTTAAGACTATTGCAGAAGGTTGCAAGTTAGAAGACGTAAAAGGCGAATATAAATTAAATTACTTTATGTAAGGAGAATTAGTAAAATGTTAGTTCAACGTTTGAGTATGATTCATCAAAAAGATTCTGAATATTTAAAAGAACTTGTTGAGTCTATAAAAAAATACGGTGGCTGTTGCGACGAAATGTGGCTTACTACTGATTACGGATATCCGTCTTTAGAAACGCACAAAAAGTCGGCTGAACAAATATTACATTCGGCAAAATTTTTGCGTGAAAATGGTTTTATCGTTTCTATGCAAGTTGCTAATACTATCGGTCACGGCGAATATATGTCTTCAAGAGATTGTAGTGGTCTTGTTTACGAAGGTTCGCCCGTTGGTAAAATGGTAGATATACAAGGAAAGCCTAATAATTACTGTTTCTGTTATAACGACGAATATTTTAGAGAATATATTAAGAATTCTATTCTTGCTTATAAAGACGTTAAACCTAAAAAATTATGGATTGACGACGATTTTAGACTGTTCCATCACGGTTCAACAAATATAGGTTGTTTTTGTGAAAACTGCGTTAAAAAGTTCAATGAGAAAAACGGCACTAATTATACTCGTGACGAAGTTGGCGAACTTTTTATGAAAGATGAAAAGGTTAGAAAACTTTACGCAGAATTTATGGGGGATAGCCTTGCAGATTTTATTCGTGCTATCTTAACCCCGTTTCACGAAGCCTGCCCCGATACTATTTTTTGCTTACAATACGGCGACATGAAAACTGCTCTTACGGCAAACGTGAAAAAGGCACTTGTTGCAATGAAAGAAATTAGTGGACACGATCCGGAAACCCGTCCTGGTGGTGGCGTTTACGAAGACTATAATCCTAACTTTATAGTTCGTGGTATGCTTCACGTTAACTTGCTAAATAAACAGTTGCCCGATTGCGTAAAGGGAACTATGCCGGAAATAGAAAACTTGCCTGACGTTGTTTACGGTAAGAGTCCTGCAGGTACTTTAATGACAACTACTTTGCATTTTGCAGGCGCAGGTAGTACTGATATGACTTACGCAATGGTTATGAGAACGTATGAGCCTATGTCTTATCACGAAACTATTTTCAAAGAATTTGATCGTCAACGTCCTTACTGGGAAAAACTTGTTGAAGTAAATAGACAAACAATTCAAGGTGGTCTTAACTTCGTGTTTGCCGAAGATACTATGAGAGAAACTGAAACACATCCTTTTAATAGCGTGTTTGATTTTCACGTAGGCGTTTACGACGGGGTTACAGAGTTTTTGAGAACGGGTATTCCACTTGCTTATGACGGAAAGAAGAAAGACGGGGTATATTTCGTTACTAAAGAAAATGCACATTTCCTTTCGGAAGAGCAAATGCAAGATCTCTTAAATCATCCTGTTATTTGTGATGCAGAAGTGTTTATGAGAATTAACGAAAAATATCACGCTTTTGATTGCGATTATCAAAGAGTTGACGGGGCAACGGCTAATAAACTTGCTTGTTGTTTTACGGATAGTGACGCTAATGGGGAATTTAAGAATAAAACGTATCCTAAGAGTTTCTATAATCCTACTTTATATCGTTGTCTTAATTATCAAGATAAAGCAACTGTAGAGCCTTTATCGTATTATACAAGTTCGGCAAAGGATATAACTGTAGCTTGCGAAGGTGAATATCCTTATGGTATAACGGATTGTCTTGTAACTTCTAAAAACGGGGTTAAATGGGTTGTTTGTGGAACGGATATATTGAACCCAACGATAAGTGTTGATAGACGTAATCAATTATTAGGTGTTATTGAAAAAATTTGTCCTAATTCGGTGAAAACCGTTGTAGACGGCACTTCTCAAATTATGCAAATGCCTAGAGAAACTCTAGATGGAAAAGTTAAGAGCGTTTCACTTCTTAATATGACTATAGGTAATAGTGGAGAAATAACGGTTAGAATTAAGAATCCCGTTGGTGAAAAGTTTACTTTCATAGGTCAATATATTGATGAAATTGAATTAAAAGCTACTAAAAACGGCGACGAATACGTGCTTACTATCCCAAGTCTTTCTGCTTGGACTTTAGGTACTGTGTTTATTAAATAAAAAGGAATTAAGTATTATGATTAAAAAGATTAAACATAATGATATGTTTTTAAACATTGGCGAAAAAGGGCATTTTTTCCTTTCGCTTGAAGAAACTGCTAAAACCGATTTCGCTTATGGGTACGTTAATACTAACGTTATACTTGGTGCTGGTAACGAAGTTGAATGCGAAGAAAATATGATTATGCCCACAACCGACTTCTTTTTACATAAAGATACGGTTGTAGATGGCAAAAATGCAACCATTTCTTACGATATTAATTCTAAACCTGTTGTGGTTACTGAAAAAATGGAAATGGTAGACGGGCTTAATATCGTTAAACAAGTTACGGAAATTGAAAACAAGGGTAAAGACCCTGTCCATATTTCTAAATTATCAGCTACGAACGTTACCGGTATAGGTTTCGGTGGTAGCAAATATTTTGAAAACGACGATCGTTTTATTGTTCATTATAGTTACGGTAGATGGTCTGGCGAAGGTCAATGGTTTAAAAAGACCTTAAGAGAATTAGGCTTGTATCCTGCAACGTTACACCCGTGGGAAAAATGCACTTACCGTTTTCAATCAATCGGAAGTTATTCTACAAGAGAATATTATCCACTTATTATAATTGAAGATACCGAAAGAAAAGAATGTTGGTTCTTTGAAAGAGAAGGCTCTGAAAGTTGGTATATTGACATCTCTGCTTTTGAAGGTTTTAACGCTGAATTTATTACCGTTTCCGTTGGTGGTATGGATGAAAATATAGGTTGGACCTACGATTTGCAACCGGGTGAAAAGTATTCAACCGATAGTTGCTTCTACGGCATGGTTAAGGGTGGCTTTGAAGAAGTTGTAAGAACTCTTCTTGATTACAAGAGAAAGATACAATTAATGCCTGCTGATACTAAAGTTATGTTCAACGATTTTATGAACTGTAACTGGGCAATGCCTACCTATGATAGGGTTATTCCTTTAGTTGATGCTGCTGCAGAAATGGGTTGTGAAGGGTTCTGTATTGATGCCGGTTGGTCAGTTGTTGGCGAATGGGATCCTGATGATTCATTATTTGGCGATTTAGGATTTAAAGGAACGATAGAGTATATAAAGAACAAAGGTTTAAGACCAGGCGTTTGGTTTGAATTTGAACGTTGCACGGATAAAATTGCTCAAGAAATGGGGCAAGATATGCTTATGCATAGAAACGGTAACGTTGTTGCGCATTATCGTCCTAAACTTGATCTTTCAAATCCTAAGGCTCGCAAGTGGCTCATTGAAAAGGTTAGAGTTGTTTACGATATGGGCGTAAGATTTATTAAAAACGACCAAAATAACGACGAACATTGGGGTGTAAACTGGAAACTAGGTGAATCTGAACTAGAAGGTTTGAGAAGAAAAAATCAAGGCTATCTTAAGTTTATAGATATGTTGCATGAAGAATTTCCCGATCTCGTTGTTGAAAACTGTTCAGCTGGTGCTGGTAGAGCAGAACACGGGTTTTTAAAAAGATTTTCTTTACAATCGGTTACCGACCAAGAAAATTATAGATTAATGCCATCCATTTTCACGGGGTCGTTAATGTGGTACGGTCCTGAAAAGGCAGGTTCTTGGTGTTATCCGTATCCTTTATTGTATAAGAATTTTGATACTTTTGAAATTCCTGCAGAAGAACTTGCTACTCACGTAGACGGTAGAGAAACTATTTTCAATATGGTTAGTGGTATGTCAGGTTATATGTATCTTTCTGGTAAAATTCACTTGGCAGACAAGTTAAATAAAGAACTTATTAAAGAATCTATTGCAACTTATAAAACTTTCAATAAATCTTTATCAAATCGTTATCCCGTTTTCCCAACAGGTTTAAAGAATATGCACGATAAAACCATGCAATCTTTAGGTCTTGTTGATAAAGACGGAAAAGATATGTTGTTATCTGTTTGGGCGCTTGAAAATAAGGAATTTACGCTTGATCTCACTAAATATGGATTTAACACCGTAGAGCGTTTATATCCGTCTGCAAACTATGGCGTAGACTTTGAGTATAAAGACGGCTTGCTTAAGTTTAAGTTTGAAAAAGATTATTCTGCGTTGATGTTAAAACTTAGTAAAGCATAATTAAAAAGATTGTTGTAAAAAGTTTAATTACGTTTGAAAAATATTAAGTTATATGATATCCTATAAGAAAAACTTAAAAAAGGATAAGAAAATGTTTTTAAAATGTATTCCGTCGGTGTTTGTTATTAACGACGATTATGAGATATTAGTAATAACCGAAAATAACGGGGTTATAGGCGTAAAGGTTGGGGACGAAATTTTTTACGAAGAAAATTCTGGCGTTTTATGTTCGGAAAAAAACTTTGCAAAAATTCGTCTGCCACAAGCCGTGCTTAATAACGCTAAAAAATACGAAGTAGTGTTTAGAAAAACAATAGATAGAAAAGCGTATTTTTCTGAACTTGATAAAGAAATTTCGGTAGAATTTACCTTTAAACCACTATCAAAAGAAAGAGATATCAATGCTTATCACGTTGCAGACGTTCACCATTGTTTTGAAAATGCCGAAAAAACTTGTTCGTTTTTTGGTGAAAATTTAGACTTGTTGATCGTAAACGGGGATATAGGCGAACTTGAAAGTGAAGAAACTTATTTTTATATAGCAAGGTTTGTGGGTAACGTTTCACAAGGTAGAATTCCCGTTGTTTTTGCACGTGGCAACCATGATACTCGTGGTAAACTTGTAGAAAAATATACAGACTATTTTCCTGCAAACGGTAAAAACACTTTCTTTACTTTTAGCGTCGGCTGTTTGAACGGCATTGTTTTAGACTGTGGGGAAGATAAACTTGATAAACACAAAGAATACGGTGACGTAAATAGATTTGATTCTTTTAGAAAGCGTGAAACGGAATTTTTAAATACTGTTCAGCTTGATAGCGAAAAGATTAGATTTGTTGTAAGCCATATATGTCCTTGTTACGCAACGCATACTGCAAACGGTATTTTTGATATTGAAAGAGATACTTATAGAAAGTGGACAAGTGTTTTAGAGCGTGAAAAAATAGATTTTATGTTGTGTGGGCATTTCCACGATGCTTTTGTGTTAGAATCAAACGGTGAAAGAAGCCTTATAAAACATAACTTTCCTATAATTGTTGGTTCTGCGTTCAATGATGAAAAAATCGTTGGAACGGCAATTATAATCTCTAAAGAATGTGTTAACGTAAAGTTTACGGATGAAGAACGTAATATTTTGTTTGAAAGGAGTTTTTGTTTATGAAAAAAGAGCAGTATGAATGGATACATAGTTGGCAAGATGAGAATTTTAACGACGATTTGCCAAGAGTCTTATTGATAGGTGATAGCATAACTAATAATTATCAAAATATCGTAAGGGAAAATCTCAAGGGTAAAGTGTACGTCGATTACGTTGCTACTTCTTATGGTATTGATAGTTATATATATAAACAATTAGTTTTGAATTTTGCTAAATATAACGATTATGATTTGATACACTTTAATTTTGGCTTGCATGCAAAACATCTTTCTCAGTCGTCTTACAAGAAAAAAGTTAAGTATTTTGTAGAAAAATTACAAGATTGCGCAAAAGTGGTTTTTGCTAATACTACGGTTGTTTATAAACAAGGCAATCGTGTTTTTGATAAATCTTGGATGAAACGTGTTGAAGAAAGAAATCAAGCAATGGAAGAATTGTCAAAAGAATTAGGAATAAAGATTGACGATTTAAATAAAGTAAGTCAAAATATACCTAAAGAAATGAGATATGAAGATGGCACGCATTATTTGGTAGAAGGTTACACCATGCTAGCAAATCAAGTGGCTGATTTTATTATAAATGAATTGAAATAGGTGTTAAAATGGGATATATAGAAAGATTTGAACAAGCAGGTTTTGGCTTTTTTGTGCATTTTGGTTTGTATAGTATAGTTGGAAAAGGTGAGTGGTACTTGCATCTTAATCCAGAAGCCGATCCGGTTGAATATGAAAAACTAATAAATAAATTTGACATAAAAAAAGACTGGGCAAAAGAATTAGTTGCGACGGCTAAAAATGCAGGTTGTAAATATATAACGCTTACGACACGCCATCACGACGGGTTTTCTCTTTACGATACTTGTGGGCTTAACGATTATGATGCGCCACATTCTGCTAGTGGTAGAGATTTAATAAAAGAGTTTGTTGAAGAATGTAATAAAGAAAATATTTTGCCTATTTTCTATCATACGCTTTTGGACTGGCGTGAAAAGAGTTATAAAGAAGATTTCCCTAAATATATTGATTATTTAGTAAAAAGTATAGAAATTCTTTGCACAAACTACGGTAAGATCGGTGGTTTTTTCTTTGACGGTATGTGGGATAAACCTGATGAAGATTGGCAAGAAGATAGAATTTACGGCACTATAAGAAAATATCAACCAGAAGCAATGATTATTAACAATACCGGGTTGAACGAACTTGGTAAGGTCGGACATCCGGAAATTGATAGCGTAACTTTTGAACGTGGTAAACCTTGCTTCGTTGATCAATCAGACAAGCGTCGTGCTGGCGAAATGGCTCAGATTTTAAATGATCACTGGGGCTATGCAGAAAATGATTGTAACTATAAGTCTGTTAAAGAGTTGTTAAACGATCTTGTGGATTGTAGAAAATATAATTGCAATTTCTTGTTAAATACAGGTCTTTGTGGCGACGGTAGCGTTAACCTTATGGATAAATACTTGTTTAACGAAATTGGTAAATGGGTGCGTGCTACTAAAGGATTTATATATAATATTAAATCTTGCGACGTTAAGGCTGATAATGCAGATATTCTTTACGATGGAGAATATTATTACGCTATTATTAGAGACGTTGCAATGAGTGCAGATCCTAACGTTCAAAGAGTAGGCTCGAAAAGACTAGTTAAGATATATGCAGATGCTTATAATGGTGAATGGCTTGATAACGGTGAATCGGTAGATATTAAGAATGGCGTGTTTAACGTTGATCCGTATTTATATGGAACTAGTTTTTCGTTGAGAGTATTAAAGTTTAAGATTAAGTAAAAAAAAGGACACCGTAGTCGCTCTTCCCGTAGGGATTTTTGCTTTAGATTATCAATAACAAGTTATTTATTATGGAGGATATAATATGGAATATATACTAATTCCAATAGCAATAACTATTGTATTTTCACTTTTGTGGAAAACTAAGACAAATGCTGAAAAGAAAATTCCAAATGGAAACTTTATTCGTACTAAACCACCAAAAACTCTAACTGGTTTTTTCCTTTTTTTTGCGATTGCCGGAACGTGCGGTGGCATTGTGATTGGTATAATAAATAGGGATAATACAACAAATTTAATAGGCGTAATTTTGACTTTTTCTATATTTGCGATTATAGGTTTTTTCGGATATGCGTGGGTGCGATTTAATTATGTCGTTATTGATGGAGATAATATTATTGTTTATCGACTTTTTCAAAAAAATAAGTTTTATACTTTTGATGATATTGCATTTTATAAGGATACTACCCACATGGGTATACAGGGTGGATTGATATGTTATAATAAAAACAAGAAAAAGTTATTTTCGGTTGAAGCAATTCACATAGGTGTTTCTTTAATAATCCAACGATTGAGAGAAAAACACATTACACAATTATTATAATATTGCAGGATAAACTATAACACTAATATAATAAGTATAGCACGGTAGAATATCATTATGGACAAATGATAATCTACCGTGCCTTTTTATTTTCTATTCAATTTACACTAAATCGACTTTGTAAACGATTTGTATTTTTCTTGGCGTATTCTTGTCTTTTGGCGTTGCACCGATTATAACTCGTTCAATAAGTTCAACACTCATTGCTCTCGTTAATTCGTTTACGTTTAGATAGCGTTTTATTTTTGCTATAAATTCGTCCACGTCGGCAACAACTTGATTGCTTTTTGCAAGACTTTCGTTAAGTTCTTCAATCTCCGTCGTTAAAGTTTTCTTCTCTTCGGTATATCTCGTTATTAGCATAACGCAAATATCTTCGGGAATTTTTCCTTTAACCTTATCAACGTAAGCGTTTTCAAGAAGCCCATCTAAATCAGCAAGTCGTTTGCTTTTCTTTTTTAACTCATTTTGACTCGACTTAATTTTCTCTTGAGAAAGTTTTTCGCTTCTTTCAAGGAAAGCGTTTCTAACGGCTGTTTCATCGGCTATTACCATATCAATCTTACTTCGGATATCCGCCAAAATAACTTCTTCGATATCCTTTGCGTTAATATGGTGACTAAAACAATAAGCCTT